>JADFOJ010000076.1 GCA_022562915.1 Planctomycetota bacterium | reverse complement strand
CGCTGGTGGAGGCCAGTTCTGTGCCGTCGGGCGACCACGCGAGATCGCTCACCTCACCGCCGTGCCCGGAGAGGGTTGCCTTGACGCGAAGCGGCTCAACCGCCCACACCTTGACCGTGCCGTCCTCTCCGCCCGTGGCGACCATCGCGGCGCCGGTGCGGCAGGCCACCGACATCACGGCGCCCTGGCCGGTGTCGACCGTCTCCAGGAGACGGCCGTCATCGCAGGACCAGACCGACAGCACGCCGTCGCCGGTTGCGGCGAGGAGACGGTCGCTGCCCAGCCAGTCCACACCGAAGACAGGATGCCGCTCGTGACGCAGCACGTGAATGAGCTCGGTGCCGGGGATCGTCCAGATACGAACGGCCGCGTCGTGGCACGCGGCGGCGAGCCGCGTGCCGTCGGGGCTGAACGCGAGCCGGTAGACGCGCACCGTGCCGGACTCCACGCTCGCGTGCCGCGTGCCCGCGCCCGCGGCCCACAGGTTGACAACGCCGTCGCGCCCCGCCGAGGCGATCCAGCGCCCGTCCGGGGATGTGGCCACGGCCTCCGCCAGGTCGTCGTGGCGGCCGAGGACAAACGCGCCGCGTCGGCGCGACAGGTCCCACACCTTCATCGTGCTCTCCACCACTGACCAGGAGAGAAGCCGCTTGCCGCCCGCGAAGAAGGCGGCGTCGACGCCGTTGCGCTCCCCGGTGAGACGGCGCCGGATCGTGCCGGTCCGGGCGTCGCGGAACTCGATCGAACGCGGCGTCACGACGGCCAGCACCCGGCCGTCGGGCGAGAGGGCGATCCCCTTCACCCCGTCGCCCTCGATGCGGCGCACGTCGAGCTGGTTCCCCGCTCGATCCCAGACCTTCACGTAGCCGTCCCTGCCGGCGGAACGGAAGCGCGTGCCGCCGGGGTCGAAAACGAGGTCGGAGACGCGCCCGGTATGGGCACCGTCGAGCTCGAGCACGCGGTGCCCGGAGTTGAGCTCCCAGGCGTCGATCGAGCCGTCGACGCGTCCGACGACGACGATCGCGCCGTCCGGCGAGGTCGTGATGGCGCTGACGGCCGGCCCCTTTTGCGGCAGCTCGCGGATCCGGCTTCGGTCGTCCACGCTCAAGATCGAGACGGTTCCCTCCGACGAACCCGTGACGAGCCGGCTCCCGTCCGGGGTGAAGACGGCCAGGAGACGCTCGCCATCAGGCGTGATCTCGAGGACCGTGTCACCGGTGTGAACGTTCAGGACCAGTCCGGGTCCGCGCGCTCGGGGGCTGACCGCGAGCAGGTTGCCGTCAGGCGAAAACTTCAGCTGCGCGACGAAGTTGGTGGCGATCGGCAGGTGAGCGATACGCTCACGCTGCGCGACGTCCCAGAGATCGACGAAGCCCCCCCGGCCGGCGTTCGCGATGAGCCGGCCGTCGGGGGAAAGGGCCGCCACGCCCATTGGCGCACCTTGGAAGGTCGCCACGCTCTCGTCGGAGCGGCCTGCCAGGTAATGCCACTCCCAGCCCCGCAGATCCCGCGGGCAACGCTCCAGGAGCATGTTGAGCTCCGCGGTGCGTGACGCGGCGAGCGCGTTCTGGGCGAGCGCGATGGTCTGGAAGTAGCCGGTCCGCCGCAACGCTTCGGCACGATGCTCGGCGCGGGAATACAGGACGCCGAGGGCAACAGCCGCGATCGAGACGAGAACGAAGAACGCCGCGACCACCGTCACCGACGTGCGGTGACGCCGCATCGTCTTGCCCAGGACGTACCACGTGTGGTCGCGCTTCGCCTCGATCGGATCGCCGGCGAGATAGCGGCGGAGATCTCCGGCGAGCTCGGAGACCGACTGGTAGCGGCGGGCCGGTTCCTTCTCCAGCGTCTTGAGGATGATCGTCTCGAGGTCGCCGTACCGCTGGGACCGGATCGCGGTGAGACGATGCGGCGTGACTTCGCGGATGACACGCGGAATGTCGAAGACCGACGTCGAGTCCAGGTCGTAGGGCAGCCGGCCCTCGACAAGCTCGTACAGGACGACCCCGAGGGTGTAGACGTCGCACCGCACGTCGACCTCGTCGACGTCTCCGCGGCACTGTTCGGGGCTCATGTACCGCAGCGTCCCGATGATCTCGCCCGCCGTCGTCTGGAGGGTTGCGATGGAGAGATCCGCGTCCGTGGCTCGGGCAACGCCGAAATCGATCACGCGCGGGGTGCCGTCCGCACCGACGAGCAGGTTGGCCGGCTTCACGTCGCGGTGGATGATGCCGCGCTGGTGGCCGTAGTGCAGCGCGTCACACACCATGAGCATGAGCTCGATGCGTTCGTTGACATCGAGTCCGCGGGCCGCGGCGTGCTCGGTGATGGGACGGGCGTCCTCGATGAGTTCCATCGTGAAAAACGGCACGCCGCCGAACCCGTCGTCGTGGGTGCCCGCCTCGTAGACCCTCGCGATGTTCGGATGGTTGAGCCGGGCCAGGAACTCCGCTTCGCGGACGAAGCGGCGCGCGATGCGGGGCGAGACACTCGACGCGTGCAGGAGCTTGAGGGCCACTGCGCGGCGGGGCTGGTCCTGGATCGCCTCGTAGACCGTGCCCATGCCGCCGCGCCCGAGCGTGCGGACGATCCGGTAGGTACCGATCCGGGCGGGGGCGGGACGCCCCTCCTCGTCGCCCTGGACGCGGTCGGTGACGGCACTCCGGAACCAGGCCGCGGCGTCGGATGGGCCGTCGAACAGTTCGCTCGGCTGCTCGTCGGCGTCGAGCAGGGCATCGACGTCCCGGCGCAGCGTGCCGTCGCCGGCGCACTGCTCGTCGAGGAACCGCGCGCGGCGATCGGGCTCGACGTCGAGCGCCGCGAGGAACAGCGTCTTCACACGCCGGGGGCGGTCATTCGCCATTGCGGCGCTCCTCTGCGGCTTCGCCGACAAGCCGCTGCAGGAGCCACGCCCGGGCGTAGCGCCAGTCGCGCTGGGCCGTTGCGGTCGAGATGTCCAGGTGACGCGCCGCCTGCTCGCCCGTGAGCCCGCCGAAGAAGCGGAGCTCGACGATCTGCGCCGCCCGCGGATCGTCCGCGGCGAGCGCTTCGAGCAGGTCGTCCAGCTCCAGGATGTCGATGCCGTCGTACGGCGTGCCGAGCAGCTGGGTGTCCAGCTCGACGCGCGCCTGCTCGCCGCCTCGCTTGCGGCGGCCACGGGTCCGGGCGTGATCCACGAGGATCCGCCGGATGGCGGTCGCCGCCACGGCGAAGAAATGCGTCTCGTCCTTTCAGTCCGCCCGGCCCTGGTCAACGAGCTTGAGGTACGCCTCGTTCACGAGCGCCGTGGCCTGGAGCGTGTGGCCGGCGCGCTCCATCTGCATGAGTTGCTGCGCGAGACGGACCAGCTCGTCGTAGACGAGCGGCATGAGCTGGTCGGCGGCGCGCCGGTCGCCGCCGGCGGCCTGCAGGAGCAGGTTCGTTGTGTGGTCGCGCGCGGTCACGGGGATTGCTCGCACGCCGCGCGAATAAGCTCCCACGCCTGTTCGACGTGGCGGCGTTCGGTCAAGGTCCCGCCCACGGAGAACCGGATCGTGAAGCGGTCGTCCAGCTTCGTGTGGGTCATGTACAGCTTGCCCGTCGCGTTGAGGCCGTCCAGCAGTGCACGCGTGGCGTCGTCGCCGTCCCGGTGCCGGAAGCAGACGAGGTTCAGCGGGGGTTTCACGACCAGCTCGAGCCGGTCGTCGGCCTCGACCCACCCGGCGAACTCCTGCGCGAGACGCACGTGCTCGCGGACGTGGTGCTGCAGTCCCTTGACGCCGTAGTGGCGGATCACGAACCACAGCTTCAGCGCCCGGAAACGGCGACCCAGCGGGACGTGCCAGTCGCGGTAGTCGAAGACCGCGCCGGAGCGGGTCGGCTCGTTGTCGAGGTACTCGCGCATCACGCTCAGCGACCGGATGAGCACGGCCCGGTCGGCGACCCAGAAACAGTCGCAGTCGAAGTTGGTGAACATCCACTTGTGCGGGTTGAAGCAGTAGCTGTCGGCGTGCTCCAGGCCGTCGTGGATGAACCGGAACTCCGGGCACAGCGCCGCGGTCCCGCTCATCGCCGCATCGACGTGCAGCCACAGCCCGTAGCGTTGGCAGATCGCGCCGATCGGGCCCAGAGGATCGATCGCGTTGGAGGAGGTCGTCCCGACGGTCGCGCTGACGAAGCACGGCGCGAGGCCCGCGCGGCGGTCCCGCTCGACGGCCGTGTCCAGCGCGTCGGGGCGCATGGCGTAGTGCTCGTCGGTCTCGATGAGCCGCAGGTTGTCCCGGCCGATCCCGGCGATCATGACGGCCTTCTCGACGGAGCTGTGCGCCTGGGACGACGTGTAGACGATCAGGGACCGCCGCGCGCCGGCCTGGTTCGCCTGGGAGCCGGACGCCCGTTCCCGCGCCGCGAGCAGGGCACAGAGCGTCGCGCTGGACGCCGTGTCCTGGATCACGCCGCCGCCGGCAGTCGTGGACTTGAACTTTCCCGGCAGGTCGAGCATGTCCACGAGCCAGTCCAGGACGTGCGTCTCGAGCTCGGTGCACGCCGGGCTCGTGGCCCACAACATCCCCTGCACGCCAAGCCCCGCCGAAAGAAGCTCTCCCAGGACCGACGGGCCCGAGACGTTGGCGGGGAAGAACCCGAAGAAGCTCGGCGACTGCCAGTGGGTGATCCCAGGCAGGATGATCCGCCGGACGTCGGCCATCATCCGGTCGAAAGGTTCTCCTTCGTCCGGGGCCGTCGCCGGCAGTTGGTCGCGGATCCGGCCCGGCTCGACCGTCGAGAGAACCGGGTACTCTTCGACCCGCTCCCAGTACCGGGCGATCCAGTCGACCAGTGCGTGCCCGTGCACGCGGAACTCGTCCGGGGTCATGTGGTATCGTGTGGCATCCGGCATGGACTCATCGTAGCTGCCGTGCGCGGTGAACCGGACGAATCATTCATGCCCACGACGACGATGAAGCTGACCGCCCGGCAGCACCAGCAGTGCGGCAAGGCGCTGTTCAACACCGTCTGGACGCTGCTGGACAAGCCCGACCGCAGCGGCGACGACGACAACCTGATGGTCCACACGGTGCACGCCATGATGCTGCACTGGCTCAGGTCGGCACACCGGTCAACTTCGCCCGCGGCGAGTGGCAACTGTCGCGGGTCTACGCGGTGCTCCGGCGCGCGGAGCCGGCGTTGCGTCACGCCGAGCGATGCCTGGCCGTGTGCCGGGAGCACGGGATCGCGGGTTTCGACCTCGCGTTCGCGTACGAGGCGCTCGCGCGGGCACACGCGGGCACACGCGGGCACACGCGGTCGCCGGCCTCACGGTGCGGTCGAACGATTTTGTCAGGCTGGCCGAGCAGGCGGGGCGCGACATCGCCGAGGATGACGATCGCAAGATCCTCCTCGACGATCTCCAGACCGTCGGGCTCTCGCCCGATAAGACGTAGAGTCTAGAGTTCTTCGCCGAGACTGATCAGGCCCATGGTGACGGTGATTCTGGCAGCGGGAGGTGATGCCGAGCGCGCGATCGCGCTGGACCTTTTCGTGATCCTGGCCGTGGCGGGCCTGGTCGCCCTCGTGATGCAGCGGATGCGCCTGGCGATCATCCCGGCGTACCTGATCGCCGGCGCGGTGATCGGACCCAACGCGTTGGAGTTCATCCCCACCGAGCGCCTCGGCTCGGTCGCTCACCTGGCGATCATTCTGCTGCTGTTCGGGATCGGCCTGGAGATGGACATCTCGATACTGCGTCGTGGGCTGGTCCGGATGATCGTCGCCGGCGTCGGCTCGTGCGCGCTCTCCGTGGCGGTGGGCTATCCCGTCGCCAGGGCGTTCGGGTTGACGGCGCCGGCGGCGGTGGCGATCTGCATGGCATTCTCGTTGTCATCGACGGCGGTGGTCCTGCGGATCATCACCGCCCGGCACGAGCTTCGCCGCCGCAGCGGGCGTCTGGCCTTCGCGATCCTCGTCGTGCAGGACATCGTGGTGCTGGCAATGCTCGCGATGCTGCCGGCGCTCTCCCGGTGGGCGGGCAGCGCCGAGACCCCTTCCGACGCGGCGCCGATGAACTGGGCGAGCTTCATCGGCGAGGGCCTCCTGATGATCGGCGGCGTGGCGGTGCTTGTCGTCGTGGGCAAGACGCTCCTGCCCGTACTGCTGCGCGAGTCGTTGCGCGGCCGGCGGCTGGAGATCATGATGCTGGTGGGGATCTCCGCGGCCCTGGCGGCGGCGCTGGTCGCGCAGTGGATCGGCTTCAGTCTGGAAATGGGCGCGTTCCTCGCCGGCTTCGTGCTCGCCGGCACGCCGTTCCGCCATCAACTCAGCGGCCAGATCGGCCCGCTGCGCGACATCTTCAGCGCGTTGTTCTTCACGACGGTCGGGATGAAGCTCGTGCCCGGAATCGTCGTCGATCAGTGGTGGGTTATTCTTCTGGGCGTGCTGGCGCTGGTCGTGATCAAGACCGTCGTGATCGGCGGCGTCTGTTGGACGGTGGGGGCGCTGCCGGCGAACGCGATCATCGTCGGGTTCTCACTCGCCCAGGCCGGCGAGTTCAGCCTCATCCTGCTCGGGGTGTCCGGTGAACTCGGCATCTTCGCGCCCGGCGTCGTCGGGTGCGCGATCGCGATCGTGGTGATCTCGCTGATCCTGACACCGGCGCTGGCCGACCTCGGCCGGCGCATCGCTCGCCGCGTGGGCAGCGGTGGCCACGCGCCGTGGGTGCGATCGTCGCTGTTCGGCATCGGTCACGCCGACGAGGCGACGGAGCCGGGCCCGCGCCACATCATCATCGGCGGCTTCGGGCCGGTGGGGCGGCGAATCGCCGAGGTGCTGGAAAAGGCGGGCGTCAGCTACACGATCATCGAACTGAACCCCGACACGGTCGCCGATCAGCTTCGCCGCCACCGCTCGATCGTCTTCGGCGACATTGCGAATTCCCACGTCCTGGAGTCGGCGGGGCTCGGTCACGCCGACGCGCTGATTCTGACGGTGCCCGACGAGACCGCGGTGCTGCGCGCCTGCATGACGGCCCGGCGGCGCAGTACGAGCATGTTCATCGCCGTTCGCACGGGCCTTCTCAGCCAGAGCCATGCCGTCACGGAGATCGGCGCCGACCACGTCACCGTCGACGAGGTCGCCACCGCCGAGGCGATGGTGCGGGTCGTCATGGAACGACTGGACCTCGAAGAGCCGGAGGAACTGGAGATCAAGGAGGCCGAGCTGGACGCTGCAACGAGCCGGCCCGACGCCGGGACAGTGGTCGAACGGCGCGACCTGGATCCCCCGGAATCCCCGGAATCCCCGGAGCCCCCGGAATCCCCGGAGCCCCCGGAATCCCCGGAGCCCCCGGAGCCCCCGGAACCCCCGGTCAAAGAGGCAGCGACTCCAGCTCCTTCTGCACCTCGTCCATGAGCCGCCGCATCGAACCCGGGCCGAACGAGAACTCCAGGCCCGCCGCGGCGAAGAGTTCCGGCAGCGGCCGGGAGCCGCCCAGCGCCAGCGCCGTCTTGTAGTTCTCGATCGCGGCTGCCGGGCAATGCGTGTACTGCAGCCACATCTGCAACGCGCCGAGCTGGGCGATGCCGTATTCGATGTAGTAGAACGGCACGCCGAACAGGTGCCCCTGCCGCTGCCAGTTCATCCGGTGATAGTGCTCCAGATCGACCCAGCTCACCGCCGGGCCGAAGCGGTCGTCCAGTTCCAGCCAGTACGCGGCCCGTTCGTCGCGACCGTGGTCCGGGTGCGTGTAGAGCCAGTGCTGGAAGGCGTCGATCGTCGCGATCCACGGCAACATCGTCGCGAGGTCCTCCAGCCGCTTGCGGCGAGCGCGGGCGGCCTGGGCCTCGTCGTAGAACTCGTCAAGGAACGGGAAGCCGAAGAGTTCCATGGTCATCGACGCGACCTCGGCGAACTCGATGGGCGAGTGGCGATAGTGCAACAACGGCTCGTGGTGGCAGAGGATCGAGTGGAAGGCGTGGCCGGCCTCGTGGACCATCGTGTCCAGGTCTCGATGCACACCCGCCGCGTTCATGAAAATGAAGGGTTTGAGCGACCGGTCGCGGTGGGCCTGGTAGCCGCCGGGCGCCTTCCCGTTGCGCGACTCCAGGTCCAGGCAGTCGCCGGTGCGCAGCGTGTCGAACATCTCCCCCAGCGACGGGTCCATGCGGTGGAACAGTCTGGACGTTTTCTCGACCAGTTCATCGGTGCCGTCGAACGGCCGCAGCGGCGGGCGGCCCAGGGGGTCCACCGCCAGGTCCCACGGCCGCAACGGATCGATGCCGAGCGCCTCGGCCCGGCTCCGGTTGAGTTGTCGCAGCAGCGGCACGCACACCTCCTCGGCGCCGCGATGAAACGCCTCGCAATCCGCGGGCGTGTAGTCGAATCGGAGGCGGCGTTTGAACATGTAGTCCCGGTAGTTGCCGAAGCCGGCGTTGCGCGCGATCTGCGTGCGCAGCTCGATCATCCGGTCGAAGATCACGTCGAGGGTCTCGCCGTCGCGGTACCGGCGCTCCCAGATGCCCTCCCAGGCGCGCCGGCGCGTCGAGCGGTCCGTCTCCTCCAGGTACCGCGCCATCTGCGGCAGCGTTCGCTGCTCGCCGTCGAAATCGACGGTCATTTTCCCGCACGTCTCGTCGTACTTCTGGTCGAGGGTGGTGTCCTCGGTCTGGAGGGGAATGTTCCGCTCCCGGAAGATCTCGACCTCCGCCGACAGGTCGCGCAGCAGCACCTCGTACCGGCCGTGGTCCAGGTCGGCACCGTGGGGCGAGCCGACGATCTTCCGGTCCAGCTCGAAGCCGACCTGCTTGAGGTGCGGTTCGACCTGCTGGACGAACCGCAGGTACGCCGACTTCGCCTGCTCATCGAGGGTGTGGCAGGTCATCCGGACGTACAGGTTGGTGTGCGCTTCGCTGGCCGTGGAGTCCAGCTCCGAGCGGTCCAGCAGCAGTTGCTCCAGGCAGCCGCTGCACGCGAGATCGCGGCCGATCAGGGACCGGTACAGCGGCTCGAGGCTCTCCCAACGTGCCCCGTCGAGGTCCGCCGGAACGAAGGTTGACGGGGTGGTCTTGCCGGGTGTGGTCATGATCGCACCCAGAGTAGTCGCTGTGGGCCCCGCACGGCGAGCGCGGGCAGGCCGAGCCTCCGCTCGGCGGCCTCGGCGAGTTGTTCCGCATGCAGCGGATCGTCGCAGAGGACGAACAGGCTCGATCCGCTGCCCGCGACGTGGGCCGGGCGCTGGGCGAGATCGCCGAGCTGCTGGAGGTGAGTGCCAAGGCCCGGCGCCACGCGAATCGCCGCGGCCGCCAGATCGTTGAAGACCGAGTCGGATCTCAGTGCGGCCCCGGACCGGGCGAGCACCTCGACATCGCCGGCCCGCGATGCCGTGACGCGGTCCAACTCGTCGAACGCGCCGTACACCTGCCCCGTCGGGCAGACCGAGTCAGGCAGAACCACCACGGCGTGCAGCTCGGTGAGCCGGTCCAGGGGCTCGACCTGCTCACCGAAGCCGTGAACCAGCGCACTGCCGCCGCCGATGAAGAACGGCACGTCGCAGCCGAGGCCCGCCGCGATCCCGCGCAGGACGTCGTCGGCGAGGCCGAGCTCGAACAGCGCGTTCACCGCGTGCAGCATGGCTGCGGCATCGGAGGAACCGCCGCCGAGCCCGCCGCCGGCGGGGATCCTTTTCAGGAGCTTCATCCGTACCGGCAGGGTGCGCCCCACGTGCTGCTGGAGCGCCAGGTGGGCGCGCACCGACAGGTCACGCGACACAGGCCAGTCGATCTCGCGGCGCCGCCGGGCCTCGGCGTGCCAGAGAACCGCATAATGGCTCTTGCGAGTGTCCTGGAGGCGGGTGACCTCGAGGTCGTCGGCCAGGCTCACGGTGACCATCCACGAGCGGATGGGGTGCATGCCCCGTTCGTCCGGTGGCCCCACGGCCAGGGCGAGGTTGAGCTTGGCCGGGGCCTGCACCTGCACACTGATCGCCATGGCGAGAGCATAGTCTCCGTCGGGCCGCGCAAAAACAGGCAAATCCGCCGTCAAAGCTCATTGACCGGCCAAAGTTCGCCGCGCGGGCCGTCGATATCCTGTTGGGGAAGGGCGAGTCCAACCATCGGCCCGACCCGAAAAGAGGCTCTGATGGCCGAGCGTGAACGCCGAGCATCTGAACGGCTGAATCTCCAGCGACCCTGCAAGCTGTACATTCCAAGAATCGGAAGATACCTGGCCGGATCGACGTGGAATCTCTCCGCCGAGGGCGGGTTGCTCCAGCTCGAGCGGCCCGTTCCGCTGGAGCCGGGTGACCGCCTGCTCGTGGGCATCGCACTGACACGGCGCCAGCCCATTTTCTGCTCGGCCGACATGATGCACGCGAGCGTTACCCGCGTGTTGCCGACGGATAACGACAGCATCGCCCTGGCCATTCGCTTCGTCGATTCGCGGCTGGAGCTCGCCCCGGCGCTTTCTCATGCCGCGTAGGGCGTAGATTGAACCGTTGTTGAAACAGTTTGGCCGGCTCGCCGGTTACCATGGCGACGCTCCGCCATGCCCCGCACCGAACGACCACCCCGGCGCCTGCTGAAAAAAGCCCTGATTGCGGTGGGCGGTGTCGTGTCGGTCCTCGTGCTGCTGGCGATGCTCGCGCCCACGATTCTCAGCTCCGGGCCCGGGCGGGCCGCGATCCGCGGCGCGATTCAGCAGCGTCTCGACGGGACGGTGGCGCTGACCGGGCTCGACCTGGGCTGGTTCGGCCCCCAATCGGTCACGGGGTTTGCCGTCAACGCTCCTGATGGCGTGACCGCAATGGATCTCGATCTGACCGTCAACGCGGGACTGTTCGAACTGCTCACCGGCGATGTCGAGGCGATCACGGTGGATCTTTCCGGAACGATTCGCGGCGAACTGCGCCCCGATGGCTCCACGACCTTCGCGAACCTGTTCGCCCGCAGCCGCGCGCCGCACACGCCGCGTGCGCCGCAGGCTCGACCCGGCGACATCGACGAACCGTTCTCCCTGGCGGGTGTACCGCCGGTCACGCTGCGCCTGGGCGGGCTCTCCGTCACGCTGGCGGAACAGGGCTCGTCCCGTGAGTACGGTCTCGATGATCTCCACGGCGAGCTGAGTTACGCGCCCGGCGAACCGGTGAAGCTGGATCTCGCCGCCGACGTGACCGGTGCAGCGACCCCCGGATCGGTCACCGTCACCGGTCAAGTCGCCGGGCTGGTCGACCCTGACGGTGTGCTGACACCCGGCGGGGCGTCCGGTCGCATCGACGTCCGGCTCCGCAACGTGCCGGTTCCGCTGACGGATCGACCGACGGAGATTCGCTCGCTGGTTCTCGCCGTGACCAGCGACGACCTCACCGAGCGCATTGAACTGGTCGTCAAGGCCGACGCCGTGATCGATGGGACCGAGTCGGGAATGCTCGAGGCTACGCTGGCGATCGACGATCCCGTGGACGCCGACGGGTCCGTGAACGTCCGGCTCGAACGGATCAGGGGGCACCTCGTGGGCCGGGCCGTGCCGACCGCGTTGTTGCAGGGGTTTCTGGGCGGCACGCCGATCGTCGCGACCCGCGACATCGGGCCGGCGATCGATATCGATGCGGACTTTTCCGGCGGTGCAACCCGGCAGGTCGCCGTACGGATCAGGGCCGAGGCCGTCGAGATCGACTTTGACGGAACCGTGGATGCGGCCCGGCGGCTCGACGCCGCGCGACTGCACATCGCGGTTGCCGTGCATCCGGAGCTCGTGTTGGCGATCACCGGTCTTGCCATCGATCGCGCCGCGGACCTCGTCGTCGACTTCGACAGGCTGATCGTGCCGCCGACCGATACCCCGCATTGGGCGCGCGACCTTGCCGCGTCCGGCACGGTGACTCTCCGGCAACCCGTCTCCGTCTCGATGGGCACCAACGAGTCGGGGGTCCTGCTCGAAGGTCTCGAGCTGTCCGTGGACATGCCGTCACTCGGCGAGGGGGTGACGCTCGGCGGCAGCGCCACGCTCGGTGGCGCCGAGACGACCCTCGCCCTGACGGTCCGGGACATCCTCGACGAGGATGCGTCACCGGCGCTCGACGGGATCAATGCCAGCGGCGTCGTGTCAATCCGGAACATCCGGCCGGCGGACGTGGTCGCCTTGGTGCCGCCGGAGCACGCGGAGCTGGTCCGTGCCGCGCTGGTCGGGCCGGTCGCCGTCACCGTCGAGGCGACGTTCGGCGGCGGGCAGTTGCACGCTGATCTGCGCGTCGAGGGCGACGGCCTGGCGGCCCACGGAACCGCAACGTTCGGGGACGAGACGATTCACGTCGCGTGGGCCGCCGCGAGCCTGGAGGTCTCGCCCGAGCTGGCTGCGGCGATGCAGCGCGGCGTCGAACGGCCCGTTGCCCTGGTGTCGCCGGTGGTCACGACGCTCGAGCTCGAGCCGTTCGATTTTGCGTGGCCGCTGATCGAGGGCGCCGAGACTCCCAGCCCGATCCGCGGCCGCATCGCATTCCAGGAGGCGACGCTCCGGCAGGTGCCCGGGCTCGTCGAGCCGCTGGGCATACGCGACATGGAGATCGCCGTGACCGCCACGGGCGGCCCGGCGCCGTCGATCACGCTTGCGGGGACGGCCCTGCTGCGCCGCGTGGCGACCGATATCGATCTGACCGCGTTGAGCTACGCTGCAACCGCCACGTTCGGCGACACCATGACCGTGGACGGCGTCTCGATCGGGCTTCGGAACCTGGCCGTCGGGTCTCTTGACGCCATAACCGGCGGACGCGCGGGTGACGGTCTTCTGGAGTTCGTCGGCGCGACCGGCAACGTGGTCGTGACGGTCAGCCATGTCTCCACGGACGCCGTGCGAGCGACCGTTGGGGTCGAGTTTCCGTACCTTGCCGGAGACTTCACCGCGGACCTCGCCGACGAGACGGTCTCGATCACGACTGACAACACCAGGATCACCCTGCCCCGCGCGGCGCTGCAGAAACGACTGGGCACCACGGCCGGACCGTCGCCGCAGACCACCGTCGTCGCCGACGTCCCGATGACGCTGGCGATCCGGGCGTTGCGCGTTCCGCTGGCGATGCTCGCCGGCGAACCCTTCGACGGCGATGCGGTCGATATCGATCTCGAGCTGCGCGGCGGGCCGCTGGTGCTCGACGATGCGAAGATCGGTCGCAACTCGATCAAGGACCTGCGGATCACGCTCACCGGCAGCGATCTCGAGGCGGGGCTCACGGCGAAGGTCACCGGCCTCGTCGAGTTCGCCGGCGCCGCCGAGCCGGGGCGGATCGAGCTCACCGGCACGGTGACGGACCTGATGGCCGACGGCGTGCTTGCCCTGCCGCAGGCGACGCTCGCCATGATCGCCAAGGTTAACCGCCTGCATACCGCGGTGATCGACGGGCTCGCGGACATGCAGGGATTGCTGGTGGCGGCGTTGGGCCCGCGCGTGGATGCCGTGGCGACCGCGAGTAACTTTTCCCGCAACAGCGGGGTCCTGGAGGCGAGGTTCGAGACCTCCAACGGATGGCTCGACGGCATCGTGTACGGCGCGAACAACGCGGTGTCGATCAAGGCCGACCAGCCGGTCCTCGCCGAACTGGAGCTCACGCCGCCGCTTCGGGACCGCCTGCTGTACAAGATTCACCCGCTGCTGGCGGACATCCGGACGACCGAGCAGCCGGTGCGGGTGACGATTGGTGAGTCGTCCATTCCGCTGGACGGTGACGTGAGCCGGCTCGACGCCCTCCTGGAGATCACGATCGGCCGCGTCGAAATCGACCGCGGCTCGACGGCACTGATCCTGCTGACACTGGCCAATGCGAGCAACGCAAAGACCATCTCCGGGGAGATCGAGCCGATCAAGGTGAGAATCCGCAAGGGCGTCGTGACGTACGAACGGTTCGCCGTCAAGCTCGACAAGTTCACCATGATCTACTCCGGGTCGATCGATCTCAACACGCGGTACGTGAACCTGACTGCGGAAGTGCCGCTGGACAGTCTCGCAGGGACCTTCCACGAGCTGGAGGGGCTCACCGACGACGTCTCGGTCCCGATCCTCTACCGCGGCCCCTTCGGCAACGTCAAGGCCGAGATCGAGCCGGAGTTCCTGGCCGAGGCCGCGGCAACGATCGGTGTCCGCGCGGGGATCGATGAGCTGGAGAAGAAAACCGGCCTGCCGATCGGCGACATCCTCGACAGCATTTTCGGGAAGAAGAAGAAAAAGAAGAAGTGACCGGCCGCCTGTCTACATGGTGCGCAGCGGGTCGGTGTCCTGGCGGGACACGATTACGTCAAGCGTGGTCAGCGACCGCTGGAGTCGCTTGCGCAGGATCTTGAGGTAGCCGCGCTCGGTGTTGGTGTGTCCGGCGAGGACGACCGTGCACCCGGCTGCCTGGGCGGCCAGGACGTCGTGGTGGCGCATCTCCCCGGTGAGAAACAGCTCGCACTCCTGTGCCGTGGCGGCCTCGCGCAGCGCTGCCCCTGCGCCTGCGCAGACGCCGATCGTCCGGTAGCGCCGGGCACTCGGCCCGCCGGCGGCGACGCGCAGCCGGGTCACGCCCAGCCGCCGCTTGATGCGCTCGACGATGACGGACAGAGGCTGCCGGCGATCGAGGACCACGCGGCGGCCGTCGCCCACATGCCGCTGCGGCCGCGGCTGCAGCCGGTAAATCTCGATCGGGGGCT
Organism: Planctomycetota bacterium; assembly: GCA_022562915.1. Taxonomy (GTDB): domain Bacteria; phylum Planctomycetota; class Phycisphaerae; order Phycisphaerales; family SM1A02; genus JADFOJ01. The sequence goes on along the minus strand of JADFOJ010000076.1, from coordinate 3,264 downwards.
CCTCGTAGGGGTGGAATTGCCCCAGCGTGGTGACGGCCAGTGGCAGCGACGCCTCCGGGCAGACCATCTCCAGCCGCACCTCGTCGATGTGCTCCAACGCTCCGCGCCGCCCCACGGCCGGGTGGGTGCCGGGACCGCCCAGGAAGGTTCCCGTTCCCGTCAACTCGAAGGAGCACAACTCGTACTCGCCGATCCGGCCGGCGCCGACCGTGGCCAGCGCGCCGCGTAGTCTGTCCACCGCGTCCGCGGGGCAGAACGTCACGAGCTTGCACTGCTCGCTCTCGGGCAACACCGGGGCGGGCCGCAACGCGCGGACGTCCCCGTCTCCGAGACCCGTCGCGATCCAGTCGTTGACCCCGCCGGGCGCGGCGTCGAGCGCGGTGTGCGGCGAGTAGACGGAGATTCCCCGGCGGGCCGCCTCCAGCACGATGCGCTGCAACGGATCGGCGTCGGTGAGTCTCGGCAGCGGCCGGAAGATCGGCGGGTGGTAGGCGATGATCATCCGGGCGCCGGCATCCACGGCCTCGCGCAAAACCGCATCGGTGAGATCGATCGTCAGCAGCAGCGACCCGGCCCGCCAATGCGGCGACCCGACGAGCAGCCCGACGTTGTCCCATTGGGCGGCGTGCTCCAGCGGAGCAATGGATTCCATCTCGGCGATGATTCGTGCGACTTGCATGGTGACAGGTTAGCAGCCCGTTGAAGAAGTGCTTCGATGGCGAGAGCGCGACCGGATTCGTCAGATCAAGGAGTCGGATCGAAGGCATATCCCGGAGATACGGCGAGATTCGGCGACGCCGAGCTGGCGGATCCGGGCCGCTCGCAGCCCGAATGACTTCTTCAACGGGCTGTTAGAGCATCTTCAGTTCAGATGTAGCGTTCTGAGCGCGGCGACGCGCCGGCCCGCTTCCCATGCCAGCACTCCGTAGATCGGCGCGTAGGCGAGGAGCATGGTCCACCCGGAGGCCGCCCAACTGACCGTGCCGTCCGCGTTGACGTGCCCCCACGCGCCGTACCCCCAGGCGAGCGTCAGCGACGCCACCCAGGTGACCGGTCCCGGCGCCACCGGCACCATCGCCAGCGCCCACAACAGGTACCACGGGTGGGCCGTCGGCGAGAGCAGCACCATCGCCAGCATGATGCACCGGCAGCGCGCCCACAGACCGGGCGGCCCGCGCCACCACACGCCGGCGAAGACCACGGCGACCAGTGTCATGCAGATCCGGCGGGCAAGTATTTCCTGCCGGTCGTTGGTCCACTCCGGGCGCACCTGTTCCAGCGTCCACAGCAGCGGTTCGTAGACGCTGCCGAAGTGCGCCCACTTGAGCCGGAACCGCTCGGCGGTCTCCAGCAGTTGCCGCAGCGGCTCACCGTGGTCGGTGAGCCACAGCGGCGCCCCAAGCACGGTGCAGACGACCATGCCGACCGCCAGGGACAGCGCCCACGCCTGCCATCGTTGACCCTTCAGAGCCAGCGCCGCCACCGGCAGCGCCACCGGCTTGACCAGCACCGCCGTGGCCAGCAGCGCGGTCCATGCCCATACTTTCCGGGGGACGCGTTCCGCCACGAGCAGCACCGCCAGCAGCAGGGCGATGCCGAGGCTTTCCTGGTGGCCGGAGCCGGCGATCTCCGCCAGCGGCAGGGGGTGCCACGCGTACAGCGCCGCCCACCACGCCGACCGCCGCGCGCGGGCAAGCCCCACGAGAATCAGCGCGATCACGGCGATGTCCAGGGCCATGAACACCGCGCGGTGTGCGCGGGCGCTGCGGTTCGGCGACCACGGTCCGTCGGGCACGACCAGTTCCGTTGCCGCGAACGCCCACTGGCTCGCGGGCAGGTAGATCGTGGTCATCTCCGGGTTGTTCATGCGCGAAAGCACGGCGCCCTCACCCGGCCATCGCTCGGTGAACCGCGGGTCGTCCATCCGGTCCTGCGGAGTGACGGTGTACGGGTTGATGCCGCGGGCGAGGTTCCTGCCGTCGAAGACGTAGCGGTACACGTCGTCGCTGAGGGCCGGCTCCCCGACGACCAGCACGATGATCCGCGCCGCGATCGCGATGCCCACGACCAGTGCCGTCGGTCGCCATGCCCATCCGCGCGCGACCTCGCCACGCCGAAGGACGAGCCACAGCGCCGTCAGCGACGCCCACGCCATGGCCGACGCGATCCAGAAGGGCCACAGCATCCGCAGGTTGGCCTCGGCATCGTGTGCCGTGATCAAGGGCGCGAGTGTGAGCCGGCACAGTGTCACGACCACCGCGCCCAGGGAGAGCCCGGCCCACGTCAGGACGACGGCCGGCGGCACATGGCGGCGTGTTCCAGGTGAACTGTCACTCACAAACGGCATCTTAAGGAGCAGGGCCCGGCATCGCCGGGCTCATCGGGCTGGGGCTCAACGTCCTGATCCTCGGCGTGGCGTCGATGTGGCTGATCATCGACTTCGGCATGATCGAGACGCGCGTCGCGCAGGGTGGCCCGAAGTCCGAGGAGTGGTTCCTCGCCTTCGCGCTGATCGTGTCGCTGGCGTGGGTCTACTTCGAGGCCGTCAAGCTCGTGTTCCGTCTGGTGATCCTGTTCAATCGGGACTAGCCGGGCCGGGCGGCCGCTTCCCCTCGACCGTGAGCCGTGCCGGGTGGCCGAACCATTCCCGGCGGCCGTCCGCGTAGAAACGCAGGATAATGTCCTCGGCCTCGGCCATCGTGCCGTCGGCCGGGACCCACTGGTCGATGTCCGGAAAGTCGACGCGGCAGTTCTCGCACTTCTTGAGGTCGTAGAACCGGATGGGGCACCAGAACGACTCGACGTTGCGGAGCATCTCGCCCGCCAGCGAGTAGACGCCCGTCATCCAGTCGCACCACAGGCACCAGAGAAGGTCGTGGCCGACCAGGCCGTTGAACTTGTGCCGGCTCACCATCACCCAGTCACCGTGCCGGTACGGCGGGAAACCCAGCAGCCACCGCAACGGTGCGTACAGGAGTATCTCGCCGAACCGGACGCCCCACAGCGGCACGATCGCCCCGATGCTGAACCACAGCGCCGCGTGGTTGCGCCACGTGCCGACGATCCGGTGATGCGCCTTGTAGAGCCTCGATCCCCGCCGCGCCGCCGGGTGCGCCAGTTCATGTCCCGCGGTCCAGAGCAAGACAGCGGCGACCTGCCCGACCAGTGCACCGGCGACCCCCGCCCATCCCGCCGCCAGCCCCGCCGCGAGCCAGGGCACCCACGACAACGACGCGAACACGACATCGAGCATCGGCGCCCGCG
>JADFOJ010000009.1 GCA_022562915.1 Planctomycetota bacterium | reverse complement strand
CGATTGCTGCGGCCGCCGCCGCGGCGACCGCCATGGGGACCGCCGCGCAGCGCCGCGACCTCGCCGCCGCCGAGGCGGCGGGTCCGGGCACCGGCGCCGCCACGAAACGCATGCCCGTGCGCCGCACGACCCCGGCGATCGGTCGCAACGAGCCCTGCCCGTGCGGCTCCGGTAAGAAGTACAAGAATTGCTGCGGCAGGAGGAAGTAAACCGGGGGTGGCACGGTCGAGCGAGCGAAGCGAGCTCGCCCGTGGAGTGACGCCCAACCACGGGCGACGTCGCTACGCTCCGTCGACCGTGCCACCCTCCCTTTCTTGCTTCTTCCTTCTGAAACCACGCCCTCTGGGCATTGACCCAAAGAGGTTCGGCCGGCTGACTTGACGCCACCCGGCGAACCCGATCATCACCGCGACCGGGATGACGGCGGGCCAGGTTATCGAGTGGATGAACGCGGCCTCCAGCGCGGGTGCGAACGCCAGCATCGCTCCGCCGTACACCAGTAACCCGCGTATCCGCGGCGCGCCGCTGCCTCGCCTGGCCATGAACGCCAGCACGTAGGCAGGAAAGAACAGCCCGTAGAGGCCCAGCAATCGCAGGTACGTCCTCTCGCCGTCGCCGGGAAGCAGAGCCAGCCCCGCCGCGGCCGCCGGAATCGCCAGCAGCGCCCACCTGGGACCGCGCCCATGCGGCCACGACGCGGCACGCAGTTCACGAAAGTGCGCCGCGACCGTGAAGATCGACTGGGCCACGATGTAGCCGATGATCGCCGGCGTGAAGCCGCCCCGATACGCGGCCGTCAGCAGCAGGATCGGGACAAACGCGATGCCGAACACCGCGAAACAATGGCGGCTCGGCGACGATCGCAGCGCCCGGTGAAACGTCAGGTCGAGGTAGGGGCTCAGGAGAAAGCCGAACACGAACACCGGGGCCAGGCAGGCGAGGTCGGCACCGGTCAGCGAGCCGGACCACTGGATGGCCCGCAGCGGGGCGGCGCCCACGGAAGCGAAGGTCACCATCGAGCCGGCGTAGAGCACCGCTGCCATGGGGAGCCACGCCCGGGCCGGCAGCCGGCTCAGGCCGTACCCCACCACGTACACGCCGACGGGCAGCGCCAGCGCGCCGGCGAGGGGCGCCGAGGAACCTCGGGCGACCATGGTCGCCAGGAACGCCGCGAAGAACATGTGGTAGCCGATGACCGTTGCGGAAAAGAGCACGGTGGCGGGCTGGTGCCGGCTCAGCAGGTCGGCGCGGCGGGATGCGTTGCCCAGCACGTAGCCGAACGCGGCGCAGCCGAGCACGTTGGGCACGGCGAACACGAGGAATCCCGGCCAGCCGAATTCGCGCAGGAGAATGATCGGCAGGAACATGCCGATGCACCACGTCCAGCTGCACGCACAGAACAGCCCCCAGGCGACGGTTGCCGGTGCCTGGCGGGCATGACGGAAACTCACTGTTTCCGGCGGCGATCGGAGCGCTCAGCGAGCCGCGCCTTGGGAGTGCAGTGGAAGGTGATCTCGCACCGGCCGACGCGGAGGTCCCGGCCCTTCTTCTTGAGCCGCTGCTGGATCTCCAGGTCGAGCTTGATGTTGAACTCGTCCCCGGCGGCGAGCTTGGAGTGAATGTCTTCGGAATCGACCACGTGGTAGACCGCCGGACCGAAGCAGGGTCGCAGGAAGCGGTACTTCATCTCCTTGCAGACCACGATGTAGTCGCTGCCGCACTCCGCCAGCAGGTACATTCCACCGGCGATTTCGGAATTGCCGAGCAGTGCCGCTCCCGCCATGGCGTTGTAGAAGTTGCGGTTGAAGCGGCGGAACGGAAGCACCGCGGTGAACCGCCTGGAGTCCAGTCGCTTCATCCGGATGCCGGAGTGGAACGCGTAGGGCAACCAGATCATCGAGCAGACCTTCTGCCAGAAGTTGTTGCGCGTGCTGAGCCGCGTGATGAACGCTTCCATGCGCTGCATGAACGTTCGCCGCGCACGGTAGAGCGCCAGCAGGTCCGGAGGCGCCACCGGGGGCGGGTGACTGATCGGGTTGTCGATCTTGGCAGTGGACACGGGCAGGCGGTCCGGGACGCTGGACAGGCCGATGGGCTGACGACTATGTTAAGGCCCCGGCCCCGATCCTTCCACCGGCGCCCCGCGCGCGACCGATAATGATGCCAAACCCACGAATCGGCGTCTGCAGTTGGAGCCTGAGGCCGCGCGACCCGCGGCAGCTGGTGGGGGCCCTTCAGGGGCTGGGGATCGAGAACGTCCAGCTGGCACTGGTGCCGGTGGTTGCCGAACCGGCGGTATGGGGGCAGGCGACGGAGATCCTGGCCGCGGCCGGGGTTCGCGTCATCAGCGGGATGCTGGCCATGAAGGGCGAGGATTATTCGACCCTGGACTCGATACGCCTCACCGGCGGCGTCCGCTGCGACGCGGGCTGGCCGGAGAACGCGAAACTGGCGGAGGCCGTGGCCGAGGCGGCCGGTCGCGCGGGCCTCCGGCTCGTCACACTGCACGCGGGCTTCCTGGACGACCCATCCCTGGATGATGCCGCACGGCTCACGATGCTCGACCGGCTGCGAGCCGTCGTTGACCTCTTCGCCGCCCGCGGCGTGAACGTTGCATTCGAGACCGGACAGGAGACCGCCGACACGCTGCTGGACGTGCTGGACCGACTCGATCGCCCGACGGCCGGCGTCAACTTCGATCCGGCGAACATGATCCTGTACGGCATGGGCGACCCGGTGCAGGCGCTGCGGCGCCTCGGGCCGCGCGTCGTCCAGGTGCACGTCAAGGATGCGCTTGGGTCCGGTCGCCCCGGTTCGTGGGGTCGCGAGGTGCCGGCGGGCCACGGCGAGGTCGACTGGGATGCTTTGTTCGAGGTCGCGCTGCGGATCGACCCACCGGTGAACTTCATCATCGAGCGCGAGGGCTCGACCGGGGTCCCGGCGGACATCGCCGATGCCCGGGCGCTGATCGAGCGCCGGCTGGCACCCGGGAGGTGCCGGTCATGAGACTGTGTTGTGCATTGCACGTCGTCGCACTGGTCGTCACGGCCACCAGGGGTACAGCGGCCCCGGAGCCCGTGTACAGCCACGCGGCGGTGGCCGCCGATCACCCGGTGGCCTCACGGGCGGGGCTGGAGATGATTCGCCGCGGCGGCAACGCGGTCGATGCCGCGGTGGCGGCGAGCTTCTGCCTGTCGGTGGTGCGGCCGTACTCCTGCGGGATCGGCGGCGGCGGGTTCATGGTGATCTCGATGCCGGGCGATGGCGCGACCGCTGCCGGCGCCGTGGCGATCGACTTTCGCGAGACCGCGCCGGGGGCCGTCACCCGTGAGTACTACGCAACGCTCGACGACGACCTGGCCAGCCGCGCCGGGGTGCACTCGGTGGCGGTTCCCGGCAGCGTGGCGGGGCTTCTCTATGCGCTGGAACACTTCGGCACGCTGGATCGCGCGACCGTGCTCGAACCGGCGGTGCGCGCCGCCGAGCAGGGATTCGCCGCCGACCGGAGCTGGATCAGTGCCTTGTCCGAACTGGACCGCCGGTTGGCGGATCGTCCGGCGTTGCGCGATTCCGCGGCGCCGCTCCGGCGGGACCTTGGTGGTGGTGGCGGTGATGGTCCTCTCGCGGTCGGCGACATGGTCTTCAATCCGCCCCAGGCGCGGGCGCTGCGACTCATTGCCGCCGAGGGACGCCGCGCGTTCTACGCGGGCGGAATCGCCGACGCGATCGTGAGCGTGGTGAGTGCCGGCAAAGGGCCACTCTCACGGCAGGACCTCGCGGCATACAGGGTGCGGGTGTCCGAACCGTTGCGAGGCTCGTTCCGGGGGGTGGAGATTCTCGCCATGGGGCCTCCTTCCAGCGGCGGCGTCGCCATGCTCCAGATCCTCGGCATCCTCCAGCGGCGGCTCGATGACCTGGGTGAACCCGTGCACAACGGGCCCGCCTACGTTCACCTCGTCACCGAAGCGATGAAGCACGCGTTCGCCGACCGGGCCGCGTGGCTCGCCGATCCGGCCTTCGTGGACGTACCCGTCGGCCGGCTGCTCGACGCGTCGTACCTCGACGAACGGGCTGCCGCGATCTCGCTGCAACGCACCCGGCCCTCGCGGCACTACGGGTCCGGGGCGCCGCCGGTCGAGGACGGGGGCACGAGCCACCTGTCGGTGATCGACGATGACGGCATGGCGGTCGCGTGCACCCAGACGATCAACCTGACCTACGGATCACTGGTGGCGGTGCCCGGCTTCGGGTTCATGCTCAACGATGAGATGGACGACTTCACCACGATCCCGGGCCGGGCCAACGCCTTCGGCCTGCAGCAATCGCAGCGGAATCTTCCGCAGCCCGGCAAGCGGCCGCTGAGCAGCATGTCGCCGACGATCGTGCTTCGCGACGGTCGCCCGATCATCGTCGCCGGGGCGTCCGGGGGACCCAGGATCATCTCCGGCACCCTCCAGTGCATCCTGGATTGCCTGCTGTTCGAGATGACGCCCCGGCAGGCCGTCGCGGCGCCGAGGTTTCATCACCAGTGGCTGCCGGACGTGCTGGTCTTCGAGGACCGCTGGCCTGACCGGCGGACCATCGAGACGCTCGAGGCGCTGGGACACCGGTCGGGCCGCCGCAGCGAGATCGGCGTCGTACAGATCATCACGGTGGGCGTTGACGGCATCCGCGCCGCCAGCGACCCGCGCAAGGGCGGCGCCGCGGCGGGGTGGTGAGTAGAATCTGCAATGCCTACCTACGTGTACCAGGTCATCGAGGACGATGGATCGGACGGAGAGGTCTTCGAGGTCTTTCAGAAGATGTCCGACCCGGCCCTGGAAACCCATCCGGACACCGGCAAACCCGTGCGCCGCCTGATCCAGGCCCCCAATATCTCCGGCAAGTGGTCCGAGAGCGCCACCAAGCAGATGCTCAGCGACAAGAACCTCGATCGGATCGGCTTCACGAAGTACGAGCGGGCCGGCGACGGCACATACGAGAAGCGGGCCGGTTCGGGGCCCCCGACGCTCGACGCGGGTGGGTGATGCGTACTAACACGGGCCCCAGTTGCCGAGCAGGACCAGGAAGTCGGTGATGCCGACGTCGCCGTCGCCGTCGAAGTCGGGCGGGCCGCCCGGATCGGTCCCCCACATGGCCAGCAGCGCCAGGAAGTCGGTGATGCCCACGATGTTGTCGCCGTCGACGTCGCCGGGACAGTCGGGCGGCGGCGGGGGCGGCGGCGGGGGAGGATCGCACGTGTTGACCACCAGCACCGCCCCGAGGCTCTGGACCGAATCGCAGTCGGTGGAGACGATCACGTCGTAGGTCCCGGCGCTGGCGAGTGTGACGGCATCGATCACGAACATGGCGCCGGTGGCGCCGGCGATATCGATGGTGTTCTTGCGCCACTGGTAGCTGATCGGTGGCTGGCCGGTGGCCGTGACCGTGAAGGTCGCGGTGTCGTTGACGCAGAGTGTCAGCGATACCGGCTGGCCGGTAATGTCGACGACCTCGTCCGACGACAGAGTGCACGGAAGTTGATCGGTCAGGTAGGGGATGATTCCCTCGCTGAGGGTGCGCTCGTGAAAGAACAGGTTGATGTTGGCGAGGCCGCCTTCACAGAGGTGGCACGAACTCATGATCGTGCCCTCGATCAGACCGGTCCTGGGATCGACGATGCACGCGCCGAAGGCGCACTCGTCCACGGGGGGTTCCAGGGCGTGGGTGTGCCGGGCGCCGAAGTTGTGGCCCAGCTCGTGCGCCACGACCACGAGGTCCCAGTTCTGCAGGTGCCCGTCGATCTCGAGGGGATAGGGAAAACTGCCCTCGATGAAGCCGGAGAGCCCGTACGCGAAGTCGCCCTGGCACAGGCCGGGCAGGAAGGCCACGCCGCCGGCGCCGATCAGTTCACGCGTCGTCAGGAAGTGCGCCGTGTGGCGCGGGACGTCGGTCCTGTTCAGGTTCCAGTAGTCCATGAACTGGAACAGCTGTCCCTGGGCGCCGGGCTCCGTCCACGGGTCGTTGTCCATGTCCCACAGGCTCATATAGCTCACGACGAGGCTGACGCCGATGTCGTTGACGTAGATCTCGCTCACCGCGGCCAGCAGCGTCATGACATACGCCCCCGACAACTCCGTGTCGCCGTCGAAGAACTCGGTGAACTCCCAGTCGGTCTCGATGGCGATCTGGGCTTCGACCGCGCACGATGGTGGACCGGCGGCCGCCCGTGCCCCGGTCCCGGCCTGGACCGCCACGTTACGCAGCGCGTCGGTCCCGCACACGAACGGCAGGCTGTTCAGCGCGCCGGCGGGCAGAGCGTCGACGTCGTAGATGACGGTCGGGCCGTTGCCGGCTCCCGGCGGCGCGGCGATGACGTACTGTGTGTCGCCGGTAAGAATGAAACCGTTGGCGCCGCGAGGCGTCATGCCCAGGAACACCCGCGAATCGGGGAGGCCGGCGATCGTGCCGCGCAGCAGCACCACGTCGGGCGGGGCGACGTCCCGTTCGCCCTGATTCGTATGGACGACGATCCGGGCGCCGTCGGCGAGGATGTCGAAACGTTGCAGGTCAAGATCGACCCGCGTGGCGGCGTCGAGCGGGAACGAGGTGATCGTGACCGCGTCGGCGTGCTTGAGCCGGGCGTAGCGGACCGGATCCAGCGTGAGCGCCGTGACGGGCGACACCGGCCCTGCCGGCTGGTCATGCAGTACGGTCAGGGGTGAGGGCACTCTCACTGCTGCCGTGGCCGGTAACGGCCGGGCGGTGACGTTCGTGGTACTGAGAAGGAACACCAGGACCGTTGCAACGACCGTCTCGGTTCGGTAGGACGTCATGGCGGCTTTCCTCGACTGGCTGAGATCCCGGCTGACGTGCATGCAATGATAGCGCTTGGCAGCCCGTTGAAGAAGTCATTCGGGCTGCGAGCGGCCCAGATCCGCCAGCTCGGCGTCGCCGAATCTCGACGTATCTCCGGGATATGCCTTCGATCCGGCTCCTTGATCTGACGAATCTGGTCGCGCTCTCGCCATCGAAGCACTTCTTCAACGGGCTGCTAGTCCGCACCCACCGTGTAGCTGAGGAACCGCGTGATCGAGACGCCGGCGGGCAGGAGCGTGCCGACGGTGGTCTTGCCGGCGGGGTCCTTGACGTAGATCTGGTTGAGCAGGGTGTTCTGCTGGAGGAACTTTCGCACCTTGCCCTTGGCGATCTTCTCGACGATCTCGGCCGGCTTGCCGCTGTCGCTCGCCTCGCGGCGGGCGTCGTCGCGAATCTGCTCGAGCCTGTCGGCGGGCACGTCGCTTTCGGCGATGCCCACGGGCGGCGGGACGTGCGCGACGATGTGCTGGCAGATGCCGGTGAGCACGTCGTCGTCGGCGGTGCCGTCGAGCTGGATGATGGCGGCCCGCTTGCCGTCGTGGTGCAGGTAGGTGCCGAAGCTGCCGCCTTCGAGCTTCTCGCCGCGGGCGAAGTTGACGTTCTCGGCGGTCTTGATGCGGACGTCGTCGATGCGCCTGGTGATCTCGTCGTCGATGCGGACGGGGCCCGCCGGGTGAGTCATCGCCAGACGGGTGATGTCCAGCACCATGGAGACGAATTCCTCGTTGCGGGCGGTGAAGTCCGTCTCGGTGCGGATCTCGACGATGGCGGCTGACGAGCCTTCGACGATGATGCCGATTCGACCCTCGCCGGTCTCGCGATCGGTTCGGCCCGCCATCTTGCCCTTGAGCTTCGTACGGAGCCACTGCTCCGCGGCAGCCATGTCGCCGTTGTTCTGGGCCATCGCCTTCTTGCAGTCCATCATGCCCAGGCCGGTCTTGCGGCGCAGGGCCATCACGTCCTTGGCGGAGAAGCCTGCTTCGGTTGTCGCCATCGGGGAATTCCTTCCAGAGACCGCCTACGCGGATGTCGGATCCGTCGAGGTTGCGACGGCGGCAGTGTCGTCCGGGGCCGGGGCCGGCGCCGGGGCCTCGTCGGCGCGGAACATCGTTCGCTGGGAACGACGGCGGTCCGCCGCCGACGGCGTTTCCGGTACGGGCGTCTCGACCTGCTCGGTCCGACCGGTCTTGCCGAGGGTGATCGCCTCGCACAACTCGCGGACGATCACGTCGATGGATCGCATGGAATCGTCGTTGCCCGGTATCGGGATGTCCACGAGGTCGGGATCGCCGTCCGTGTCGATGAGGGCGATCGTCGGGATACCGAGGATTCTGGCCTCGCGAAGGGCGTTGATCTCACGATTCACGTCGATGATCACCAGGCATCCGGGATGCTTGTCCATGTCGCGGATGCCCTGGAGGTTGCGGGTGATCTTGCGGCGCTCGCGGAGCAGTTGCGAGGCCATTTTCTTGGAGTAGTTCGCGATCTCGCCGGATTCCTCGAGCTGCTCCAGTTCGACGAGCCGCTTGAGACGCTCGCGGATCGTTCGGGAGTTGGTCAGCGTGCCGCCGACCCATCGCTCCGTCACCCACGGCATGCCGACGTCCTTGGCGTACTTCTCGACCGCCGCGCGGGCCTGTCGCTTCGTGCCGACGAAGCAGACGTCCTTGCCCTCGGCGACGGTCTGTTGGAGGAATTTCTTGGCCAGCAGCAAGCCGCGGACGGTTTGTCGGATGTCCAGGACGTGGATCTTGTTGCGGAGCCCGAAGATGTACGGTTTCATCTTCGGATTCCAGTTGCTGCAGCGCTGGCCGTAATGGATTCCGGCCTCGATGAGGTCCTTGACGAGTGAGGGCACGATCGATCCTTTCATGCAGCGACACCGGCGGCAGCGGGCCCCGCACAAGGGCGCTTCGGTGGAAACAGGGGACCGCGGAGTATACCGGGCCGGATGGGCCGCTTCAACGAAACGGTGGGTGGTTAACGGGCCCCGCGGTCTGGCCGATAGGGGGGACGGCTGAGCCCGGGAGGAGTATTCCATGCGAGTCCGTGCCGTCTCCGGAGGGATTGTCTGCGTGTCGTTGCTGGCCGGTGCGGGTTGCAGTACGCCTCCCGGCCACCGGGGCATGGCCACCGAACTGCCCGTGCAGACGGTCACCGTGTTCTACGCCACCGATCGCCTCGCCGAGAGCGGCGAGACCGACGACCTGCGGTACGGCTCGCAGCGAGCCTACCGGCCCGACGATCGGTGCGAGCTGGGCGTCTGCCGGGTGGAGATTCGCCGGGAGCGCAACCATCTCAAGACGGGCCCGCTTCCGAAGTCCTCCAGAGCGCTGGTGCAGGTGCTCTCGGCGCGGTCGCTCGGCGAAGACCGGTTCTACCAACGGCTTCGCGAGAAAATGTGGTACGCGGGAAGCAACGAGACATTCGTCTTCATTCACGGGTTCAACAACTCCTTCGAGGCCGCGGTGACGCGGACGGCCGAACTCTGGTACGACATCGGTTTCGACGGCCCGCCGATCGTGTTCAGCTGGCCCTCACGGGCAGGCTCGTTCTGGGGCGGCGTGTTCGGGTACTTCGCCGACTCCGAGACGATCAAGTGGTCCGTCGCCCACCTCGAGCAGTTCCTGCTGGACCTGGTCGAGCAGACGTCGGCCGGGCAGCTTGCGGCGGACGAACCGGCGCGGATTCACCTCATCGCCCACAGCATGGGCAGCCGCCTGCTGGCGGGAGCCCTGCTGGCGATCGCCGAAGACCTCAACAGCCGGCACGGGCCCGTGTTCTGCGACGTGATCCTGGCTGCGCCGGACATCGACCGCGATCTCTTCCGCGACGTGATCGTCGGGGAACTGTTGCGATCGGGGCTGGCGGAGCATTACACCGTGTACGCGTCGTCCGCAGACAATGTGATCAAGACGTCGCAGAAGCTCCAGGTCTACCCGCGCGCGGGCAATGCCGACGAGGGGCTCGTCGCCGTTGCCCACGATCAGTTCGACACGATCGACGCCTCCGCGGTCCGCAGCGGATGGCTTGCGCTGAACCACGACTACTTCATCACGGAGCCGCGGGTGCTTCGCGACCTCATCGAGATCATCCGTCATGGCAACCGCGACCCGTCGGCATACGGCCGTGCCATGACCCGGCGCGACGATGCCCCAGGCTCCCCGTGGGTGCTGACGCCGGATGCCCGGGCCAATGACCGGACCGCGTCCGTCGAGAACTAGACGCCAGCTCAGCGATGGCGGATGAATCCGCCGTCGCGTACCAGAGCGAGTGTGCGGCCGGAGGCCGCTACGGAGCGCTCAAGTAGTCATACGTTCACGGGTTGTCAGGTACACGGTTCTGCCGGCGACGATGGTCGCGATCGTCCGGCCTCGCACCGCCCGCCCCTCGAACGGGCAGTGGCGGCCCGTGGAGGCGAACTCGCCGGCGCGGATGATCCACTCCAGCTGCGGATCGAAGACGGTCACGTCCGCCGGTCCTCCCACCGTGAGCGCGCCGAGCCCCATGCGGTCGATGCCGAGCAGGTGCGCCGGGTGGCAGGTCATCATGGCCAGCATCGCGGCGAGATCGATCACGCCGTCCTGGACCAGGGCGTCCAGGTACAGGGGCAACGCGGTCTCCAGCCCCACGATTCCGAACGCGGCCTCCTCGAACTCCACGAGCTTGCGCTGCGGCGGGTGAGGCGCGTGATCGGTCGCCAGGATCGTGATCGTGCCGTCGGCGATGCCGTCCTTGAGACCGGCAACGTCGTCGGCGGTGCGCAGCGGCGGGTTGACCTTGGCAGCGGTGTCGTATCCGTCGCACTGGTGTTCCGTCAGCGAGAGGTGGTGCGGTGACGCCTCCGCCGTAACGGGCTGTCCCTCGCGACGGGCCTGCCGGACAAGCTCGACCGACCCCCGGCTGGAGAGGTGCTGGGCGTGGTACCGGCAGCCGATCGCCCGGTTGAGGCGGACGTCGCGTTCGAGAATCACCTGTTCGGCCTCGGCGGGCCAGCCCCCCAGCGCCAGACGCGTGGCCAGGGCGCCCGCATTCATCGATCCCCCGCGGGTCATCGCCGGCTCCTGGCAGTGCTGCATGAAGCACCGTCCGGCCGCGCGCACGGTCTTGAGGACACCCGCCATCAACCCCGCGTCGACCACGCAGTCGCCGTCGTCGGTGAAGGCCACGGCGCCCGCCTTGCTCATGGCGGTTATCCGGGCGGGCCGTTGGCCACGTCGGGCTTCCGAAGCACAGCCCGCCGTGAAGACCCGGGTGCTCCTGGCCAGGCGGCCCCGGCGCTGGACGAAGTCGACCAGCTCGGGGCTGTCGATGGGCGGCCGGGTGTTGGGCATGCAGCAGATGGACGTGAAACCGCCGGCGGCCGCGGCGGCGCAGCCCGCCGCGATCGTCTCGCGATGGTCCGGATCGGGCTCGCGGAAATGCACGTGCACGTCGATGAGGCCGGGAGCGACGATGCATCCCTCGGCGTCGAGTCGCTCGACGCCGTCGACTCGCTCGTCATGGGCCGGACCGCCGATGGCGGCCACGACGCCGTCGCTGATCAGCAGGTCCGCGGTCTGATCGAACCCGCCGGCGGGATCGATGACGCGCCCGCCGTGAATGAGCAGGTCAGCCATGCCACGGCGATTGTATGTCAACGATGCACGACGGGTTTGCCCGAGGCTCCGGCGGTCATCCCAGAGCACCCACAGTCCATACGAAGCGTCCTGAGCGGGCTGCACCTGCGCGTGGCTTTGTCGGGCTGCATCGACGTATGGGCAATACGCCTGCTTCGCCCTCCGCGCCACGCTTGCTTCGCCGCGCTCAGAACGCTACGTCTGAACTGTGGATGCTCTACAATTGCCACTTCGTGACCTCGCCAACCGACACACGTCAGCAGCGGGTGGAGCGTCTCGCCCGGCGGGCGAGAGAGCTCCCCGTCACGCCCGGCGTGTACCTGTTGAAAGACGCCGACGGCACGGTGATCTACGTGGGCAAGGCCGGCTCGTTGCGGAGCCGCGTCGGGTCGTATTTTGTCAGGTCGGTGGACCTCGGCCCCAGGAAGCAGCCCATGCTCGACGTCGTCACGGACGTCGAGGTCATCGAGTGCGAGGGTGAGTGGGAGGCGCTGCTCATGGAGAGCCGCCTCATCAAGGACATCCGCCCGCGCTTCAACGAGTTGCTCACCGACGACAAGACGTTTCCCTACCTCGTGATCACGACGCGCGATGATTTTCCCGCGGTGTTCGTGACGAGGACGCCGGCGGACGAGGCGTTCAGGGGTGCGAAGATCTTCGGGCCGTTCACCTCGGTGTATGCGCTGCGGGAGGCGGTGCAACTGCTCCAGCGCGTGTTCAAGTACCGGACGTGCACGCTTGACATCCGCGAGGACGATCCCAGGAACGTCTCCTTCCGTCCCTGCCTGCTGCACGCCATCGACCGGTGCACGGCACCGTGCGCGAACAGGATCTCCAGGGACGCCTATCGCGGAGATGTTCGGCGGTTCATCCGTTTTCTGTCTTCCAGGCGGAGCGTCATGATCCGCGAGCTCAGGAAGGAGATGCAGGCAGCTTCGTCGGCGCTGGAGTTCGAGCGTGCGGCCGCACTGCGCGACCAGGTCCGGGCCATCGAGAAACTCGACGACCGTGAGAAACGCGGTCGAGGCGCGCTCACCGACTGGCAGCCGGAGGTCACCTCGTTTGCGGGCGATCCCACCGCGGGCCTGCGCTCCCTGCAACGGACGCTCAATATCGACGGTGCGATCCGGTGCATGGAGGCGATCGACGTCGCACACCTCGCCGGCGGCGAGACGGTGGGTTCCAAGGTCTGTTTCATCGACGGCCGGCCGTTCAAGGACGGGTACCGGCGGTACCGGATCCGCAACGCCGGCAACGACGATTACATGGCGATACGGGAGGTCGTCAGCCGCCGCTACCGGGACGCCGGCGAAGGCCACGAGTTGTATCCCGACGTGATCCTGATCGACGGCGGGCTGGGGCAACTCCACGCGGCGCTGGAGGCGCTGGAGCAACTCGAGGTCACCCCGCCCATGGTGATCAGTCTCGCGAAGAAGCAGGAGTTGATCTACGTGCAGCAGCGTCACGAGCCCATCCGGCTCGGCAGGGAGAACCTCGGACTGCGGCTGGCCCAGGCGATGCGCGACGAAGCTCACCGGTTCGCACAGCACTATCACCACATCCTGCGGCGCAAGCGGGTCCTGGATGAGTAGGCGGTACCAGGCCGACGGCGGCGACGTGCTGATCCGTGTCAAGGCCGTGCCCGGTGCGTCGCGCGACGAGGTCGCGGGAACGCTGGGTGACCGGCTGAAGGTCCGCGTCAGCGCACCGGCCGAGGGCGGCCGGGCCAACACCGCCGTCTGTGCGGTGATCGCGCGGGCGCTGGGCGTCCGTCAGGCGCAGGTCTCGATCGAGACCGGCCGGACAGGTCCCGAGAAGACCGTTCGCGTCGAGTGCTGCAGCGTGGGTGCCGTCGCCGAGCGGCTTGGGCAGTTAGAGCAGTAGAGCAGTAGACCGCAGACGAGCAGGGGGCCTGCTCGTCTGCTCTCTGAATGACCGTACACAGTTGTGTACGGTCATTCAGGCCGGACTGGGCAGTATGTCGCCGCTGCCCGCCGGCTCGCCGCCCTCTTCGGATGCCGGCTGTGATTCGGGCGCCGATGGCGTGGCCCTGGCGGCTTCCTGTTCCAGCAACTCGGCGACCGTGGGCTTCTCCAGCGGCTCGCCGCGAAGGAGTCGATCGACCTCTTCGCCCTGGAGCGTCTCGTACTTGAGCAACGCCTCGGCAATGGCCGTGACCTCCGTCCAGTGCTTGTCGATGATGCTCTTCGCGCCGGCGTACGCCTCGTCGATGAGCCGCTTGATCTCTTCGTCGATGATGCGGGCCGTCTCTTCGGAGTACTCCCGCTCCGGGATGAACGTCTCACGCGTGTCGGTTCCGCTGTAGTCAACGAACCCCAGCCGCTCGGACATGCCCCATTCGAGGATCATGTGACGGACGAACTGGGTGGCCTGCTGAATGTCCATCGCAGCGCCCGATGAGACGTCACCGGTCTTGCGGTACTCGGCGAGCCGACCGCCGCACAGCACCTGCAGCGTGGCCAGCAGAAACTTTCCGCCCAAGCCGTGCCGGTCCTTTTCAGGGAGGCTGAACGTGGCACCGAGGGCCTGGCCGCGTGGGATGATGGTGACCTTGTGAAGCGGGTCCGCATGCTCCAGCAGGGCCTGGATGATGGCGTGACCCGCCTCGTGATAGGCCGTGGCCACCCGTTCCTCCTCCTCGATGCGGCGGCTCTTGCGGGCACGTCCGAACCGGACCTTGTCGCGCGCCTCCTCGAGGTCGCTCATCTCGACGTGCGGTTTGTTGGTCATCGTGGCGAGGATGGCGGCCTCGTTGATGATCGCCGCGATGTCTGCCCCGGAGAACATGGGTGTCCCGCGGGCGAGGCGCTCCAGGTTGACGTCGGGGCCGGTCTTTATCTTCTTCGCGTGCACCTTGATGATGCCGTGGCGGCCGACGAGGTCGGGCAACGGGACGAGCACCTGCCGATCGAATCGCCCCGGCCGGGTCAGCGCCGGATCGAGCACGTCGGACCGGTTCGTCGCCGCGATGACGATGATCTGGTCGTTCGCCTCGAAACCGTCCATCTCCACGAGGATGGCGTTGAGCGTCTGCTCTCGCTCGTCGTGGCCGCCCGTGGTGAAGCCGCCGCCGCGACGCCGACCGACCGCGTCGATCTCGTCGAGGAAGATAATGCACGGCGAGTTGTCCTTCGCCTGCTTGAAGAGGTCGCGGACGCGGCTGGCGCCGACGCCGACGAACATCTCGACGAAATCCGATCCGGAAATCGAGTAGAACGGGACGTCCGCCTGGCCGGCGATCGCCTTGGCCAGCAACGTCTTGCCGCAGCCCGGCGGGCCGACCAGCAGAACACCGCGCGGGATGCGGCCGCCCAGCCGCTGGAACCGCTTGGGGCTCTTCAGGAACTCGACGATCTCCACCAACTCGTCCTTGGCCTCGTCCACGCCGGCGACGTCATCGAAGGTGACCGAGATGCTCTCCTTGGTGGACATGCGGTGCCGCGACTTGCCGAAGCTTCCGAGCATGCCGCCGGGGCCGGCCCCCGCGGAGCGCATCGATCGTGCGATGAAGAACCAGATGAGCAGGATGAGCAGGATGAACGGCGCCAGCGTGATCAGCAGGTTCACCCAGATGCTCGTGCCGGTATTGAGGTGAAACGTTGCCCCGAGCGCCTGGAGTTCCTTGAGGAACCAGTCACGGTTGGAGGCGTCGATCCGGACCCAGATCGGCGTCGGCTCGGTGCTCGGCGGGAAACCGACGGTGCCGGCCTCGACCTTGGCGAGGATGCGGTCATCCCGGATGATGATCGAGTCGTCGAGGATGTCGCCCCGCTCGATGAACCGTGTGAACTCCTGCCAGGCCGGGATTTCCTGTCCCCGGCCCTTCGTGTTGTTGAGCAGGACGAAGAGCATGATCAGCAGGGCCAGGATCATGACCCAGCTCATCAGGCCACGGCTCAGCTTGACCGTGGGCGGCGGGGGCGGTCCCTTGCTCTTGACCGGGGACTTTTCGTCGGACCCCTTGTCCGAGCCGTCGGGCTGATCGTCCTTGTCGAGGTGTGTGTCTGTCACCAGTCGGCCTTCATCTCGCTGACCACGTCGCGGGCCAGTTTCTGGGCGGCACCGAACTCACCGAGTTCGATCGGCTCCCTCGTCGGGTTCGAGGGCACGAAGAGGCTGTCAGCGGCAAACGACTCCAGTTCCAGCAGTGATTCACCGGTGCGAACATCAGTCCACTTCAGATCGATCGTCACGCTTACGGTGACTTCTTCACTCAATCCCGTCAGGGAGGACTTGGAAAGTTGCGTGAGAGCAACACTGAGTATCCGTCCGGTAACAATGGTATCCGCGCGGCCCCGGGCAGTCACCTTGTACGGCGTGCGGGCCTCGATCTCCTTGATCAGTGCATCCATGAACTCGAACGCGATCGTGCGGTTGAACGTGCTGTTCTCGAACATGCTGACGGCGACCGTCCGGACGTCGGTCGACCAGACACTGGCGGTGGACCAGCCTTCCGCCGGGTCGGCGGCACATCCGGCGAGCACCGCCGACGCGACGAGGCCGAACGCCGCTGGTGTGCGAACGCTGCTCACGGGCCCCCGAGGATGGCCCGCCTCAGCTCGGCGTAGTCCGGCGCCTCGGCGAGCACGATTGCCGGCAGCCGCGGCAGGATATGCTCCATGAGCCGCAGCGCCTCGACCGTCGCCACCGTGCGCGGGTACAGCGTCACCAACCGCCGGACCGACAACTCGGCGGCGATCGGATCGCCCGTCGTGAGGTACCACCGTGCGGTCACCAGCAGCTTCTGGGCGTCGGACTCGTCGATCCGCGTGAGCAGCGCGTCGGCGCCGATGCGCTCGGCCGAGCGAGGCTCCAGCGCGATGAACTCCAGGAGCCTCGCCCGGGCCTCGTGCAGGCCGGAGGCGTCGAAGGACGGTCCCTTGAAGGTGGCCAACTCGGAATAGATCAGCCGGCGCCGCGCCTTGCTCACCTGGTCGGAGTCGGGGTGGTTCTCCAGGAAGATCGAGTACATCTCGACGGCGAGCCTCATCTGGCGCTTACGGAAGTAATAGTCGGCGAGCTCGATGGCGGCCTTCTCCGCCAGCCGGCTTGCCGGCATCCGTTCCTGGACGCGGATGAGAAGCTCTTCCGCCACCTCGCCGGCATCGAGAATGCGCATTCCCAGCCAGGTGCGCTTCTCGCCGCGGGCGTACCGTACGCCGATCTCCAGCTCTCGCTCGACCGCGGTGATGAATGCTTCACTGGCCGGGAACGCTCTCGTGATGAACTCGTAGTCGAACAGCGCCGTGTAGTACTCGCCCCGCGCTCGCAGGGCATCGCCGCTGAGCAGGTACGCTTCCGGCAGCAGCGCGTGTCGCGGGTGCTGCTCGATCCAGGTCCTGGCGAGACGTCCGGCGCGCGAGTTCTCGCCCGCGGCCAGTGCCTTGCGAGCCGCGGCCAGTTGACCCTCCGGCGTCGCGGGATCCGCCGACTCGACCATCTCCCAGTCGTCGGTCGGGGTGAGTTCGTACGTCTCCTGGCCGACGGCGGGGCCGGCGACGGCGAACGCCAGCGTCCAGACGGCATGGCGAGCCACTCGCATCGGTCCATGGTACGGTAATTCCGCCGGTGCGGGCCGGGGGTCCTGGCCCGGGTTCTGGCGGTCCTTGTCCGGGGCATCTCTCAAGTCACTTCCGGCCGTTTCCGATGACCGTATGAGGCGTTGACCCGCGGGCCGGCGTCGGGGAGATCGCTGTGGACCTTGCCACCGTCGTCGGTATTGTGCTGGGTTTCTTTCTGGTCGTGCTGGCGATCCTGTTCGGCGGCGACCTGGGATCGTATCTCAACGCGCCGGCCGTGCTGATCGTCGTCGGTGGCGCGACCGCGGCCACCATGGCCTCCCAGCCGCTCGCCCGGTTCCTCTCGCTTCCCAAGATCGTCGCCAAGACGCTGTTCAACAAGACGCCGCAACCGGCGAAGGTGATCCGCAACCTCGTCGAGCTCGCCGAGGTGGCGCGTCGCGACGGCATCCTCGCCCTGGAGGGCATGATCGAGGAAATGAACGACGAATTCCTCGTTCGCGGCATCCACATGGCCGTGGACGGGACCGACCCCGAGATCATCCAGGCGGTCATGGAGACCGAGCTGGAGAACCTGCTGGAGCGTCACGAGGCGGGCAAGAGCCTGCTGGACGGGTTGGGGCGATACGCACCGGCGTTCGGCATGATCGGGACCCTCGTGGGCCTGGTGGCCATGCTGAGCAACATGGACGACCCCTCCAAGATCGGTGCCGGCATGGCGGCGGCACTGCTCACGACGCTCTACGGAGCGCTGCTGGCCAACGTCCTGTTTCTCCCGCTTGCGGACAAGCTCGCGCTCCGCTCCGCCGAGGAGGCGCTGGCCAAGACGATCGTCATTCACGGTGTGATGTCCATCCAGAGCGGAGACAACCCGCGCACCGTCGAGAGCAAGCTCATCACCTTCCTGCCGCCGGCGCAGCGAACCGAGACCGTGGACTCGGAGGCGGCGTAACGGAGCTGATAGATCATGGCGAGGCGACCCAAGAAAGCTCAGCTCGGAGTTCCGGGGTGGATGGTCACCTTCGGTGACATGATGGCCCTGCTGCTGTGCTTCTTCATCCTGCTGCAGATGTTCTCGGAGTTGAAGCAGGATCGCGAGTACCAGCGGGTCATCACGGCGATCAAGGAGGCGTTCGGGTTCTCCGGCGGAATCGGCGTACTGCCGATCAACGACCCACCGGTGAGATCGATCATCGAACAGCTGGAGCAGATGGCGATCAAGCAGTACGAGGAGACCAGGAAGGCCCGCTCTCCGGTGGACTCCATCAAGGGCACGTTCCTCAGGGTCACGAAGATCCGCGAGGGAACGATGTTCACGCTCGGCGGGCCGGCCGGGTTCGACGAGATGTCGGCCGAGGTCAATCCGAACGTCCGTGCCGAGCTGGCCAAGCTCGCCACCCTGCTGGCGGGCCGCGCCAACAAGATCATCGTCCGCGGACATGCCAACGCGAAATACCTGCCGCCGGACTCTCCGTGGCGCGATCTGACGGACCTGAGCTATGACCGGGCTCGCAACGTCCAGAAGGTCCTGGTCGAACTGGGTCTGGACGACCGCGTCTTCCGGCTGGAGGCGGTGGGGTCCCGGGAGCCGGTCCGTCCGCGGCCGCACGATCCGGCCGACGAGGCGGAAAATCGGCGGGTGGAGGTCATCCTCACAGAGCAACTGGTCGACGAAGCAAACTCCGACGCGGACTATACCGATCCGAATCTCGCCCGCGGAGGCTGAAGCGATGGGCTTGGATGATGGTCAACGAAAGACGCGGTCGCCCCTGAGGCTCATTCTCGTCGTGGGCGGGATCCTGGTCGTCGAGGCCGTGGTGATTATCGGAGCGATGGTGGTCCTGGGCGGACCCCCCGACGTCGAGGCCGCCGAGCCGCCGGCCGTGCTCACCACGCCGGAGGAGGAGCAGATCGTCGAGATCCTGGTGCTCGACTCCAGGCTCCCGAACAACAAGTCCGGTATCACCTACCTGTACGACACCGAGATCTACGTCCAGGTCAAGCAGCGGTACGCGACCGAGGTTGCCGACGAACTCCAGCAGTTCCGCAACGAGATCAAGAGCGAGATCACGGCGATCTGGCGGACCGCCGAGATGCGCCATTTCCAGGAACCCCGGCTCGAGAGCGTGACCCGTCGGATACAGACGATGCTTTCCGGCCGGTTTGGTGTCGACCTTCAGCACGATGAGCCGATCATCTCCAAGTGCGTTATCGTGATGGGGATGGGATTCAGGATCGATGGCTGACAAGAACACCGAAGAGCCCGACGGGAACGAAACCTCGACGAAGGCGCAGAAAGTGCCGAACGCCGCCGAGGACGCAATCGAGCAGGCCCAGGAGGCCGTCGACGCGCTCAAGGCGGTCGCGGACGGTGGCGACTCGGCCACCGAGCCCATGAGCCTCCCCGATTTCAGCGAGCAGGCCGATGCCGGCGGCCCCGCGGCAGACATTGCGCTCCTGCGCGACGTCAACCTCAAGGTCAAGGTCGAGCTGGGGCGGACCCGGATGTACGTCGAGGACGTGTTGCGGCTCAACGAGAACTCGATCATTGAGCTGGACAAGCTGGCGGGCGATCCGGTCGACATCTACGTCAACGACCGCCCGGTCGCCCGGGGCGAGGTCCTGGTCGTAAACGACAACTTCTGTGTGCGAGTCAGCGAGATCATTCGGCCGATAGAAGACGATTGATCGGCGCCGGAGGATCCGGCGTCACGCTGCCAGGGACGGCACTATGCGCACCTCTCCAATGAGCCCGTTGCGGGTTGCCTTGCTGTCGACGTGTGTCGTCGGAGCGGCAGCCGTGGTCCGCGCCGACGGGCCCGTGGTTGTTCCGGACGACCGATCCGTCCACTTCTCGGTTGACGCACTCGTTCCCGCTGAGCCCGCCGGCGCAGAAGTTGCGCAGACGGTTGGCCACGACACACCGCTCGGCGAGCCCCGGCGCGCCGCCGAGACGCCGGGACACCCCGATGGTGCGACGCCGGATCGCACGGCGGTGCGCGATCCGCGGCGCAACGAGTTTGTCCGGGTGGGCATGGCGCTGGTCGTGGTCCTGGGGATCATGGTCGTGCTGCGGCTCGCGGTTCGCCGTTACGGCGGGGCGCTGAGCGGCGGCGGCAGGCCGTCGGGCGTGCTTGAAGTGCTCGGGCGATATCCGATCGGCCGGGGTCAGCAACTGGTCCTGCTGAAACTGGTCGGCCGCATAGTCTTACTGCACCAGGGTCGCCACGGCGTGGCCGCCCTCAGCGAGATCACCGAACCCGACGAGGTTGCCGCGTTGCTGGCAAGGGTGGAGGCATCCCGGCGGTCGACGACGACCGACTTCGGTGCTGAATTGTCGGCGGCGGGCAATGTCGTCGTGGATCTCACGAAGCGGCCGCGGCGGGCCCTGGCCCAGGGAGCCGGGTCGTGACCGAGCTGAACCCGTTCTCGGTCGTCCAGGGCGCCGCGGAGGCCGTGCCCGGCTTCGAGGGAGGCCTCGGCGGTGCGTTGAACATCCTGGTCCTGCTCACGGTGCTCACGTTGGCGCCGGCACTGCTGGTGCTGTGCACCTGCTTCACGCGCATGGTGATCGTGATGGGGCTGCTTCGCCAGGCGATGGGCACGCAGGGAATGCCGCCGAACCAGATCATCATCGGGTTGAGCCTCTTCATGACGTTCGTGGTCATGGCGCCGACGTTTACACGGGCGTACGAGGAGGGCGTCCGCCCCTACGTCGACGGGGAGATCACCGATTACACGGTGGCGTGGGACCGGGCGAAGCAGCCGGTGCGCGACTTCATGTTCAGCCAGATCGAGGCCTCGGACAACTGGTCCGGGGTGTACATGATGCTCGAGTACCGGGGCATCGACACCTCCGATCCGCAGAATCTCACGCGGGCTGACGTGGACATGGTCACGCTCATCCCCGCCTTCGTCATCTCGGAGCTCAAGATCGCGTTTCTCATGGGCTTCCGGATCTACCTTCCATTCCTGGTGATCGACATCGTGATCGCGAGCATGTTGATCTCCATGGGCATGCTCATGCTGCCCCCGGTGCTCATCTCGTTGCCGTTCAAGCTGCTGCTGTTCGTGCTCGTGGACGGCTGGCAGCTCGTGGTCGGATCGCTCTTGAACAGCTTCGTGCAGCCGTAACGTCACTCGCCGGCGATCCCAAGGAGAGTTCTCCAATGTCATTGGATGCGGTGGACATCGCTCGTGACGCGCTCATCCAGGCACTCATCATCGCGGTACCGATCCTGGGGGCGGGGCTCGCGATCGGTTTGCTGGTCAGCCTGTTCCAGGCGGTCACTCAGATCCAGGAACAGACCCTCACCTTCGTTCCCAAGATCATCGTCATGATCCTCGTGGCGGTCGTCCTGCTGGGATGGATCTCCGTGCGCATGACCGAGTTCGCCACCGCGATGTTCATGATGACGTGACAGGCTTGAGTGAGCAATTGACCCCAATTCTCGATCACGTTCCGGCGGCCCTGCTGGTTATCTTTCGAATAGGCGGGCTGATGATCTTCGGCCCGTTGCTGTCCTCGTCGATCATCCCCCCTCGCGTCAAGCTCTACCTGGCCGTGCTGCTCGGGCTGGCGGTGTACCCGGCGGTCAGTGCCCGCGTCGTGATCGACGTGTCGCCGGTACTGGACCTGTGGTCGCTGGCCCCGCTCGTCTT
This sequence comes from Planctomycetota bacterium, assembly GCA_022562915.1. Classification (GTDB taxonomy): domain Bacteria; phylum Planctomycetota; class Phycisphaerae; order Phycisphaerales; family SM1A02; genus JADFOJ01. The sequence continues at coordinate 33,868 of JADFOJ010000009.1, read as the reverse complement.
CACGGAACTGCTCTTTGGCGCGGCCATCGGCTTCATGGCGACCCTTCCGCTGGTGTCGGTGCAGATCGGGGGACTGATCATGGGCCAGCAGATGGGCCTCGGCTTCGCGCGGTTCTTCAATCCCGCGGCCCAGGTGGATGAGAACGTCATCGGCCAGCTGCTCTTTCTCATGACCATGGCAGGGTTCATATTGATCGGCGGGTTGGAATCCCTGTTCGTCGCCGTACTGAACAGTTTTGAGCACGTCCCTCCGCCGGCACTCGGCGGTTTCGGGGCGGACCTGGGCATGCTGTCGTTGATGGTCGGCCTGCTCACGGCGGCGTTCGAACTTGCCCTTCGCGTGGCGGCGCCGCTGCTGGCGTTGATCTTTCTCCAGACCATCGCGATGGGCTTCATCGCCAAGACGGTGCCGCAGGTCAACATCCTCAGCCTCGGTTTCCCGGTGCGGATCCTGGCGGGCCTGACCATCATCGCACTGGGACTGGTCGTGCTGGATGAGATCGTTCTGGAGCACGTCGATGACGTCATGAACCTGATCTCGACATGGGTCGAGAGCCTTCGGCACACCGTGTGAGGTCTCGGCGATGGCGGACGATCTGGGCGAGCGATCAGAACTCCCGACGCCACGGCGCAAGACCGAGGCGCGGAAGGATGGCAATGTCGCCAGGAGCCAGGACCTCGGTGGCGTCGTGCTGCTGGTCGCGGGAACCCTGCTCATCGTGCTGCTGGGGTCGGAAGTCCTCGGCCGCTTCCGGATCGTGATGGAAGCCGCGCTCACCGGCGACATGCTCGGCAACCCGCTGATCGTCGGGGATGCGGCCACCGTCGCCCAGTACGTCGGGTTCGTCGGCGCCCGCATTGCCCTGCCGATGTTACTGGTGCTCGGAGTGGCGGCGTTTCTCGGCCAGTTCATCCAGGTGGGCTGGCTGATCACGTTCAAGCAGGTGAAGCCCGACCTCGGCAAGCTCGACCCGATCAAGGGTGCCAAGAAGCTGGTGAGTCTCACCAGCCTGTTCAAGGCGTTGATGTCCATCGCCAAGGTCGCCGTCACCGCGGTGATCTCGGTGCTGACGATTTACCAGTATCGCGATGAGATCATCGTGCTGGCGTACCTCAGCCCGGTCCAGGCGCTGGGCAGGTCGTCGATGCTGGTGCTCGATCTGGCGATCCGGCTGCTCGCCGTACTCCTGCTGCTGGCGATCATCGACTACGCCTACCAGCGATGGAAGCACCAGCAGGACCTCAAGATGACGAAGCAGGAGGTCAAGGACGAGATGAAGTCGGTCGAGGGCGATCCGCTCGTCAAGCGTCGGCGCTATCGAATGCAGCAGACGATCGCGATGCAGCGAATCAACGCCGCCGTTCCCCGGGCGGACGTCATCGTCACCAACCCGGAGCACATTTCGATCGCCATCCGGTATGACGCCGAGCAGATGAACGCCCCGACGGTCGTCGCCAAGGGCGCCGACTATCTCGCCTTGCGGATTCGCCAACTGGGGTTGCTCAACAACGTCCCCATCGTCGAGCGACCGCCGCTGGCCCGGGCGCTGTACAAGCAGGTGGCGGTCGGGCAGGAGGTCCCGCCGGACTTCTACCACGCCGTCGCGGAGATCCTGGCGTACGTCTACCAGGTCGAGGAGACCATGGCCGGATGAGCCACGGAGCGATCGATCATGGCTGATCCCGCATCCGGCATGCCCGCGGCATTCCAGTGGTTCGGCCGATTCCGCCACCTGCTGGTTCCGGTCTCGTTCCTGGCGATGCTGGCGGTGCTGGTGATCCCGATGCCGCCGGCGATCCTGGACCTGCTGATCTCGGCGAACATTTCCCTGGCGGTCGTGGTTCTTCTCACGACGATCTACACGGTGCGGCCGCTGGATTTCAGCGTCTTCCCGGCGCTGCTGCTGGCGACCACGCTCTTCAGGCTGGTCCTCAACGTGGCATCGACGCGGCTGATTCTTACGGCCGACGCGGATTCACCGGAAGAGGCAACGGCGGTTGCAGGCCACGTCATCGAGGCCTTCGGTCACTTCGTCGCGGGCGAGTCGGCCATCGTCGGCGTGATCATCTTCATCATTCTCGTGGTCGTGCAGTTCGTCGTGATCACCAAGGGCGCCACCCGGATGTCCGAGGTCGCCGCGCGGTTCACGCTCGACGCGCTGCCCGGCAAGCAGATGGCCATCGATGCGGATCTCTCGGCGGGTCTCATCGACGAGGCGGACGCGCGGAGCCGGCGCGACCAGATCATGCAGGAGGCGGACTTCTACGGGGCGATGGACGGTGCCAGCAAGTTCGTCCGCGGCGATGCCATCGCCGGCCTCATTATTACCGTGGTGAACATCGTCGGCGGCTTCGCCATCGGGACGCTGGAGAAGGGCTGGACGCTCCAGGAATCGATCAGTACGTTCACGATGCTGACCATCGGCGACGGCCTCGTGAGCCAGGTGCCGTCGTTCGTGATCGCGGTGGCGGCCGGCCTGATCGTGGCGCGCGCCAGCGGCAAGGAAGCGATGACCGAAGAGATCCCGCGCCAGCTCGCATCGCAGCCGACGGCGCTGTACCTGGTCGCGGTGTTCCTGGGGATGCTGGCCTTCACGCCGCTGCCCACGCTGCCGCTGATGGCGACCGCGATGTCGATCGCAGGGGTCGCGTGGGCGGTCCGATTCGGCGCTCGGCAACACAGGGCAGGTGTCGAGGCGGACGCGAGGACGGAGTCCGCCGACAAGGCGGCCGAGTCATCACCGGTGGAGGATCTGCTCAACGTCGACACGCTCGAGATCGAGGTGGGCTACGGGCTGGTGCCCCTGGTGGACACGTCCCGAGGAGGCGACCTGCTCGACCGCATTGCCATGATCCGCCGGCAACTCGCCGGGGAGATCGGGCTGGTGGTTCCGCCGGTCCGGATCCGTGACAACGTCCAGGTCGAGGCCAACGGCTACCGGATCAAGCTCCGCGGGGACGTCATCGGCAGGGGCGTCGTCCACCCCAACCTGCTGATGGCGATGGATTCCGGTGTCGCCACCGGGCCGATCGACGGTATCACCGGCCGCGAGCCGGCGTTCGGGCTCGAGGCGATATGGATTGAGCCGGCGACCAAGACGCGTGCGGAGACGATGAACTACACCGTGGTGGACCCCGCCAGCGTCCTGGCAACCCACCTCACGGAGCTCATCAGGAAGCACGCCCACGAGATCCTGAGCCGCGAGGAGGTCGGTCACCTGGTGGAACAGCTCAAGAGCAGGTCGCCGAAGCTCGTCGAGGAGGTCATGCCGGCCGTCGTCAAGCCGGGAGAACTCCAGAAGGTGCTGCAGAACCTTCTGCGGGAGCGGGTCCCGGTGAGAGACCTGGGGTCGATACTCGAGACCCTCGGCGACTGGGCACCCCACACCAAAGATATAGATGTTCTCACCGAGTACGTACGCAACACCTTGCGCAGGACCATCTCCAACCTGTACAGCGAACTCGATGATGACGGCAAGAACCGCCTGGCCTGCGTCACGATCGATCCGGAGATTGCCGACCTCATCAACGGGTACATCGATCGCGGCGCCAGCGGCACCACCATGTCGATTCCGCCACAGGTTGCCGCTCGGATCACCAGCGCGGTCGGCAAGACGGCCGAGCCGCTGCTCGCCGCCGGCCACCAGTTGGTGGTTCTGACCGCCCCGACCGTCCGGGCTCAGCTCAAGCAGATTCTCGATCCTCATTTTCCCAACGTGGCGGTCCTGTCGTACAACGAAATTGTTGAGGACCTCGACGTGAACTCGATGGGTCTGGTACAATTGAGCCAATCCGTTGGAACCGGTGCCGCATAGGACGCGGCACCATGTGACGCCGTTCGGCGCCGTTCGGGACCCGTAGCCGTTGCCAAGGAGGGCACGCAGTGGGTATCAAGACGTATCAGGCGTACACGATGGCCGAGGCGCTCGGCGCCGCGAAGCGCGACCTCGGCGCGGACGCAGTCATTCTCGACACGCGCACGTTCCGCCGCGGAGGTGTGTTCGGTGTGCGGCGCAAGACGATCTTCGAGCTGACCGCGACCACCGCGGATCGCGCGGAGTTGTCGCGGAGCGCGCGATCCGCGCCCGGACGTCCCCATGCCGTCCGGGAGTACGCTCGCGCCGCCGGCGTCGCCGCCGCCCGCCCGGCGGTGAGCGACGCCACGCGAACCCGACGCCTCGCCCAGGCGCTCGCCGAGGCGAACGATCGCCGCACCCGCCAGTCCCGGACGATCGCCACCGCGCCGAACCGGCTGACGCTGGCCGCCGCGGACGAAGGGGCTCCGCGAACCCCGGCCGGACCAAGCCGGGTGGCGAGGCGGTTCATCCTGACGCCGGCCGCCGACCCCACGGCGCTCGGTCAGTCCCAGCCGGACATGCAGCAGGAACTCTCGGAAATCAGGACGATGGTCGGACAGGTCCTCCAACGCCAGGCGACCACTCGTCGCGGGCCGGGCGCGCACCTTTCCGGCCGTCTCTTCGACATGTACCTCGAACTCATCGGGCAGGATCTTTCCGAGGAACTCACCGATCGAATCATCGGCGCCGTGCGCGCCGAGATGGCGGATCGGACGCTCGACGATGAAGAACTCCGCGCGGTAGCGGCGCGGTATCTCGCCGAACTCGTTCCCGTGGCGGACCCGACCATTCCGCGACGCAGCCCCGACCGGCGCCCGTTGACGATCGCGCTCATCGGCCCGACGGGCGTCGGTAAGACGACGACGCTTGCCAAGCTTGCCGCGTCCTTCAAACTGCGGCATCACCGCGAGGTCGGTCTCGTGACCTGCGATACCTATCGCATCGCCGCGGTCGACCAGCTGCGGACGTACGCCGGCATCATCGGGTTGCCCTTGGAGGTGGCCTTGACGCCCACGGAGATGACCCGTGCCGCCGCCCGTCTCGCGGACTGTGACGTCCTGCTCATCGATACCGCCGGTCGCGGGCCCAACGACAGCGCACGGCTCGACGACCTGCGGCGAATCCTGGCCGCGGCAGATCCGCACGAAGTTCATCTCGTGCTGTCCAGCACAGCCAGTGAGCGCGTGCTGCTGCGCGAAGCGGAGGCATTCGCCGAGGTCGGTGCCGACCGCATCGTGCTCACGAAGCTGGACGAGGCCGTGAGCTTCGGTGTGCTGGTGAACGTCATGCAGTCGGTCGGCAAGGCGTTGAGCTTCATCACGACGGGGCAGGAAGTGCCCGATCACATCGAGGAAGGTCGGTCACAGCGCCTCGCCGAGCTCGTCCTCGGAGCGGAACTGCACGGGTGATCGATCAGGCGACTCATCTTCGCCGGCTCGTGCGCCGCGCCGCCGAGCCGGATCGGGGCGCGCGGCGGCGCGCGGCGGTGCCCGTCATCGAGCGACCGACGCGGTTGGCGCAGGCCATTGCGATCACGTCGGGCAAGGGCGGCGTGGGGAAGACCAACCTCGCCGTGAACCTGGCCGTGTGCCTTGCCCGGCAGAATCGTCGCACGTGCCTGCTGGACGCCGATCTCGGTCTTGCCAACGCGGATATCCTCTGCAATCTCACGCCCCGGCTGACGCTGGAGCAGGTCATCAGCGGGCGGTGCCGGCTGGCGGAGGCAATGCTGCCGGCGCCGGGTGGATTCCGGCTGATTCCCGGTGCGTGCGGCGTGGCGCGCCTGGCTGATCTCGACGGGGTCGCCAGACAGAGGTTGATCGAGCAGCTGGCCGCCCTCGATCGGGTCGCGGACGATCTCGTGATCGACACGGCCGCGGGGCTGGGGCCCGGCGTCCTGGCCTTCGTCGCAGCCTCATCGCGGGTGCTGGTCGTGACGACGCCGGAGCCCACGGCCATGACCGATGCCTACGGCATGATCAAGGCCCTCGCCGCGGGCTCGCGGCGGCACGATGTGTGGCTGGTGGTGAACATGGTGACGTCCGAACCGGAGGGCCGCCGGGTCTTCGACCGCATGAACCGCGTGAGCCGGACGTTCCTGGGCAGGACGTTGACCTACGGCGGTGCCGTCCCCGCCGACGACGCCGTCAGGGAGGCGATTCGTCATCGCGTCCCGTTCACGCTGTACGCGCCCGATGCCCCGGCGACCAGGGCGGTCGAGGCGCTGGCGCGCTCGTTGCTTGGAATGAAACCGCTGCCGGCAATGACTGGTGGCTTCTTTTCCCGCCTGGCGACGTGGTTTTCGGCGGGAAGCGATTCTCGTGGTTCGCACTGATAGGAGCCTGTGAACATGTCGATATCGACGCATTGGTCGCACACGCCCCCTGTCTCGGTCAGGAGACGTCAGACATGACTGCTGTTGCCGGCAGGACCATCGCCGGATGCTTTGCGCTTGCTGCCTTCAGCGTGGCCGTCATGGCCGGATTGGCCGGTGGCAACACGGCTGCCGCGATCCTGGTCCGTGCCCTTGTCGCGATGATCGTCTGCTACCCGCTTGGAATGCTTGTCGGAGCCCTGTGCCGGCAGGTTATCGAGCGGCATCTCGCAGAACAGAACGCCCAGAGCGAAGAGAACGTTGAGGATGTGACGGTTGGGTAATGTCCGGATTGTGCGCGTCCGTGATTGTGCGTTATAGTGAACGGGTGTTCTGCCAGGGAACGGTGGAACGGCCGTCGAGCCGTAGGTCAAGGAGCTGACCAATGCCGAAAACCAAGACGAAAGTCCCCGCAGCGAAACGCCAGAAGGCCCCGTCCGCCAAGTCCGGCACGAAGGTGCCGGCCGGTCAACCGATCGAGCGGGTGTGGAGGAGCTACAAGAAATCGAAGTCGGATGAGCTCCGCAATTACCTGATCGAGAACTACCTGCACCTCGTCAAGAGCACCGCCGAGCGCATGCACATGCGGCTGCCGGGTGAGGTTGACGTCGAGGACCTCATGTCCGCCGGGCTTTTCGGCCTGATGGATGCGATCGACGCCTTCGATCTCGAACGGGGCGTCAAGTTCGAAACCTACTGCACGCAGCGGATCCGCGGCGCGATCTTCGATGAGCTGCGTGCCATGGACTGGGTGCCGCGGCTGGTCCGATCCCGAACCGCGAAGGTCGAGCGCGCCCGCAAGTCCCTGGAAATGGAGCTCGGGCGCCGGCCCACCGACAACGAGGTGTGCGCGCAGCTGGAGGTGTCCGGAGCGGAATACAAGAAGCTCTCCAAGGACTCCAAACCCGTCAACGTCGTCTCGCTGAACCGCAAGTGGTTCGAGACGGACTCGTCCAAGGACATCCGCGAGATCGACGTGATCCAGGACAACCGGCAGGAGGACCCGCTGGCCGAACTTCAGCGGCGTGACCTCAGGCTCATGATCACGCGGGGGCTCTCCAGGGCCGAGCGGCTGATCGTCATTCTCTACTACTACGAGGAGATGACGATGAAGGAGATCGGCATGACCCTGGACCTCTCCGAGAGCCGCGTCAGCCAGATGCACAGCTCGATCCTCGCGCGCCTCCAGGCGCAGATGCAATATAGGTCCAAGGAACTCTAGCGCAACCCGTCGCCGTTCTCGGACCTGGGAATTCAAAAACCGTACGGTGTGCGCCCGCGGCTTGAGGGCTGCCCCGAAGCCGTCGATATGCAAGCATGTCCTCTCAAAGCGGCCTGAGGGTTCGGCAACACCATCGCCGGGAGATCGAGCTGCCCGTGGAGTTCATCGTCGCGGAGGAATACCGCGACCAGGTGCGGTTCGGCTCGAAGTCGACCGCGATCAACGAGTATTCCCTGCGCGGGACGTCCGTGGACATCAGTCCCGGCGGTATGGGTTTCACCGCCGGGCAGTTCCTGCCGCGGCAGTGCGAGGGCTTGCTCCGGGTGTTCGACCCGATGCCCATCGGCACGCGCGCCGACGGGATGCCCATGCTCGAGGTGGCGTTTGAGCAGCGAGTCAAGGTTCGACGGGTTCAGATGACCAGCCACGAGCCGACCTACTTCATCGGCGTGTCCTTCGCCGACCCCGACAACGTCGATCCGGACATCGGGAACCGCATGATGCTCCTCAAGGAGGCCGGGGACGGCGTCGGGGCGATGCCGCCGACGCCCTCGCAGGGGGAGCCTGATGCATAACCAGGACGTCTTTCTCGAACAGACGCTCCTGGAGGAAGGGCGGGTGACCACCGAACAGCTCGAGGAGGCCCGTAACTACGGGATCGAGCACCAGGTCGACCTCGTGGATGCGCTCATCTCCACGGAGGCGATCAACGGTCGTGACATCGCCCTCGCCAAGGCCGGCATCTGCGAGGCGCCGTTCATCGATCTCGATCAGTACGAAGCGTGTTTCGCCAACACGCAGCTCGTGCCGCGGGCGGTGGCGGAGCGCTACTGCCTGTTTCCGCTGTTCAAGATCGATACCGTGCTTACGCTGGCGATGGACGACCCGCTCAACCTGGAGGCGATGGACCAGGCTCGCCAGTTTGCCAAGTGCGAAGTGGACTCGGTCCTGTGCGACCGCGAGCAGCTTCGGCCGCTCATCAGCCGTGCCTACAGGTTGACACAGACCCACTCGACGGTCCAGGAGTCCGAGGTCGTCGCCGACGGCGAGCCGATGAACGACAACTCGCAGCCGGTGGTCGCCGCGGTCAACCAGTTGCTGGCCGACGCGGTCGACATCATGGCCAGCGATGTCCACATCAATCCCGACGAGCACGAGCTGCGTCTGCGCTACCGCGTGGACGGCGTACTCCAGGAGAAGCAGGGCCCGCCGCTGTCCATGCACGCCGGCATCGTTCAGCGGCTCAAGGTCATGGCCCACCTGGACCTCACCCAGACGCGCCGTCCGCAGGACGGAAAATTCCGGTTTCATCACGGCAGCGCCGCGATCGACGTGCGCATGTCGACGCTGCCCACGGTGTGCGGCGAGAACGTCGTGCTGCGCCTGCTCACGAACGCCGAGGTGATCCTGAACTTTCACGAACTCGGCGTGCCGTCGAAGATGAGCACCGAACTCGAAGAACTCATGGATCGCCCGTACGGAATGATCCTCGTGACCGGGCCGACGGGATGCGGCAAGACGACGACACTGTACACCGTGCTCAACAGGCTCAACGAGCCGTCGCGCAACATCATGACCATCGAGGATCCGGTCGAGATCCGCCTGCCGTACCTGAGGCAGATCCAGGTGCACAGCGAGATCGGCCTGACGTTCGCGTCGGCGCTGCGGGCGATCGTGCGGCAGGACCCGGACGTCATCCTTGTCGGTGAGATCCGTGACAACGAAACCGCGACGATCGCCCTGCAGGCCGCGCTGACCGGACACCTGGTGCTGGCCACGCTGCACACCAACGATGCGCCGGGGGCGGTCGCCCGCCTGCGCGACTACAACCTGCCGGCGTTCGTCATCAACTCCGCGGTGCTCGCGGTCGTCGCGCAGAGGCTGGTTCGGCGGCTCTGCCGGCACTGTGTCATGCCGGATTCGATCGACGACATCCTGCGGCACCGGTTCGGTCTCGACGAGCAGGACGCCAAGGAGTTTCAGCGCGGCAAGGGTTGCCCGCAGTGCGGGCACACCGGCTATCGCGGCCGACTCGGCCTGTACGAGCTGCTGAAATTCAGCCAGCCGATCCAGACGCTCGTCGAACAGGGAGGCTCGACGAAGAAGATCCGTGAGCGCGCGATCCGGGAAGGGATGCGCCAGATGTGGGAGGACGGCCTGGAGAAGGCGCGGCTCGGGCAGACGAGCCTCCACGAGGTCGCCAAGGTTGCTGCCGTCATGGAGGTCGCCGATGTACAGCGCGATGAGTTGAGGAAGTCCGCATGAACCAGCTCACCTACAAGTACCAGGCCGTCGACGCCCACGGCAAGCGGCGGCGCGGCGTGATACAGGCCGACAACCAGAGCGACGCATACCGCCGTCTTACGGCGTCGGGCATGAAGCCCCTGAAGCTCGTCGCCCGCAGTGCCGGTATGGCCCGCATGCGCAACGGCAAGGTCGGTGTCAAGGAGCTCGCGCACCTGACGTATCAGTTTTCGGTGCTCATGGACGCCCGGATCCCGATCGCCACCGGGCTCCGGTCCATCGCCGAGCAGGAGACCAATCGCCGGCTTCAGGAGGTCATCCAGGACGTCGCCACCCAGATCGAAGCCGGGTATTCGGTGACCGAAGCCCTCACCCAGCACAAGGAACTCTTCGGCAACGTCTACATCGAGACGGTCCGAGCTGCCGAGACGAGCGGCAACATGGTCAAGGTGCTCGGTCGCCTCGCGGAGATGCTGGAGCGCCAGTACGAGTCGAACAAGAACATCAAGGCCGCCCTGATCTACCCGATCTGCGTCCTGGTCGCCATGATCCTCGGGGCGACGTTCCTGATGATCTTCGTGATGCCGAAGTTCACCGCGATGTACGACAAGCAGGGGGCGGACCTGCCGGGGCCCACCCTGCTGCTCCTGGGCGTGAGCGGATTCGTACGCGCGTACTGGCCGCTCATCTTCGGCGGCATGGGGGCTGCCCTCTACGGCGCCCGCTGCGCGTGGAAGCGGGAAACGCTCCGGCACAGGATCGACGCCTGGCTGCACCGGGTTCCCTTCCTTCGCGACGTCCTCAAGGGATTGGCGGTCAGCCGATTCGCGCATGTTCTCGGAACCTCGTTGCAGAGCGGCATCGGGTTGATCGAGGCGCTGGAGATGGCCGCCGGTGCGTCTGGCCGGCCGTTGCTCCAGGACGACGTCAAGAAGATGACCGACCAGGTAAAGGAAGGCGGCAGACTGGCCGACGTGATGTTGGCCTGTGCCTATTTGCCGGGCTTTGCAAGGCGGATGATCGCCGCGGGGGAAGAGACCGCAGAGATGTCGAGAATGTGTGAGATCGTCGCGCGGCACTACGATCGCGAGGTCGAGCACCTGACCAAGAATCTGCCCACGGTGATCGAGCCGATCCTCATCGTCGGGCTGGCGGGAATGTTTCTCGTGATCGCGCTGGCGATATTCCTGCCCATGTGGGACCTCGGATCGTTGATGAGTTGACGTAATGAAACCGGTCTTCTGGAATACGTAAGGGAAGGAATCTTCACCATGAAACGGAACACAGCACTCAGAGCGGGCTTCACGCTGATCGAGCTGATGGCGGTCGTCCTGATCCTCGCCATCCTCGCCGGCGTTGCGCTGCCGCGATTCTTCGACTACCAGGACAGGGCCAGGGAGGCCGCCTGCAAGGGCGCGCTCGGCGGCGTCCGGTCCGGTATCGCCAACTTCTACGCGAACGAGGCCATTATCAATGCCCTGGCCGCGTACCCGTCGCTGGCGGATCTGACCACGATCGGTACGGTCATGCAGGAAGCCATTCCCGACAACCCGTACCCCGGCACCACTCCCGAGGTGGTTACGACGGCCGCCAAGGTCGATTCGGACACCCGTGTCGTCGTCGGCGGTGCCGGCATCGGTGGTTGGGCGTACTTTGACGGCACGGGTGGTTTCCCCGCCGTGTTCTACGCCAACTCCAAGTCGGCCGGAATTGACGAGAACAGCTTCTGACCGTTCCGGAAGGCCGGTCTGATCCGATGGTCATCCACGATCACGAGCCCCGCCGCCTCTGGAGAGGCGGCGGGTTCACCCTTGTTGAGCTGGCGGCGGTCATGGTCGTCGTCGGCATCATCGCGGGTACGGCGGTCGTGTCGCTGTCCTCGGTCGGCAGCAAGCGCTCGGCGATGGCGGCCAGGCAGCTGCAGCGCGACATGACCTACGCCCGGCAGCGGGCCGTCGCGACGGGTACCCGCAGCTGGATCGAGTTCGACACGGTCGGGCAGACCTGGACCGTCCGGGTCGAGGACATCGCCTCACCCGGCCGCGCGACGTCGCTGGTGCTCCCGGACCCGGCCACCGGCGGGCCGTTCGTCCAGGCCATGAATACGGGCAGTTTCGTGGGGGTCACCATGACAGTGACATTCGCCGACGGCCCGGACTGGATCGGTTTTGACTGGCTCGGCCGTCCGCTCCGCGAGGACACCGAGGCGACGCCGTTGTCGGCCGACGGGCTGGTCGACTTCAGCGGCGGTGAAAAGGTCACCGTCAACAAGAACACCGGGCACACCGTCTTCGTGCCGGCGCCATAGGCGTGACCATGCAGGAGAAGCACCGGATGACAACCGCTCGGAGAACCGGGTTCACGCTCATTGAGACGGTGGCGGCGATCGTCATCCTCGCGGTGGCCGTTCCGCCCATGCTGTGGGCGATCACCGAGGCACAGCGGCAGCGGATCAATCCCATGCTGGTGTCCAGGGCCCGCTGGCTCGCCGTGGAGAAGCTCGAAGACGTCATCGCCGATCGCCACAGCACCACCCGCGGGTACACCTACCTGATCACCGCCAACTACCCGGACGAGGACCCCGTCCCCGGCTACGCGGGATTCACCCGGACGGTCAGCTTTGTCGAGACCAAGGCCGACCTGGCAACCACCGCGCCTCCTCCCCTCGGATACATGACGGTGACCGTCAAAATCAGTTGGAACGATGCCGCGGCAAAGGCGCTGAACATCTCGACGGTCCTGACGGACTACACCCCATGACGGTTCGCGCACGACAATCCCGGCGCCGCCGGCGCGGTTTCACGCTCGTCGAGTCGATGGCGACGATCGTCGTGCTCGGAATACTGGGGTCGACTGCCTCCTACCTGGTCGTCGACTCGGTGGACGGCTATATGGATGCCGCGACGACCGCCCAGTTGCACGCGGAGATGTCGATCGCCATGGACCGGGTGATGCGAGAGATAAGAAAGATCGAGCTCGACGGCGCCGCAGCCGGCGTCGCGCCGAACATCAGTTTGATGTCCGCCACGGCGCTCAGTTGGCAGGACAGCTCCAGCAACACCTACCGGTTCGCCATCGTTGGTTCGGAGCTCCAGCTCGAGGTGGCCAGTGGCGGGTTGTCGACGCTGCTGACCGACGTCACGGACCTGGAGATCTCCATATTCGACGAGGGCAACACCGATATCGGCCCGGGCTGCGCCGGCGCCGGCTGTGATCCGGTGCGTCGTATCGTCGTTGACGTCACGACACAGCGCAGCGGCGTCACCGAGTCACTGCGTTTCAAGGTGTTCATCCGTTCCACGATGAGCGGTGCCTGAGAGGTCGCAGCCGATGCATGCGGTCCGTCGAGCATTCACGCTCATTGAACTGCTTGCGGTCGTCGTGATCCTCGCGGTGCTGGCGGGTGTGGCCATCCCGAAATTCATCGACATGCAGGATCGGGCCAAGGAGTCTGCGTGCAAGGGTCTGCTTGGCGGCGTGCGAGCGGGTATCGCGAGTTACTTCGCCAATGAGGCGATCACGAACGGTGTCGGCGCCTACCCCACCTCCGTCCAGGTGCAGGCCAACGGCTTGGTGATGCAGGGTGATCTCGCCGCCAATCCCTACAGCAAGAAGTTCGGGGTCTTCGACTTCGGGCTTGGTGACGCCAACATCCGTTTCAGCAACAACGCGACGGGCTGGGCCTACTACGTCGACAACGGGGCCAGTCCGCCCGCTGCCCTGTTCTGGGCCAACAGCAACGTGGCCAATGAGAATTCATTCTAAAGGACGATAACTGACTCTGGTAGCCGGACCGCATCGTTCCGTGCCGTCTGCCTGAGACGCCGCAAGTGTCCGCGTGATTGCGCCGAGAGACTATTCAGGTCTGTCTGCTCATTGTGTGTCAGTGAGAGAAGTGGTGGGATCAGTCTCGGTTGCCATAGAGTTGCTGTCGGATCACATGGACGTTGTTGCTCTCAAGGGCGGCAGCGTTGTGGCCAGCACGCGGCTGCCGCTGGACCTGCCCGCTGACGCGACCGCCTGGGCCAAGGCCGTCCGGGTGATCGGCAGCACCCTCAAGGACGCCGTCCGGGAGCTGGACGTCGACGGGGCCGGCGCGCGGATTCTCTACCGAAGTCCCAGCCAGTCGGTTGACCTGGCCAGCTTCAACGTTCGAACCTCGTCGCAGGCCCGTGCAGCCGCCATTCTCCCGGCGGCGGCGAGCCTGCCGTACTCGGCGACCGCGGCGATCGTGGATGCCGTCGTGGTCGGTCGCGACGCCCAGGGTTCGGAACGTCGCTGGCATGTGGTCGCGGCTGCCGAGCGCATCGACATCCTTCGGGCGATCATCGAGATGACCGAGTCGGCAGGTCTCACGTTCAACACCGCCGTGCCGCTGGACGCGGCCATCCTCGCCACCGTGGTTCGCCGCGCCCTGAACTGGGCCGGTCCCCAGCATGGATGGCTTCACTTCGGCACGTACAGCTCGTTCTTCATTCTGGGCGGTGAAGGCCGTGTTCGCTTCGAGCGGTCGATCGGGCTCGGTACCGAGACGATCGTCCAGGCCCTTGCCCGTCCGATACGGGTGCCGGACGAGGAGCCGATCACCCTGGATCGCAAGACGGCCAGGGCGATCTTCTACGAGCACGGCATTCCGGAGACGGACGAGGTTCTCAGCGACTCGACGAAACTCACGCGCCGCCACATCATGCCGCAGATCCAGCCGGTGTTGCAGCGTTACGTGGTGGAGATCCGCCAGTCGTTGCGGTTCGGCCTCTCCGACGACGAAAAAAAGCCCATCGAGATCGCCGTGAGCGGACCGGGCAGCGCGATCCACGGACTCACGGAGTTGATCGCCGGGGAGCTGAAGCTCACGTTCACCGCCGATCCGGGCAACGCAGGATTCGACTTCACCTCCCCGGCCGCCGCCGGCAGCGAGTTCCTCGAAGCGCTGGACGATTGCAGGTTCCTTGACCAGCTCAATCTTCAGCCCAGGGACGCCGCGGCACGGCGCCAGGCCGGCCGACTTCGCCGCTGGCTCTGGACCGGCGCTTCGGTGGCGATGGTCGTCATCGCGTTCGACAGCGTCCAGATCGGGTTCCGACTGGCTGCGGCCCGCGAGCGGGCGGTCACCATCGAGGCCGCCGCCGTCGAGGCCGCCGCGGTTCAGGCAACCCATGACAAGATCGTGGCCGCCATCGGCGCCATGAGGACGCTGGAGAAAACCATTGCGACCGAGCTTGGCACACGGATCGACCTGGGGGCGATCCTTCACGAACTCAGCCGTCTCACCCCTGGATCGATCAAGCTCAACTCGCTGCGGCTTACTCGCGAAAAGGAGCGGTTCACGGCCCTGCTCTTCGGGCGCGCGATCCAGATAGACCAGAAGACCGGTCAAACCGAGGTGGAGCGGTTCATCGCGGCGCTCAAGGCCAGTCCGCTCTTTCAGGACGCGAGCTTGCGGAATGTCGAGCGCCGCTTCTTCGTGGAGGGAAGCGGAGAGCGGTTCGAGGCTTCCTTCGAGGCCGTTGCCGCGCCGGACCCGGACGTCTCCGGAGTCACCGTCGCGTCGGTCGAGCAGGGGGACCTCCGATGAACCTGTCGGTATATCGTGATTTGCTCGTCCAGGTCATGATGGCGATGACAGTGTGCATCGGCAGCTGGATGTTCCTGGTCAAGTCGAAGGCCGAGGACCTGCGCGAGGTCGAGACCCTCATTGCCCGGAGCCGGGCCCAGAGCCGGTCGATTGACCACGCGGACCTTCAGAAAATCAGCGCCCGGACGCCGCCACTGCGCAGACGTATGCGGGAGATCCAGGCGCGGGGATCCGTCGCGAAGGACTCGTCGGCGCTCTACGGACGGATCACCGACCTCGCCGAGAAGCACCAGGTCAAGATCAACAACCTCCGGCCAGGCGTCGAGCAGCAGATCGGTGACAAGGACCGGATCTACATCGTCACGCGCATCGACATGACCATCGTCGGTGAGTACGAGAATATCGCCCGGTTCCTCGAGTCCGTGAATGGAATCGGTGCCTACCTGCGGCCGATCTCGGTCCAGATCGCCCCGACAAAGGGCGGGGAGGGATCGTTCACGGTCATTCAACTCGGCATCGAGGTACTGCGGTTCAACCTGCCCGAACCGCTCGTGGCGCTGGGAGGGACCGGCCCATGAGCGTGCGCGGCCCGCGAGCCCTGAGCATGGACCTCGGCGTCTTCCTCCTGCCGCTGCTGCTGGTCAAGGGCACGGCGATCATGGTCGCCGAGCCGGCGCAGGTCGTTGCGGCGTCGACGGCGATCGTGGCGGGGTCGACCGGAGTCGACTCAGTCGCGGAGTACAAGCCCGAGTGGACCCTGCAACAGTTCGCCGCCGCCGCCTACATCGACCAGCTGCGAGAACTGCCGTTCGGCCCCTCGCCGTTGCTGCATATCGTCGAGCGGCAGCCGACTCCGAATCCGGGTCCGAATACGGACCCGACCGTGAACGAGAATCCCATCCTGCCGCCTCCAGACGTCAACGTGAAGATGATCCTGAAGTCGCGAAGCGGCAACACCGCACTCATCAACCACAGGCGTTACCGCGTGGGCGATGCGATCGGCAACGACGGCTGGATCATCGAGAGCATCAGTACGCGATCGGTCGTGGTCGTGCTTCCGGGGACCGGCCGGACGGCGACGCTGTCCGTCCCGCTGCCACGCTCGCGCTAGCCCGGGATCGTTCCAGGCGGCTCCGTCACGATGATCTCGGCGGTCGTCCTGCTCGTGACGTCCTGCACCGAGACACCGGGTGCCAGCTCGACCAGCTTGAAACGACGCTCCAGGGGATCCATCTCCAGCACGGCAAGATCCGTGACGATCAAGTCCACGCACCGGAGGCCGGTCAGCGGGAGCGTGCACGCCGCAATGAGCTTGGCGGCACCCTTCTTCGTGACGTGCTCCATCATCACGATGACTTTCTTCACGCCCGCCACGAGGTCCATCGCACCGCCCATCCCCTTGACCATCTTGCCGGGGATCATCCAGTTGGCGATGTCGCCCTCCTGGGAGATCTCCATCGCGCCCAGGATCGCCACGTCCATGTGGCCGCCACGGATCATGGCGAAGGACTCCGCGGACGAGAAGAAGCTGTGCCCCGGCACCCCGGTGACGGTCTGCTTGCCGGCATTGATGAGGTCCGCATCGACCTCGTCTTCGTAGGGGAACCGCCCCATGCCCAGCAACCCGTTCTCCGACTGGAGCCACACCGTCATCTCCGGCGGGATGTGGTTGGCCACGAGCGTCGGCATGCCGATGCCCAGGTTCACGTACATGCCGTCACGCAGTTCCCGGGCGGCCCGCCTGGCAATCTGGTTTCGATCGAGTGGCATGCGACCAGTGTAGCGATCCTGGATTCAGGGCCAAAGCGGGCCCCGTTTCGAGCCGAAATATCGGACGGGCCACACTGATGCTCAAGGATCGACTCCACCAGCACGGGGCCACGTTGCCGGCATGCTGCCTGCTGCTGCTGACGATCCTTGCCTACCTGCCCGCCCTCGACGCCGGGTTCATCATCGATGACGGCCTGTATGTCACGGACGATGCCCGTATGGAGACCGTGGAGGGCCTGGGGCGTATCTGGACGGAGGTCGTGGGCCGGGAGTACCGGCACCAGTACTACCCGCTGACGTCGACGGCCTTCTGGGTCCAGCACCGGTTG
Organism: Planctomycetota bacterium; assembly: GCA_022562915.1. Taxonomy (GTDB): domain Bacteria; phylum Planctomycetota; class Phycisphaerae; order Phycisphaerales; family SM1A02; genus JADFOJ01. The sequence continues at coordinate 16,497 of JADFOJ010000009.1, read as the reverse complement.
TGGGGCGACGAGCCTTTCGGATACCACCTCGTCAACGTCCTGCTGCATGCGGTCAACGCCCTGTTGTTGTGGAGATTGCTCTTGCGCCTGGAGTTGCCCGGGGCGTGGCTCGCCGCGATGGTGTTCGCCGTGCACCCGGTGCACGTGCAGTCGGTGGCATGGGTGGCGGAGCTCAAGAACATGCTGTCGGCGTTGTTCTTCCTGTGGTCGATGCTTGTCTTCGTGCGCTGGTTCCACCGGGACGTCCGGACATGGACGGGCTACGCGCTGGGGACGGGCCTCTTCGTGGCCGCCCTGCTCAGCAAGACGGCCACCTGTCTGCTGCCGGCGGCCCTGCTTGTGGTCTTGTGGTGGAAGCGCCCGTGTCTGACGCGGCGCGACCTCGCCGCGGTCGCACCGTTGGCGTTGCTCGGGATGGCGGCAGTCCTGGTGACCGTGTACCTGGAGTCCCATCACGGTGGGGCACGGGGTGACGGCTTCTCGCAGTCGTGGCTGGAGCGAGGGCTCATTGCCGGCCGGGCGCTGTGGTTCTACGCCGGGCACCTGTTGTGGCCGGCGGGGCTCACCTTCATCTATCCGCGGTGGACGATCGACGCCGGCGCGTGGTGGCAGTACCTCTACCCGCTGGCGGCCCTCGGCGTGGTGGCGGCATTGTGGTGGCAGCGCGGCCGCATCGGCAAGGGCCCGGTCGCGGCGGTGGCGTTCTTCGTCCTGGCGATCGTGCCGATGTCCTTCGTCAACGTCGCCTACACCCGGCTGTCCTGGGTGAGCGACCACTGGCAGTACTGGGCGAGCATGGGGCTGATTGCGCTGGTGGTTGGTGTGGCCACGGCGCAGCGGGGCCGCTGGCGGCCCGTCGCGGCCGCCGTCGCGGTCTGCGTGCTTGCGGGGCTGACATGGGACCGCTGCCGTGACTACGAGACCCCCGAGCGCTTGTGGCGGGACACGATCGCCAGGAACCCCGAGGCGTGGCTGGCGCACAACAACCTGGCCAACGTGCTGCACGTCCAGGGCCGTGTCGACGACGCCGAGGGGTACTACCGGGAAGCGATCCGGCTCAACCCCGACTTCGTCAAGGCGCACTTCAACCTGGCCAACGCACTGCAGGGTCGGGGACGTCTTGACGAGGCGGTCCAGCACTTCGAACGGGCCGTCCGGCTGGACCCGGAATTCGCCGACGCGCACTACAACCTCGGCAACGCGCTGCGGTTGTCCGGGCGCCTGGACGACGCGATCGAGCACTATCGCGAAGCGGCCCGGCTCGACCCCGACTTCCAGCCCGCCCGGCACAACCTCCACATGGCGTTGGCGATGCAGCACGCCGCGGTGAACCCCCGATGAGCTGGTCCGCGTGGGTCCCCGCGCGACGGCCCGGGCTGCCGTGGCGGACGCTCCGCCCGCGGACGACACTGCACTGGGTGAGTTGCCTGCTGCTGTGGGCGATCGTCGGTGCGTACGCCGGGACGTGGATCAACGCGCACTGGGGATACCTGTTCGACCCGCTGCTGCAGAACGACGACGCCCGCACGAGCCAGTTCCCCTTTCACCTGTACGGCCCCGACGCCACCATGGGCGACGACCCGATCGCCAACGACATCGTCGTCAGGTTGCCACCGGGCATGTGGCTGCAATACCGCGTGCTGACTCCGCTGGTCGGGCTCTACGCCGCGAGCAAGCTCGTGCAGTTGGCGTGCATGGCGATCGTGGCGTGGGCCGCGGTGATCCTGTTCCGGTCGCGGCGGGCCGGCCTGGGGGCCGGGATGCTGCTCGTCTTTTTCATGTTGCACACGCCGTACGTCGTGAACCGGATCGGCGGCGGCCACCCGCGCGCGTATGCCCTGCCGCTGATGGCCCTGTGGACGGCGGGCGTGATCGCGCCCAGTCCGCGGGCACGCTGGACGGCCGTGGTGACCGCGGCGTTCATGTATCCGGTGGCCGCGTTGCTCCTGCTGGGCGCGGAGGGGGTGTACGCGCTGCGCAGGCGGGACCTCAAGCGATATGCAGTCCTGGTCGTCGCCTGCATCGTGTGCGTCGTTCCGCAGGTCCTCCGCAACCATCACGAAGGACGCCTGCACACACTGGCCGAAGCCAGGCAGGACCCCTTCTTTGAGTACGGTCCGAGACCCGTGCTGCCGGCTCCGTCGCCGCTGGAGGTCTCGACCCGTTACCTCGCCCACCCGTTTCATGCCAACGGCGGCGGCCCGGTTGCGCCCGTCGTGGATGCGTGGGCCGGTGCGGGCGCGTTCGGCGCGCTGGCGGTCGTGGCCGGCCTGGTGTTCCTGGGGGTTTCCCGGCGGGCGCCGCTGCCGGAGGCGGCACTGGCGCTGCTCGCGTCGGCGATCGCGTGCTACGTGGCGGCCCGGCTGGTGGCGTTTCACCTGTACATCCCGGTCCGGTACCTCCGGTACGGCTGCGTCGCTGCCTCGGTGGCGCTGGCGGTGTCGACGGCCGGGCTCCTGCTTCCGCGGGTCCGCGTGCGCCCTCACCGGGCGGTGATCCGGAACTTCGCGGCCGGCTCGATGATCCTGCTGGTCTGGATCGTGGCCGGCGACGGCATGATCCGCACGGGCACCGATGCGCGCGACGGCGTGGTCAACCATAACGGCATGAGCATCGATGAGCGTCGCGAGGCGGATCTCTACGCGTTCGTCCGTTCGTTGCCCGCGTCGTCGCGGCTCGCTCTGCACCCGTGGGACGGTGCGGGGATTTCGTACTGGACCGGCCGGGCCACGACGGAGCACTACGAGACGTTGACGCCCTGGTGGGTCGACGCGTGGCACAGAGCACGCGATCGCACCCATGACACGCTGCGGGCGTTGTACTCGACCGATCCGGACGTGTTGCTGGAGTACTGCGATCGCTACCGGGTCACGCACCTGCTGATCAACGCCCGGCGGTACGGCGTCGACTACCGGGAGCAGGCGAGGTTGTTCCCGCCGTTCGACGAGCCAGTGGCCGAACTGCTTGCGGCCGTCGACGTGCAGGACATGGTCATTCCCCAGGTGACCACTCCGTCGACGGTTGTTTACCACCGGCCCCCGTGGATCATCCTGGACGTGCAGCGGGTGCGCGAGGCCCTCGGTCTCACCGCAGGTAACCCAGCGACTGCAGACGCTGGATCACCTCCGGTTCATTGAGAAGTCGGAGGTCCGCGGGGTGCGACCCCGCGAGAACCAGACCTGCTCGATGCGGCGGTGGTCGAGGAACACGTCCGGCACGCTCGCCGAGACGTCGACGGTCTCCAGCGGGTCGTTGGCAAGGTCATACAACAGTGTCCGCAGGTGCTCGCCGCCGGCCGGATCATACTCCGACTGCAGGCAGTACTTCGCGCTTCGGACGCCGCGCCAGCGGATGCCGGTGTACGCCTGGATGGGAAGCATGCGGTCGGGCCACGGGTCCCGGTGCGTGTATGTCGGCCTCAACGAGAATCCGTTGCCGCCCAGCGCCGCCGAGGCGATGCCCAGCATCTCGAGGATCGTCGGCGCGAGATCGATGTTGGCCACCAGTGCGTCGCTGGTGCCGATCGGAACCACGCCGTCGCAGGCGATGATCAGCGGCACGTTGACGCAGGGGTGCCTGATGTTGGAGCCGTGGCCGAACCAGTACCCGGCGTCGCCCAGGCTCTCGCCGTGATCCGCGGTGATCACCAGCAGCGTCCGGCCCGGCAACCCGGCGATCCGGCGCAGCAGCACGCCGATCCAGTAGTCGGTGAGGGTGACTTCACCCATATGGCGGGCGATGTACTCGTGCGAGTCGATCCGTGAGGCGACCCGGGCCTGCGGGTGGATCTCGGCCGGGTTGAGCCTCACGCTCTTCGACACGAGCTCGGGATGGTCCAGGTACATCGTGTCGTACGGCGCCGGCGGCGCGTACGGGGCATGCGGATCCAGGTGCAGCATCCACAGGAAGAACCGGTCGTCCCGGTAGCGATCGACGAAGTCCAGCGCGGCCTCGACGAGCGGCCTGGCCAGGTTCCGTGGCACGTCGTTCGGGTCGGCCCCTTCGGGTATCGGGGGCAGATCGCGGATGCCCCGGAACACGTCGAATCCCTGGTCGAAGCCGGCGGTCCTGGTCGGGTCGGTCTTCAGCCTGTCCACGACGGGGTTGCTCACGAACCCGCCGGTCTTGAAGCCGTATGCCTGGAGCAGCTCCGGGAGCGTCGTGAAGTTTTCCTGGAGTTTGCCGCCGACGTTGTAGACGCCGTGGCGGTCGGGCAGCCGGCCGGTCATGAACGATGCGATGCTTGGTGATGTCTTGGGGATCGGGGTGATCGAGTTCGTGTACCGCATGCCCCGGGCCGCCACCGCGTCGATGTTGGGCGTGCGGGCGATCCCGCCGTAGCAGCCGAGGTCGTCGACGCGCGTCGTGTCCAGGTGAATGACGACGACCCGCCGAATGTCGTTGCCGGACGGGTTCTCCGCGCGGCTTGTCAACGGCAGCACGAAGACCATCAGTGTGACCGAGACGACCAGGACAAGGATCAGCTTCCAACGTGTCTTCATGGGGTGCCTCCGGAGATTATCGGCGCAGCTCACGGGTCACTTGATGCTCGAACCGGCTTGCGCGCCGCGCCGACGACCTGGAGGCCCGTGTGCCGCAGCCACGGCAGACGCAGGAGCCGTTCATCCAGGGAGACGGCCGCGCGGGCGATCCTGCGTATGCCCGGCAGGTGCCTGAGCAGCCTGTTCACCACCAGGACGTCGCTGTTCATGAAGAGGCAGTACCCGATTCCTCCGCACGTCCTCCAGTGGACGAGATCGAGTCCGGCCCCGGCGAGCTGTTGCCGGGTCTGCATCGTGTGCAGCGGGTGCTCGGTGTCCCCGTCGAGCGTCGGAGAGAGCCGGTAGACGATCGCCCGCAGCCACCGCCACAGGAAGAAGTCGTTCAGCGGCTCACGCCAGAAGAAGCACCCCCCAGGCTTCAACACCCGGTGGATCTCGGCGAACATCGTCGCCCGATCGTTGACGTGGTGTATGCCGCCCAGGACGAAGACGTGGTCGAGCACCTCGTCGGCCAGCGGCAGGTCGGTGGCGTCTCCCTGGACGAAGACGAACCGGTCGTCCGGGTGATGGAGCCTCGCGGCGTCGAGCATGGCACTGGAGATGTCGATGCCGATGCCGCCGGTCACCTCGAGTTCGGGCCGGTTGCCCAGGAGCCGCAGCGCCTCGCCCCGCCCGCAACATATTTCACCGATGTACCCCAGGGGTCCGTCGGGAATCGCCTCCAGCAGGAGCCGATCGAAGAGGGCCGAGTACTCCTCGGTGTGCGGTTCATCGAGATTGCGGACGAAGACGTCGGCGATTCGATCGTAGTGGGCCTGCTGGGTCATCCGGCCATCCGCCGTTCGCCGATGGCGGCCCAACTGTTGCGGTGGACCCAGGTTACGCAGGTGTCGGACAGTGCCGCGTGGTCGAGCCATGTCTGGACCTCTTCGCGGCGCAGGTAGTGGGCCGTCGGTGCGGCGAGGTGGTCGTAGACGATGTGGTGGGTCTCGGCGAAGCCGAGCCGTCGCAGGTTCAACAGGTACTCGCGATAGAAGAGTCTTGCGCCGACGGCCTCGGCGGGGCGGTACACGGCCGCGATCACGACATGCAGGACGGCCGCGAGCACCCACGCGACGACTCGCAACGCACGCGCCGGCAGGTACCGCGTCAGCCCGATCCGGATGGGGTTGACGAGCCAGACGATCCAGCCGTTGTTCTCCCGGCCGTAGACCCAGCACGCGACGGTGCCGCCGGGCCGGACGTGCCCGGCGATCGCCTCGAAGCACCGTTGCGGCTCGGGCGTGTGGTGGATCACCCCGATCGAGTAGGCCAGGTCGAAGTCGTCCCGCAATGGAAGATGTTGCAGATCGGCCTGGACGACGTGGACGTTCGGCAGCGCGCGGGTGTTGGCGTACGCCACGTCCACGGCGTCGCTCACGTCGACGCCGATGACCGCGCGAGCCCCGAAGCCGGCCATGACGCGGAGGTGACGCCCCTTGCCGCATCCGCCGTCCAGCAGCGTCCTGTTGCGAACGTCGTCGGGCGAGAGCAACGGCAACCATTCGAGCAGTTGCCTGCGGTAGCGGTCGTCGTCGATGTCGTTCCAGATTCGCCAGCTCGTGCCGAAGTTGCGCGCGGTGTGCCGCACGTCGCGAGGAAGATCATCGGGCACGAAGCGGGGCACGCCGCGAACGATCGGCCACCGTTGATCGCACGCCGGGCAGGAAAGAGTCCCGGAGAGGATCTCCGCGTCGTCCTGTTCGTGGGAATCCAGGTCCAGGTCGCTCCTGCAGTCAGGGCAGCACAGATGAGTACAGAGCGTCTCGCGCATCGGCATTGGTCTCAGGCGGCGACGCGGCTCGCGGGTGTCTCGGCGTGTTCGATCCATCGGTGGCGCCATCGCTGGAACATGAACAGCGCGAACAGGGGCTTGCGGTGGTCCCGGTGGCCGGCGAGGTGCTCGTCGAGGAGTCGCCGGACCGCGTCGGGGCGGAACAGCCCCTGCTCCCGGATGACCCGCTCGTCGAGCGTGTCCAGCAGCATTTCGCGAAGCGGGCCGCGGAACCACGCTCCGATCGGCAGGGCGAAACCCTGTTTCGGCCGGTCCAGGACCTCGTCGGGGACACTGCCTCGGACCGCCTCCCGCAAGACGTGCTTGAGCCGCCCTCGCGTCACCTTGAAGCGGCCGGGTATGGAGGCCGCCAGCTCGACGAGTTCGACGTCCAGCAGCGGCGATCGTACCTCCAGCGAGCAGGCCATCGCCGCGCGATCGACCTTGGTCAGCACGCCGTCGGCGAGATAGGTCCGGGTGAACAGGTGAGCATCGCGTACCACGGGATCGCGGTCGAGCATCGCCCCGTCGAGCCACAGGAGTTGCGAGAAGATGGCACCGGGGTTGATCTGTTCCAGCAGTTCGGGTGTCACGAGGCCGGCGAGTTCGTCGGGGGCCAGCGCGCCGAGCCATCTCCACAGCCGCTGGTGCGGCGGGACCTTGACGCCGCGCAGGAACCGTCCGGCCACGAAGTCCGGCGAGAAGTAGCCGTTGCCGGCGGGCAGGCGAGCGGCCAGCGGCGTCACCACGCGGCGGTGAAACGCCGCCGGCACGACGGCGTTGTAGAGGCGGGCGGCTCCCAGGGCGCGGAACGTCTGGTAGCCGGCGAACAACTCGTCTCCGCCGTCTCCACTGAGGGCCACGGTAATGTCACGGCGGGCAAATCGGGCGAGCAGCCACGTCGGGATGATCGAGGCGTCGGCGAACGGCTCGTCCAGAAGCGTGTCCACGGCGGGCAAGGCCTCCAGGACCTCGCGCGGGCCGACGACGTGCTCGTGGTGGTTCGTCCCAAGGGCAACGGCGAGGCGTCGAGCGCGCGCCGACTCGTCGAAGCGCGGGTCGGTGAATCCGAGCGAAAAAGTATTCACGGTGTCGGCGCCGAGGCGGCGGGCGACCGCCGCCGTCACCGCGGCGCTGTCGAGTCCGCCCGAGAGAAACACCCCGAGCGGGACGTCCGCCTCGAGTCGCCGGCCGACGGCGTCGTCAAGCGTACCGCGCAGCCGATCGACCCAGTATGCCTCGTCGCGTTCGTGATCGGCCGGCGACGGAATCGGGAGTTCCCAGTACTGCTCGACCGCGAAGCGACCGGTGTCCAGGTCGAACCGGAATCGGTGGGCGCGCGGCAGCTTGCGCATCCCCTGGTAGATCGTCATCGGCGCCGGGACGTGCTCGAAAACCAGGTACCGGGCGAGTCCCTCCGGATCCATCTCCCGGCGGACCGCCGGATGCTCCAGCAGCGCGCGTGGTTCGCTGGCAAAGATGAACCGGTCCCTGTCACACACGTAGTACAGCGGCTTCTTGCCCATCCGGTCGCGGGCGCCGAACAGGCACTGTCGCCGGCGGTCGTGAATGACGAATGCGAACATGCCGTTGAAGTGCTGCACGCACTGGTCGCCCCACGCCGCGTAGGCGTTGAGCACGGTCTCGGTGTCCGACCTGGTGCGGGCAGCGAAGCCGAGCGAGGACAGTTCGGTGTTGAGACGGCGGTAGTTGTAGATCTCGCCGTTGAAGACGACGCTGAGCCCGGATCGGTCGTCGCGCATCGGTTGGGCGCCGCCGAGCGGATCGATGACCACGAGGCGGCGATGTCCCATGGCCACGCCCTCACCGGAGACGTACCCCTCGGCGTCCGGGCCCCGGTGTGCCAGCGTACGGGTCATGGCGCGCAGGACCGACGGCTCCGGCGGCGAGGCCGTAGAGCCGGCCGGGTATGCGTAGCCCGCTATGCCGCACACGCGATCGCCGGGTCGTGTGAAGCGGTGCCGCCGTCGCGAAGCGACGCGATGACGTAGGCACGCTTGGACTGTGATTCGTAATAGGTCCGCATGATCATCTCCGCGAGCAGGCCGATGAGAATCATCTGGATGCCCAGCAGGAACAATCCCACGGAGGCGATCGGCAGCGGCGTCTCGACGAGGTCCTTGTGCCAGGCGGGGCCCCACGGGTTGTCCGGCGGGATGAGCTTGAAGACCACCGCCGCGGCGAACGCGAGCGCGGCCAGACCGATGTTGACCATTCCGAACCCGCCGAAGACGTAGATCGGCCTGGTGAGATACGAGGTCAGGAACTTCACCACGATGAGGTCCAGGATGACCTTGAACACCCGTTGGAGTCCGTACTTGGAGCGACCATGCCTGCGGGGGTGGTGCGCGACGGGGATCTCGGTGACGCGGGCGCCGCGCCAGGTCGCGTAGATCGGCACGAAGCGGTGCATCTCGCCGTAGAGGTCCACGCCTTGAAGGACCTCGCGCCGGTACGCCTTGAGGGAGCAGCCGTAATCGTGCAGCCGAACGCCTGTCACGCGCGAGATGAGCCAGTTGGCGATCCGCGACGGCAGGATCCTGCTCCACGGGTCGCGGCGATGTTGACGCCATCCCGACACGACGTCATACCCGTCGTCGAGCACCTCCAGCAGCCGGCCGATGTCCGCCGGATCGTTCTGGAGATCGCCGTCCATGGGGACGATGACCCGGCCACGGGCGTGATCGATGCCGGCGAGAAGCGCCGCGGTCTGGCCGAAGTTGCGTGCGAAGATGATCGCGACGACGTGCTCGTCCTGGTCGGCCAGCGCCTCGATGAGGGCGCGGGTCGCGTCGGACGAGCCGTCGTCGATGAAGATGATCTCCCAGGTCCGCCCGAGGTCTTTCAGGGCCTCGCTGAGCTGCGCGTACAGCAGGGGGATGTTCTCCTGCTCGTTGTACAGCGGAACGAGGATCGAGAGATCGACGGGTCCGGTCGCGCTCATGCCTCGACAGTAATCGGGCCGTAACAGATGCGACTGAACCCGATAACCACCGAAGCGGCGGTCGGTTTCAGCCGATGGACTGCAGGAGGTCCGCGACCATGATCAAGATTCTCAATGCCGTGGCCGTGACACTGCTCGCGGCCGTCGTGTCGGTGTTTCCGGCCGCGCTGATCGGGCCGTACGTGCCGGGCGTCTTCAACCCCTCGCTCAAGCCTGTCGCCGTGGCGGCGTGGCTGAGCGGCCTGATCTGCTGGTGGGTCTCCCGGATGGTGACCCGCAAGGAACTGCAGCAGCAGCACCACCACGAGGAAACCGAGAGTAAGGCCAACGGTCGCACCGTGGGCATCACGGTGGCGTTCCTGGCGCTTGCGCTGGGGATCGTCGCGGTGCTGCACTTCTACGGGGATCGGCTGATCGGCTGATGTGCCGCGTCCCGTGCCGCCGCAACGTGATCCCCGCGATCATCGTCGTGGCGACGTGCGCCGCGTTTGCCGCGGTGATGGGCAACGGCTTCGTCGAGTGGGGTGACCGCGGCGAGCTCCTGGACAACGTGCACTATCGCGGCTTCGGGTGGGCGAACCTGTCGTGGATGTTCACGACCATCCACCAGGGGCATTACCAGCCGCTGACCTGGCTGTCGTTCGCGGCGGACTACGCGATGTGGGGAATGCGACCGGCCGGGTACCACGCGACGAGCCTGGTGCTGCACTGCGTCTGCGCGGTCGTTGCGTACCTGATCATCCTCCGCCTGCTGGGACCGGGTGCTCTCGTCGCGGCCGCTCTGGCGGCGCTGCTGTTCGCCCTGCATCCGTTGCGCGTCGAGGCCGTGGCGTGGGCCACCGAGCGGCGCGGGCCGCTGTCGAGTGCCCTGGCGCTGTCGAGCGTGCTGGCGTACCTGTACCGTGCGCGGTGGCTGTCGGTGGCACTGTTCGGGCTGGCCCTGCTGGCCAAGGAGTTCGTGTTCACGCTGCCGCTGGTCCTGGTCATTCTCGACGTGTACCCGCTGCGCCGCCGGGCATGGCGGGAGAAGATCCCGTTCTTCGTGCTGGGGGCCCTCGGCGCGGCGGTGGCCATCGCGTCGTCGGCACAATCCGGGGTCGCCCGGTCGCTGGCCGAGTACGGCGTGCTGGAGCGCGTCGCGCAGTGTTTCTACGGGCTGGCGTTTTACCTGGAGAAGACGATCCTGCCCACGGGCCTGTCGCCGATCTACTCCATCCCGCCGGAACTCGATCCGTTCGCCATGCGGTACGTCGTGAGCGCGATCGTCGTGATCGGGCTGACCGCGGGTCTCGTCGCCGCACGGAGACGGTTCCCGGCGGCCCTGGCGGCGTGGGTGGTGTTCGTCGTGATCCTGTCGCCCGTGCTCGGCCTCGCGCAGACGGGCCACCAGATCGCGGCGGACCGCTACACGTACCTGCCGGCGGTCGCCGTGAGCGCGCTGGTCGGATCGGGGCTCGTCAAGCTGGGGAGGGCGGCGCCCATGGCGATGCTGCCGATGCTGCCGCTGCTGGCGGCGTTGGCGCTGCTGACCTGGAAACAGGTGGGTGTGTGGCGCGACCCGGAGACGCTCTGGCGGCACGCGGTACGCGTTGACCCGAACTGTCACATCTCGAGGAACAACCTGGAGGCCGTGCTGGGCCGGTCAGGTCGGTGCGGCCTTCAGGAACCTCTCGACGCTCTTGAGGTCCGGAATGATCTGGGGGGTGAGCGTGAGCGTGAAGGTCTCGCCCGTCTCGACCCTGGTCACCTTGGTGGTCCGGACGCGGTTGGTCCACTTGCGCCCGGCCCGGGTGCCGACGACGTTGTCGTGGATACGACGGCGTTTCGCAAGGTTCCTGAGGCTGCGCTGCGCCTCCGGCTGCATGTTCATGAGCCGCGAGATCGTCTTGAGCTGGGCCGTACGCCGCGGCACGGTCGTCACCGTGAAGGTCACTGTATTGAGCGGGGCGATGAGGTCGGGCACGGTCGGGCCTCCTGAGGGGAGCGGCAGTGTAGAAGAGGCACACACCCGGGACAAGTGTGAATGGCCTCGCAGCCCGTTGAAGAAGTGCTTCGATGGCGAGAGCGCGACCAGATTCGTCAGATCAAGGAGCCGGATCGAAGGCATATCCGGAGATACGTCGAGATTCGGCGACGCCGAGCTGGCGGATCCGGGCCGCTCGCAGCCCGAATGACTTCTTCAACGGGCTGCTAGTCCGAGCCGCTGACGCGGGCGATCTCGTCGAAACTGGTGACGCCCTTGGTCACGAGCTGAAATCCGAACTGCTGGAGGCTCATGAACAGGCCCTGCCCGGCAATCTTGTGGATCTTATGGATCGTCGGGGTCTCGAGCACGACGTCGCGCATCTGGTCCGTGAAGTCCAGCAGTTCGAAGACGGCCTGCCGGCCGATGAACCCCGTCCGCAGGCAGCGTTTGCAGCCCGTCGGCATGTAGATCTGCCGGACGCCCTCCATGTGCTTGCCCATTTTCATGTTCTGTGCGGGCGTGGGGTTGACCGCCCTGCGGCAGTTCTCGCAGAGTTTGCGAACGAGCCGCTGGGCGAGAATGATGTCCAGCGCGTTGGCGACGAGGTATGCCTCGACGCCGAGATCCAGCAGTCGGAAGATCGCGCCGATCGAGTCCTTGGAGTGCACGGTGGAGTACACCAGGTGACCGGTCATCGCCGCCTGCATGGCGACCGTGGCGGTCTCGGTATCGCGAATCTCCCCGACGAAGATCACGTCGGGATCCTGGCGAAGCACGGACCGCAGGATCGAGCCGAAGGTGTTGTCCTGCTTGTGATCGATGGGGATCTGGGTGCAGCCCTCGAGGTAGTACTCGACCGGATCCTCGATGGTGATCGCGTTTCGCTGGTTGACGTCGACCTCGCGGATACACGAATAGAGGGTCGTGGTCTTGCCGCTGCCGGTCGGGCCGCACGCCAGCAGCAGGCCGGCGTCACGCGTCGTGATGGCGCGGAGCTTCTCGTACATCCACGGCACGAGCCCCAGTTCGTGCATGCGGCTGGGGGCGTGGGAGGAGTCGAGCACGCGGAGCACGAGCTTCTGGCCGTGCACGGTGGGGGTCATGCTGACGCGGTAGTCCACCCGGCGGCCCTTGACGGAAACCGAGAAGTGGCCGTCCTGTATGGTGTTCTTCCGGCTCGTGTCGATCTGGCAGAGGATCTTGACCATGCCGACGAGCCGCTGGTAGATCGCCATGCTCAGGTCCACGGCGGTAATCATGTAGCCGTCCACGCGCATCCGCACGCACGCGTCACCGATGCGCGGCTCGATGTGCAGGTCCGTGGCCCGGGCCCGGAAGCACGCCAGCAGCAGCAGCCGGAACACGCGGATTCCCTCGCTGGTCTCGTCGTCGCTGCCGCTTTCGAGGCCGCTGGATTCGGCCTGGTGAAGCGTCGCCCCGCGATTATCGACGAGGCTGATGTCCGTGTCCTCGAACGGCTTCTCCGTGGCCGCGTTGATGATGTTGCGAAGCTTGCGCTCGTAGGAGGTCGGGGCGTCGAGGACCTCGGCGTGCAGGTCGACGTCGAGCGTGTCCTGGTTGTGAAGCGCCGTCTCGGCGTCGGCCTCGGCGGTGGCGGCGGCAAAATCCGGAGCGTCGCAGCGACGGCGGGGGGCCAGCTGCTCCGGATCGATGAACCTCAACTCGATCGTGCCGACCTTCAGGACGTCGCCGTTGTCGAGCAGGTCGGTGGTGACCTTCTCGTCGTTGAGCTTGGTCCCGTTGCTGGAGCCCAGGTCGCGGATCCGGAATCCGCCCTCCCAGGGCTCGATCACGCAGTGATGCCGGCTGGTGAGCTCGTCCGGCAGAACCAGGGCATTGTCCGGCTGGCGACCGATGGTGACGGCCTTGTCGCCGAGCTTGAGCCGCTTGACTCCCTGGGGTGTCGTGATCTCGAGATGTGCCATCTCGACACCATACTAACCCGGAACAGGGCGGGTTTCCCGTGAAAGAACGGATGACAAACGCCGATCAGTCGTTAGGCTTGTGGCCCATGATTGTCGGAGTGCCGAAAGAGACGTTTCCGGGCGAACGGCGGGTTGCGCTGGTTCCAGCGGCCGTGGCCGTGCTCACGGGCAAGCAGCTGGAGGTCGTCGTCGAGGCGGGCGCCGGGGCGGCGGCGGGGTTCCCCGACGCCGAGTACGCCGACAAGGGGGCTACGGTCGTGCCGGGGCGGGCCGAGGTCTTCAGCGCCGCCGACGTCATCTGCCAGGTGCGGACGCTCGGCGCCAACCCGGTCGCCGGCCGGGACGACCTGGAGCTGATTCGCACCGGGCAGGTCCTGATCGGTCTTGCCGAGCCGCTCACCGACGTGGCGCCGACCCGGGCGATCGCCGAGCGGGGGGCCGTCCTGTTCGGCATGGAGTTGATGCCGCGGATCAGCCGGGCCCAGACCATGGACGTTCTCTCCTCCCAGGCGACGATCCAGGGCTACAAGGCCGTGCTGATGGCGGCGGACCACCTGCCGAAGATGTTCATGATGATGATGACCGCGGCGGGGACGATCTCGGCGGCGCATGTCCTGATCATCGGGGCCGGCGTCGCGGGACTCCAGGCGATCGCCACCGCCCGAAGACTGGGGGGCGTCGTCTACGCGTACGACGTCCGGCCGGCGGTCAAGGGCGAGGTGCAGTCGCTGGGCGCGAAGTTCCTCGAGATCGAGCTGGAATCCGGTGGCGCCGAGGACAAGGGCGGCTACGCCAAGGCGATGGACGACACGTTCATCCGGAAGCAGCAGGAGATGATGTCCAACGCGGTCGCCGGCAGCGACATCGTGATTACCACCGCGGCGGTCCCCGGCAGGAAGTCGCCGGTGCTGGTCACCGCGGAGATGGTCGCCCGGATGAAGCCGGGGTCGGTCATTGTCGATCTCGCCGCCGAGCGCGGCGGCAACTGCGAATTGACCAGGGCGGACGAGACCGTCGTCGAACATGGGGTCACGATCCTCGGGCCCACGAACCTGCCCGCGGAGATCCCGTACCACGCCAGCCAGATGTACGCCCGCAACGTCCAGACGTTCCTGCTGCACCTGGTCACCGACGGCGAGCTCCAACTGGACATGGATGACGAGATCACCGAGCAGACGATGCTCACGCGCGACGGCGAGGTCGTGCACCGGCGGGTTCGCGAGATCTTCGGGATCGGCACGCCCGATACGACCGATACGACCGACACGACCGAGGTCGTGGCAGAGGGGAGCGCAGACTAGGTGGATCTCTTCCTGCTCCTGACGATTTTCATGCTGGCGATCTTCGTCGGCTTCGAGATCATCACCAAGGTCCCGCCGACGCTGCACACGCCGCTGATGTCGGGATCGAACGCGATCTCCGGGATCACGATCATCGGTGCGATCATCGTGACCAGCACGCAACAAACCTGGTGGTCGACGATGCTGGGGTTCCTGGCGGTGGTCTTCGCGACGTTGAACCTGGTCGGCGGATTCCTGGTCACGCACCGCATGCTCAGCATGTTCAAGAGGAAGGGCTGACGGCGTGAACGTCGACACCGATTCTGTCAAGAACATCCTGTACCTGCTCGCGTCGGTCCTGTTTATTCTGGGGATCAAGGGACTGACCCACCCGCGGACCGCCGTCCGCGGCAACCTGTTGGGTGCGGCGGGCATGCTGCTGGCGATCGTCGTCACGATGGTGGGCAGCGATCACCTGGGCTGGCTGATCGCGGGCCTCGTCGTCGGGGGTCTCTGCGGGATCGTCGCCGCGTACAAGATCGAGATGACGGGCATGCCGCAGCTCGTGGCGCTGTTCAACGGCTTCGGCGGCATTGCGTCCGCACTGGTCGCCGGTGCGGTGCTTCACGACTACCTGGATAAGGCCGGCGACACGGGGCTCGTCCAGTGGCTCACCGCCGAAGGCCAGGATCCGACCCAGGTCATCATCGCCACGATCGCCTCCGGCATCATCGGGGCGGTGACGTTCTCCGGCAGCGTGCTGGCATTCGCCAAGCTCCAGCAGCTCGTGTCGAGCGCGTCCAACACGAACCCCTTGCTCAAGGTCGGCAACGTCCTGTGCACGATCGTGGCGGTCGGGCTTGGGGTGGTGCTCTTCATGAACCCGGATATGGCGGGTCTCTACTGGGTCATTGTCCTGGTGTCGCTGGCGCTGGGGCTGTTCCTGGTCCTGCCGATCGGCGGGGCGGACATGCCGGTCGTGATCACCCTGCTGAACTCGTACTCCGGCATCGCCGCCGCGGCGACGGGGTTCGTCATCAATAACACCGTGCTGATCGTCGCCGGGTCGCTGGTCGGGGCGTCGGGGCTGATCCTGACGAGGATCATGTGCGTGGCGATGAACCGGTCGCTGACGAACGTCCTGTTCGGCGTGATGGCCGAGGTGGGGGAGGGGCCGTCGTCGGACGAGGTCTACGCCGGCAAGGTCAAGTCCGCCTCGCCCGACGAGGTTGCGATGCTCTTCGACGGTGCCCGCCGGGTCCTGATCGTGCCCGGCTACGGCATGGCCGCGGCCCAGGCCCAGCACGTCGTCAGCGACCTGGCGGACCTGCTCATGGCGAAGGGGATCGACGTCGAGTACGGGATTCACCCCGTCGCCGGCCGGATGCCGGGGCACATGAACGTCCTGCTCGCCGAAGCGGACGTTCCCTACGACCTGCTCAAGGAGATGGACGACGTCAACACGACGATCGAGCAGGTCGACGTGGCGCTGGTCATCGGTGCCAACGACACCGTGAACCCGAGTGCCCGCACCGATCCCTCCAGCCCGATCGCGGGAATGCCGATCATCGATGTGGACAAGGCGAGGACCGTGGTGGTCGTGAAACGCAGCCTCAGCCCCGGATTCGCCGGCATCCCCAATCCCTTGTTCGCCTGTGACAACACCCTGATGTTGTTCGGCGACGGAAAAAAAGTGATCGGCGAGCTGATTGCGGCGATCAAGGAGGCCGGGTGATGTCAGTAGGGGCCTATGATCAGGCACCGAAGATGATTGAGACCAGGGAACTCGGGGCCGTGGCCATCCGTTTCTGCGGCGATTCGGGCGACGGGATGCAACTCGCCGGCGGTCAGTTCACCACTGCTTCGGCGATCTTCGGCAATGACATCGCGACCTTCCCGGACTTCCCGGCGGAGATCCGCGCGCCGCGGGGGACGACCTACGGCGTGTCGGGGTTCCAGGTGCAGTTCGCCGCCACCGAAATCTACACGCCGGGCGATTCCGTCAACGCCCTGGTGGCGATGAAC
>JADFOJ010000075.1 GCA_022562915.1 Planctomycetota bacterium | reverse complement strand
AAGATCACCGCGAAATCGGTCGGTGTCATCGTGAGCTCGACGTTGGCCATCATGGGGTTGCCCATGCCGGCCAGGGCTTCCATGGCACGGTCGGCGGAGATCTCGGCGTTGGAGATCATGATCAGCCCGCTGTCGTGGACGACGACGCCTTGCAGTTCGGAGCGCGACTCCTCGTTCTGCGCCTGGCCCATCATGCTGAACTCGGTCTTGATCACGACCTTGACCGTGACGATGGAGGGCGCGGTCTTCTCCAGCAGACCGGCCATGCCGGACAGGTCGGCGCCCTGGCCCAGACCGGCCCGGGGCAGCGCCAGCGTGAGGATCCCGGCTGTGCACAGTGCGATGGTGTTGCGAATCATGTCTGGATGACCTCTCACTCAGTCGACTGGTCGATCTCCGACCAGACGGGTTCGATGAAGATGAAGTGCGTGCGCGGTCCGCGCTGCACGAAGATCTTGACGATCTTCGGCCGTCGTTGCAGCAGGTCCTCCATGACGGCCTCGAACTCCTTGACGGTGCCGACCTCGCGGCCGTCGATCCGCATGACCAGGTCTTTCAGACGCAACCCCGCGATCTGCGCCCAGCCGCCGTTGATCGCCTCGACGACGAGCAGCCCGGACTGGTCCCTGGTGAACTTGTGCTTCACCCGGTCCATGAAGGTGATCTCGCGGAGAGTGAACTCGAACTCCTCCTGCTTGCCCTTCTTTGCGGTGAACGACGGTGTCGGGGTCTCCTGCATCTCGATGGTGAACGTCTTCCGGTCGCCGTCTCGCAGGACCGTGAACTCGACGTCGTCGCCGATCGAGAAATCCTCGATCGCTTGCCGCAGGTCCTTGGCGTCCTGGCGGCGGTAGGCGTCGAGCTCGTCGCCGTCGAGGGCGATGATCACGTCGCCGGCCTGCAGGCCCGCCTCCGCGGCGCGGGTCCACGGGAACACCTCGGTCACCCGGAAGCCGCGTGTTCCTTCGAGCTCAAGCGCCCTGGCGACGCCGGGGATCATCACCTGGGTTTTGATGCCGAGCCACGCCTTGGGCAGCTCGCCGCCGCGAGGCGACTCGTCGTCTGGGATGATCTTGACGAGAGTAAGCACGCTCTCGTCGCCGCGGCGGAACTCCAGGACGATCTCGTCATCGGGGCCGGCGCTCGCCTTCAAGGTGGCGTACGCCGCGCGGAATGCATCGACGTCCGGGATCTCGTGGCCGCCGAAGGCGACGATGACGTCGTTGCGCTGCAGCCGCGGCCGCGCCTCCTCAAAGAGGTAGCCGGGGCGGACCCCGGTGACGAGGATGCCGTCGGCGGTGGGCAGCCGGCGGGCCAGCGCCATCGGGGCCGTGATCTCGCGGATGGTCAGGCCGATCTCGCGGATCTCGTGTTCGAGGCCGAGGAACTTCTCCATGGCTTCGACCGTGGCGGTCGCGGTGTGCTGCTCGCCGCCACGTGTATAAAGGATCGAGACCTCCCGGCCCGCCGTCATCCGGGCCACGCGCTGGTAGAACAGAGGCACCTGCTCGAAGAATCGGACAGTGACCTGCTCGCCTTCGATCGCGTTGATCACGTCGCCGGGCTGCAGGCCGGCCGTCTCGGCGGGCGACCCCGGCACCACCGACGAGACGAGCGCACCAACCTTGAGCCCGAGCTTCTCGACCGGCAGCACCGCCAGGCCGAGCCAGCCGCGTCGGACCTCGCCGAAGGTCAACACCTGGTTGAGCACCTTGGCGGCCAGGTTCGAGGGAATCGCGAAACCGACGCCGCCGCCGCCGAGCTCGTTGATGCCGACGACCTCACCGCGGAGGTTCACCAGCGGGCCGCCGGAGTTGCCCGGCAGGATCAGCGCGTCGTGCTGGATCCAGCGGGTGAAGATGCCGGTCTTCTGCCCCTGGCCGAGGTCCAGGTCGCTCATCTCGGTGCCGGTGAAGTCGGTGAAGACCCGCTTGGTGTTCGACACCACCCCCAGCGTCAGCGACGACGACAGCGTCAGCGGGTTGCCCATCGCCAGCACGTAGTCGCCGACCTGCAACGCGTCCGAGTCGCCGAGGGTCGCGAACGGCACCGGCACGTTCGGGTCCGAGCGTTCGGCGAGTCGCAGCTTCAGGATGCTCAGGTCCGTGAGCGCGTCGTGCGCCACCACGTCCGCGTCGACGCGTTCGCCGCTGGTCAGGGTGCAGGTGATCCTCGTCGTGTTGCCCGCGACGTGGAAGTTCGTCAGGATGTGGCCACCGGCGCTGATAATGACGCCGCTGCCCGCCGCCGGGTATCGGCGCGCCCGGCCCCCGGAATAGACCCGGCCGACCACGGCGATGTTGACCAGCGCCGGGTAGACCTTCGACCGCGCGAAATCGACGTCCCGCCGCAGGGAATCGGCGGCCATGCTCTGCGCGGCCGCCGGCGCCGCCGGCAGCAGCAGCGCGAGACAGAGTATCCGGATCCAACGCGATCGTGCCATGCCGGCGGGGCCTCCGTGAATCCATCATATGCGGGCAGCAGGGGGTGGCACGGTCGAGCGAGTCCGGCGTAGGCGGACTCGCTCGACCGTGCCACCCGTCTCGTGTCCCCTTTATCCGGCGCCGAGGGTGGGGTTGGCGCCCCAGCGCGGCGCGATCGCTTTCGCGGGCAGCGGTTCGGGCGGGCGATCCGGACCGGCACCGGGCGCGGCCGCTTCGTCAAGGGGCGACACGACCGGCCGCGCCGGCCGCTGCCGGGGCCGGATCACGCGCGCGCCCGGCCGACCGGCGGCCACCACAGGCTCTCGGTCTGGCGATCCCAGAGAACGAACGCATCGCGCCCGTCCCAGACGTCCGGATCGGCGTAGGTGTAGCTGCTGAGGGCGAAGGTCAGCGTACGGCCGCCGGCGCGCCGGTCGTAGACGGCCCCGAGATCAGCCAGGTAGCAGTAGGCGACGACGATGGGCCTGCCGCCGACGACGTCATTGACCAACTCGTTGCTGCGTAGGAATGAGAGCGGGTATACCCGGACGTCTTCGCCGATACCCACGAGCAGCACCCGCGCATCGGCATCGATCCAGCGGTCGGCCTCGGCGACCGTGATGTACTGCGGATCGGTCAGCGCCGGGATGCGTTCCCGGCTGGATCCGTAGTGCAACTGATTCGTCTCCAGGCGAAACGCCGTGATATCGAACTCCTCTTCCGGCGCACGTCCCGCCCGAAGATAGAGCCGACCGTCGCGTCGCTGAAGTTCCGGCCCGCCGGGCCCGGCGCGGAGCCCTCCGGAAAAGACCACCATGATGCCCCGGCCGGTCATCTGCCGGAAGTCCCGCGAAACCGTCAGCACGATCGCGTACGTCGCCAGCAGAACCGCGACCACGACGGCCATCGCGCGCAGACGCCGGGCTCCGCCGGGTTCATTGTTCGCTCGCTGGGACACCATGATCTGCTGCTTCAGGCGAAGCCTCTGCCAGGGCGGTTTATTCCCTGCGCATTGCCGGAAATGGCCTGAAGCGCGCGGCCGGACCCGCCCCGGGCGTGGTATGCTGAAACACGAAGGAGCCACGCGATGCTGAGAGCCGCAACGCGACGTGACGGGGCAGCCACCGGGTTCACGATCATCGAGTTGCTGGTGGTCATCTCGATCATCGCCCTGCTGATCGGCATGCTCCTGCCGGCGATCGGCAAGGCCCGTGACACCGCCAGGGTCAACACCTCCAAGAACAACCTCCGCCAGTTCGGCCTGGCCCACAAGACCTACGCTGCCGATTGGTCCGACCGCCAGCTCACCTACGTACGCGACCGCCTCGGCCAGTACGGCGGCGACGTGGCCCGCTACACCGATCAGGTCTACGGCGGCGGCAGCGGTTTCGAGGCCCACCCTCCGATCATCGCCGGCTGGGCGTATTCCGACACCGGCGGCTACCAGGCGTGGGGCCTGTGGGCGAACATGTCCAACAACGTCTATTTCCAGCCGATCAACTTCCCCGGCCTGCCCAACGAGGACCCCTCGATCGACGCGTGGGGCTGGTTCCGCTTCGGCCACCATGCCAAGGCGTTCCACGACTACGTCGGCGACACGTACTTCCACCCGGTCTACTACGCGCCCAAGGACACGTTGCTCCTGGAGAGGCTCGAACCCTGCATGGAGGTTCCCGGCGAATTCGTCGCCTACCCGACGGTCTGCAACACGTTCGACACCAGCTACTGCATGTCGGCGGCGGGGCTGTTCAACCCGGTGGTCTTCTCCGATAACGGCGACGGCGTCTTCTGGCAGGCCCCATGGGAGATGCCCAGCGGGTACAAGATCCCGTCCTTCTCGCAGGTCAGTTATCCCACCCTCAAGACCCACATGCTGGAGCACCAGTGGCTGCAGCACACGAAGGTTCCCTGCAACGCCGCCTTCCTGGGATGTGAGCCGTACTTCTTCAACCACAGCTTCCAGTCGATGCCGGTGACGCTCTTCTACGACGGCTCGGTTCGGCTCATGAGCGTGACGGAGGCGATGTCCTCGGACCGCCGGCACCAGACGCAGGCGGAATACGGCCTGTGGAGCCGCGACACCCCGTTCGGCGACGACGGGTACCTGATCAGCGACGGCTACGACTTCGCCGACACGAGCTACCACGTGCTGACGATCAACGGCATCCGCGGCCGCGACACGCTGGGCAGCCAGTGACGGTGCTCACCGGCGACGGCACGACTGCGTTTTAGCAGGCACGGCATCGGTCGGCGAGAATTCAAGATCAAGCGGTTCCTCGACGCGACATGAGCACGGCAAGCCGATCCCGGGATGGATTCGCGATTTGTATTCGTAACGACGACTACGCGGCGTCGCTGGAGCTCTGCAAGGTCTACCGAGTCATGGACGATGCGGATGTCGACGGGCGCGATCATGTCCGGGCGATCGACGAATCGGGCGAGGATTATCTCTTCCCGATCGAGTATTTCGTCCCGATCGCACTGCCCGAAGCCGCGGAGAAGGTCTTCCGGGCCACGTCCTGAGCACGGCACTCCGTGCCCTCCATATCATGGTGCCCGTGACCGACCGGTGGCGCATTCTCTGGCTGCTCGCACTGGCCGAACTGCTGATCATGACACTGTGGTTCTCCGCCACGGCGGTCTGTCTTGTATGGGGTTTCGCGGTCGTCGCCGACAGCGCGCAGTTCAGCACCGCCGTCAGTGAGCTGGCCGATTCCAGCTACGTCGGCACCGCCCTGACCATGCAGACGTGCGCGGGGTTCCTGCTGACCATGCTCAGCATCCGGCTGGTGCCGCTCGTGGTCGAGCATGCAGGCTGGGGCCTTGCCTTCGTCATGCTGGCGCCGGGCCCGGTCTTCGGCATCGTCAGCATGGCCCGCCTGCGCGGGCTGCCGGAGGCGACCCGGATGGCCTCCGGCAACCGGTAGCCGTGGGCCCTGACGGGTCTCCCTGCCCGTTTCCGCGTCTTGGACAGCGACGATTTCATCGCCGTGAACCTACAATCCATGGCGGGGTGTGACGCTTCCGGCAAAGGAGACAACAGATGAACAGGGCCGCCTCGTCGAAAAAGCTCATTACTTTCGCGTCCTTCGTCGCGCTCGCGGCGACGCTCCAGGCCGTCGCCGGGCCGCAGGCCGGACCGGCCGCGGCCAAGGACAAGTTGCCCGACTACCCCCCCTTCAGCGAGGTGATCGATGGTTTCACCAGGGTCGTCTCGACCATGGACGGCTCGAAGCCGCTGTACGAACTGTACAAGAACGAGAAAACCGACACGCTGCTGGCGGTCCTTCCGTCCAACCACGAGAAGCAGTTGATCATGATCGCGTGCACCGTCTCCGGCGGCGATCCGCAGGCGGGCGTCATGGGCCCCACGCATTACGTCACGTGGCGGAAGATCCGCAAGCAGCTCGTGCTCGTCGCGCCGAACCTGCGGGTGCGCACCGCGGGCGACAAGCAGGCAAAGGACTCCATCAAGCATCTGTACACCGACCGCGTCATCGTGGCGACGCCGATCCTGACGATGGCGCCCGGCGGCAAGCCCGTCATCGACATCGGCAGCCTCTGTACGAAACAGGCCGCCAAGTTCTTCGGCCCGTCGGTGTGGGGCGCGTACGGCCCGTCGCTCGGAAAACTGAACTCGTCGCTGTCGACGCTCACCAAGGCCAAGGCGTTCCCCGACAACGTCATCTTCGAGTACGAGGCGCCGCGGCATGACGGCCGGCTCATCCGGCTCACCTACTCATTCGGCACGCTCCAAGGCACGCCGGGCTACACCCCCCGCAAGGCAGACCCGCGCGTCGGCTACTTCTACAACTGGCACGAGGACTACGCCCGCACCGCCAACCGCGACGTCACCGACCGATACATCATCCGGTGGAACCTGGAGAAAGCAGACCCGAAGCTCAAGATGAGCCCGCCGAAGGAGCCCATCATCTGGTACATCGAGCACACCACCCCGGTGCGGTTCCGCCGCTACGTCCGCGAAGGCATCCTCATGTGGAACCAGGCCTTCGTGGAGATCGGCATCGTCAACGCCGTGGAGGTCTACCAGCAGGACGCCGGCACCGGCGCCCACATGGAGAAGGACCCCGAGGATGCCCGCTACAACTTCTTCCGCTGGAATGCCAGCAACCATGGCTACGCCATCGGCCCCAGCCGCTCCAACCCGCTGACGGGTGAGATCCTCGACTCCGACGTCGTCTGGCACCAGGGGCTGACCCGCGCGCTGCGCAACATGCTCGAGTCGCTCTCGGAGGACCTCGTCGACCAGACCTTCAGTCCGGAGACGCTCGCGTGGCTCGACGAGCATCCGAACTGGGACCCGCGCGTGCGGCTGGCCTCCCCGGCCAGGCGCGAGCAGTTGTTGCGCCGGCGCTCAATCGCCGCCGAGCGCGCCGTCACCGAAGACCTCCACAGCGAGCATCACCCGTGGACGCACGGCATCAACGATCCGACCAACACCGCGTGCCGCATGGGCCGAATGCTCTCGCTGGACTTCGCACTCGTGGACGCGGCGATGGTCGCCGGCATGCTTGACACCGACGGCGGGGAACTGCTCGACGGGCTTCCGGAACAGTACATCGGACCGATGATCAGGTACATCTCGGCGCACGAGGTCGGGCACTGCATGGGGCTGCAGCACAACATGGCCGCCTCGAGCATCCGGACGCTCGAAGAGATCAACTCAGAAGGGTACGAGGGCCCGATCGTCGGCTCCGTCATGGACTACGTCGCGGTCAACCTCAACCACGAGCTCGGCGAGGTTCAGGGCGCGTTCGCGACGCCCGAACTCGGCCCGTACGACAAGTGGGCGATCGCCTACGGCTACGGCCCCGAGAAGGATCTCGAGAAGGTCCTGGCCCGGGTCAGCGAGCCGGACAACATCTTCGTCAGCCAGCTCGCCATGAGCGTCGGCAGCGATCCCCGCAACATGACCTGGGATCTCGGCGCCAACAACCTCAACTTCGTCGAATCGCGCATTCACCTTGCGCAGGAGCTTCGCGGGAAGCTCATCGAGGACCTCGTCAAGGAAGGCGACTCCTGGAAGATCGCCCGCGAGCGGCTGTACTCGCTGCTGGGCATCCAGTTGCAGGGCATCTTCATCGCCTCGAACTGGATCGGCAGCTCGTACATCAACAACGACTTCAAGGGCGATCCGGGCGATCGTGCCCCGATCGAGGACGTCCCGGCCGCCGAGCAGCGGCGGGCGCTCCGGCTCGTCATCGACAACGCGTTCCGGGACGAGGCCTTCGGCCTCACGCCCGACCTGATCCGCCACCTCGGCCGCGAGTACTGGTGGGACCCGTCGGAGTACGCCAGCCTGTTGGAGGATCCGAGCTTCAACGCCCACGACGTCGTCGGCGGGATCCAGGCCACGGCGCTGACGCTGATCATGAACCCGACGCGACTTCGTCGCATCTACGACAACGAATACCGGGCGCAGGGCGCCGACGACGTGTTCACGCTCGCCGAGGTAGTCACCACGGTGACGGACGCGATCTGGAGCGAGTGCGCCGAGAGCTCGTCCAGGCGGTACTCGGCCGAGGCGCCGATGGTGTCGAGTTTCCGCCGCAACCTCCAGCGCGAGCACGTCGGCCGACTCATGGACCTGGCACTGCTGCCGGACGTGCCAAGCCCCGCGCTTCGCACCATCACCTCGATGGCGACGCAGGAACTTCGCCGCATCGACAGGATGGCGGCCGCGGCCGAGAGAACCTCGCCCGATCCCTACACCGATGCGCACCTCGCGGACATCCGGACGCGTATCGGCAAGGCTCTGGACGCTGCATACGTGATCACGCCATAGACCATGACCGCGATCGCAGTCGTTGCATTCGTCCTGGCCGCCGCGCCGGTGGTCGAGAACCAGCAGCTCAGGGTGGTCCTGACGCCTCTCTCGCACGCCGCGACGATTTCGTCGCGGCTGCGGGTCCGGGGCGAGGGTGTTCTCAGGCTGCAACTCACTCGGCACGCCGTCATCGGGAAGATCCTGCTCGACGGCGACCCCGCCGGATACGACCACGACGGAGACCTTCTGACCGTCACGGTCAGCGGGCGCCGATCGGAACTGGTCATCGAGTACCTCGCGCGGCTTGTCGAGGACGTCGCCGCCGGCGAGCGGCCCGGCGAGATCCACAACCAGTCCGTCCACGCGCACATCGGCCCGGACGGGATCTTTCTTGCCGACGGGGCCGCGTGGCACCCGCGGCCGCTCGACGATGACGATCTGCCGGTTCTGCACGGAATCACGGTGGAGATCGAGCCGCTGGCGGGGTGGGTGCTCGTCGCCTCCGGCGATCCGGTCGCGCAGGGGAACCGTCTCACCGACCCCGTGTGGAACTGGCACACGCCGCGACCCGTGGACGGCATGGCGATCGCCGGCGGGCGGCACGAGCTGCACGGCCGCGTCCACATGACATCGCACGGTCCCGTCGAGGTCGTCATGCAGGTGCCGGCAGAGCATTCCAGACAGGCGTCGATGTTCGTGGACGCCGCGTGCGAGTACCTCGACCTGTACACGCCGTTGCTCGGGCCGTTTCCGTACAGGCGGTTCACCATCGTCGAGAACTTCTTCTCCTCCGGGTTCGCGTACCCGGGGTTCACGGTGCTGGGTCCGCGGGTCGTGGCGATGGCGCCGCGATCCCTCGCCCCGGGGTACCTCGACCATGAACTCCTGCACAACTGGTGGGGCAACGGCGTGTACGTCGATCCCGGCGACGGCAACTGGTGCGAAGCGCTGACGAGCTTCTGCGCCAACTATTTCCGGAGGATCGTTGACGACGGCGAGCGGGCAGGCCTGGAGTACCGCCGGGGAACCCTGATGAAACTGTCCACCGATGCCGAAGCCCTCGACGACGGCCCGCTCGGCGAGTTCGGCAGGGACGGCGGCCCCGGCCGGTTCGTCGGGTACGACAAGGGGGCGTTCTTCTTCATCATGCTCAGCGGGTTGAATTCGTATGACCCCGATCGCTCCGCCGGTGAAGTCCCGTGGACGAGCCTGCGTCTTTTCGCCGAAACCAACATGGGCCGCAGGGCCGACTGGGGGGACATCCAGCAGGCGTTCGAGGTCTCGATGGGACCGGACCAACCCGCCGGCTGGCTGAACGACGCGTTCCGGCGGTGGGTGCGCGAGCACACGGTACCCGGCGCCATCGACGAGCCCGACCCGCGCTACATGCACTACCGCGTGCTGCCCGCACGGAAGATCATCCCGACGGTCGCCGGCACGACCGGCAAGGGCGGCCTCGCCGTCGAGGCCGACACGTCGCACCGGGAGACCGGCGAGTTCATGGCGCGGCTCGACGCGGCGCCGTCGGGCGAAAACCTCCTGCTGATCGGCGCGGACTCGATTGCAAACCGAGGCGACCTGCTTCGACGCACGACGGACCCGATCGTCGTCACCCGAGACGCCTTTACCGTCGGCGGTATCACGTACGATGGGCCCGACCAGGCCGTGCTGCACACGATGCAGTATCCGGGGCGCCCCGGCCGCTTCATCACGGTCTTCCACAGCAACGGCGACGCCGGCTGGAGCCGCCTGCGGTTAGTCCTTTTCTACACCCGCGACAGCACGATCGTCTGGGACCTCGCGCAGGTGATCGACCGCAGGGTCTTCGAGCCCGGCGGCGATGCCGGCAGGTGACGACGACCCACCTATGGCGCCACGTACCCACCTGTGGCGCCACGTACCCACCTGTGGCGCCACGTACCCACCTGTGGCGCCGATCACCGAACTGAAGACCTCGGCCAGACAACATCGTTCAGTAGTAAGAACAAGTGTGTGGCACGGTTGATCCGCCGCAGGCGGATCGGCCGTGTCTTGGGACGTCACTCCACGGCCGAGTCCGCCGCAGGCGGACCAACCGTGCCACACAGAAACTCTTGGAGCAACGCCGACGTGGCCCTACACTGGACCCGTCCGATGACCGCGTAAGAAAGGGATGACATGGTTCGTCACGTGATGTTGGGCGTCGTTGTTCTCCTCTGGAGCGGTGCCGGGGCCGACCCCCCGCAGACGCCGTACGAATCGGTGGACGAGACGCTGCCGCCGCTGCGGGCGATGATCGAGCGGTATTCGGCGGACCGCCGGAACCTGAGCCGCTTTTACGACGCGCCGATGTCGGCGCGGCGTTTCGAGCGGCACCAGGGATTCCTGCGCGGCTGGCAGTACGGCCTCGACGAGGTGGACTTCGACTCGTTGAGCCGGGACGGCCGCGTCGACTACATCCTGTTCCGCAACGAGCTGCGCTACGAACTGCGCGCCCTGGAGCACGAGCGCGCCAGGCACGAGCAGTTGGCCGACCTCATTCCCTTCGCCGACACGATCGTCGCCCTTCAGGAGCGGCGGCGGCAGCTCGAGCCGATCGATCCGGAGCACGTGGCGGTGGTCATCTCCGAGCTCGCTGATGCGGTGGAGGAAACCCGAAAACTCGTCACCGCGGCGCTTGACGCGAACGACGAGAACGGCGAGAACGGCGAGAACGACGAGAACGGCGAGAACGGCGAGAACGACGAGAACGGCGAGAACGACGAGAACGACGAGAACGACCAAGAGACGCCTGGGTACGAGATCGCCGTCAGCAATCGGGCGGCGAAGATGCTCGACCGGCTGCGCAGCACCCTCAAGAGCTGGTACGGCTTCTACAGCGGCTACGACCCGCTGTTCAGCTGGTGGGTCGCCGAACCGTACGACAAGGCCGACACCGAACTCGAAGACTACGCGGCCTTCGTTCGCAAGCGTCTCGTCGGCATCGAGGACGACGATGACGACACCATCATCGGCGACCCCGTCGGCCGCGACGAGCTGCTCACCCGCCTGAAGCACGAGATGATCCCCTACACGCCCGAACAACTCCTGGCGATCGCCGAGCGGGAGCTCGCGTGGTGCCGCAAGGAGATGCTCCGCGCCTCGAATGATCTCGGCTTCGACGACGACTGGCGTTCTGCACTTGACCACGTCAAGGACCAGCACGTCGGCCCCGGCGAGCAGGCGCAGCTCGTACACGACCTCGCCTGGGAGGCCGTGGAGTTCATCGAGAGCCGCGAACTCGTCACCGTGCCGGAGCTGTGCAAGGAGACGTGGCGCATGGAGATGATGTCGCCCGAGCGCCAGAAGGTCGCCCCGTATTTCCTGGGCGGCGAGGTCATCAGGGTGGCGTTTCCCACCGACGCCATGGCCCACGAAGACAAGCGGATGAGCATGCGCGGCAACAACATCCACTTCGCCAGGGCGACCGTCCACCACGAGCTGATCCCCGGCCACCACCTGCAGGGGTACATGACCCGCCGGTACCGGACCCATCGCCGGACGTTCAGCACCCCCTTCTGGGGCGAGGGTTGGGCGCTGTACTGGGAGATGCTGCTGTGGGACCTCGACTTCCCGGAGAGCCCGGAGAACCGCGTCGGCATGCTCTTCTGGCGCACCCACCGCTGCGCGCGGATCATCTTCTCGTTGAGCTTTCACCTCCGGCTGATGGACGCCCAGGAGTGCATCGAGTTCCTGATCGAGAACGTCGGGCACGAGCGGAACAACGCCACGGCCGAGGTGCGCCGATCGGTGAGCGGCGACTACGGCCCGCTGTACCAGGCGGCATACATGCTGGGCGGGCTCCAGCTCCGCGCGATGCACCGCGACCTGGTCGAATCAGGCCAAATGACCAACCGCGAGTTCCACGATGCCGTGCTTCGCAACAACTCGATCCCGATCGAGATGACCCGGGCCGCGATCACGGACCAGCCGTTGACACGCGATTTCGAATCGAACTGGCTCTTCTACGGCGATGTGAAAGTCGATACGCCCTGACCGGTTACGCCACTCTAGACTCTGGGTGGCACGGTTGATCCGCCGCAGGTCCGCCTGCGGCGGATCGGCCGTGGAGCGACGTACGAAGACACGGCAGAGCAAGCTCTACCGTGCCACCCCCCTTCGGCCGGAGGCCGAACGGAGCGCTCAACCTAACGATGCTCGGGGTTCGGGAAGTCCGACCGGCACCCTGCATCCCACGACGAACGCTGGTTGCCGTGCGCGGGAATGCCGCCGGCGTTCTTGATCATGAGCGCCATGTGCATGAGGTTCCAGGTCATGAACGTCGTGTTGCGGTTGGTGAAGTCGTTCTCGGGGCCGCCGGAACCGGGATCGAGGTACGACGGTCCGGGCCCTGCCTCGCCCAGCCACGCGGCGTCGGAATGACGTAGCCCAGGTGCTGCAGCGAATAGAGAACGTTCAGGGCGCAGTGCTTGGCGCCGTCCTCGTTGCCGGTGACCAGGCAGCCGCCCACCCTGCCGTAGTAGGCGTACTGCCCACTCTCGTTGAGATCGCCGGAGCTGGCGTAGAGACGCTCGACGATCTGCGTGCAGACCGAGGTCTTCTCGCCGAGCCAGATCGACGTGGTCAGCACGAGGATATCCGCGGCCTTCACCTTCTCGTAGAGCGTGGGCCAGTCGTCGTGGTCCCAGCCGTGCCCGGTCATGTCGGGCCAGACACCGGTGGCGATGTCGTGATCAACCGGCCGCAGCACCTCGACCGAGACGCCGTTGGTCTGCATGATCTCCCTGGAGATCCGGATGAGCCCCTCGGTGTGGGAGACCTCCGGCGACTTCTTGAGCGTGCAGTTGAGAAACAACGCACTCAGCCCGGAGAAGTCCCAGGTGCTCTGCGTGCACAACTTCTCCTGGCGTTCCTGTGAGTTGCACCGGTCACTTCTCCTCGAACGAGAATCCCTGTCCACCGACCGACGCTTCGAGCATGGCACCGCCCCTGACCATCGTGAAGACCGCGACCCCCGCGGCGTAGCCCGCGTCGGCCGAGGCGCCGGCCGTCACCACCACGGCCGAGACCTGCCCGCTGAACTCGGCGTTGCCGGTCTTGAAGTGGTTCAGGGCGGGCTCGTCCTGGAAGAAGATGATCTCGCTGTACGTCTGGCCGCCGATCTGGAGACCGATCGTGCCCTGGGTGAGGGTCGAGTAGCCGATCACCTCGTCGTTGTGGTACACGACGCCGTCACCACGGGCGCCGCCGATGATGAACCCCCCCTTGGCGATCGACGGGAACACCGCCCAGCCGACGGCGTCCTTGAAGAACTCTTCAAGCGAGGGATCCTTCAGCTTGAACTTCGCGATCACCTCGCGCGCCTCGCGGTCGCGCCTGTTGATTGGCTCCCGGTCCGCGGTCGCGGCAGGCGCCGGGGCGCTGCGTGACGGATCGATGAAGAGGGTGCACGCACCGGTGCTCGCGTTCGCGGCGCCGCTCACGACGGTGACGACATACGTGATGTCCGAACCCTTGATCTTCGGGTTGGCCAGGCCCAGCACGATCTCCTCGGACCCGGTCCGCAGGACGGCGTAGGGCGATTCCTCGGCGCTCCAGTGCTTCACGAAGTCGCGGTTGGCGACCTGCCCGAACTGCCCGTCGCCGAAGTACAGCGTCGATGCGACGTTCCGCAGAATGAGCGTGTCGCCGTCGAACTTGAAACCGTGGGCGTTCTGGGCGAAGACATAGTCTCGCTTGGCGTCGAACGGGGCCTCCGCGGTGGCGACGGAGGCCACCACGACACCCACGAGTACGGCGAGAGTCAGCGATCGGACGTTTGTGCGTGTGATCATCATTGTGCTCCTTGAAGCAGACATGGTACCGCGCCGGGGGACCAGCCGGTAGGACGCTCCGATACCCGTAAGGCCGGTCGATCGCCTGGTGGTACGATCACCGCATGAGCACCTCTCGACGCCGTCTCCTGGGCCTTCTCGTGCTGCTCGTGCCGGCGGGCGGATGTACCGCCGGTGGGCCGACCGTGACCCCGCCCGTCGCGGCGACCGCGCCGACGCCCTACACCGCCGAGCAGATCCGCGACGCCAACCCGCCGGGCACTCGCCTGGTGTTCCGGGTGGAGCGACACGACGGACCGGACATTTTTAGCGTCATGGAGTTCATCGGCGGGGACGCCACGCATGCCGGCCATGCCGTCATGGAGAGCCGCACGGAGACGGAGGACCACGACCCGATCGGTGACGTCGTACGCTCCGAGGCCACCTGGACCGAACTGCGTGACCACGCCGCGTTCCCGAGTGCCCGGACGCATCGCTCGCGAGCGTCCGTGACGGTCCCCGCCGGCCGATTCGACGTGTGGCTGTACACCGTCCAGAGCGAGCCGGGGCAGCCCCCGACGACCTCGCGATTCTGTTTCGCCCTCGACCGGCCCGGTCCACCGGTCTTGCTCGAAACCGAGCAGGACGGACGCGTGATCTCGCGCATGGTGCTCGTGGAAGATTCGCGCGGCGTGACGGCGTCACGCCCCGTCGAGCTGACATACCTGGCCGGGTCACTCTCGGAGCAGGACCTCGCCGAACTGCGCGTCGCGGTCCCCACACTGACCGTGATCAGCGGCCTGTCGCGCGCCGAAGCCCTGGAGCTCGCGCCCCGGGTGCACGGCATCGACGGGCGGTACTGTTCCGGCGAGTTCCTGCGGGCCGCCGGTGAGCTGCGATGGGTGCAATCAACGAGTGCGGGCGTGGACCGGTACATGGCCGTGCCGGAGCTCATCGGCAACGATCGCATCGTCCTGACCAACATGCGGGCCGTGCACGGGCCGACGATCGCCGACCACGCCTTCGCGATGCTGCTCTCACTGACGAGGGATCTCTCCTGGTACCTGGATCCCGCGAACCGCGGCACCTGGAACCGCCGCGGCTCCGGCGTCGAGCCGATCTCCCTGCACGGCCGGACCCTGCTGGTGGTCGGTCTCGGCGGCATCGGCACTGAGGTCGCCCGTCGCGGCAAGGGGTTCGGCATGCGCGTGCTCGCGACGCGGCGCAGCGACACGCCGCCGCCGCCGTACGTGGACGAGCAGGGCCGGGCCGACCAGCTGATGGAGTTTCTCCCGGAGGCTGACGTCGTCGCGCTGTGCCTGCCGCTCACCACGGAAACCGAAGGCCTGATCGGCGAACGCGAACTCGATGCATTCAAGCCCGGCTCGTACCTGATCAACGTCGGCCGCGGCAGGATCGTCGATACCGATGCACTGGTCAGGGCACTCAATGACGGCCGCCTCGCGGGCGCGTGCCTGGACGTCACGGACCCCGAGCCCCTGCCATCGGACCACCCGCTGTGGGCGATGCCCAACGTCGTGATCACACCCCACGTCTCCGGCAGGTCCGCACTGACCAGGCAGCGCTGGCACGAGGTGTACATCGAAAACCTGCGCCGCTTCGGCAGGGGCGAGCCGCTGATCAACGTGGTTGACAAGTTGGCCGGGTACTGAGCCGACCGGGCACGATCGCGATTCCGTTGCCGCTCAGGTCGATGCCGGCGACCGCCTCGTCGGCGAGCCGATCGAGCCGTCGTTCGTCGAGGTAGGGAACGATGATCATCGGCGCGAGCCCCGTCGCCAGGCTGGCGCGCCGGGCCTGGAGCAGCGCCTGGTCGATTGCTCTGGGCGTACTGCGGCTCTTGCACTGGGCCACGAACTCGTACGACCGGCCTGCCCATCGCAGGCGGACTCGGTAGCCCGCACGGGGCCCGCCGTGGGCCGGCTCCCATGGAATCAGAGCCAGATCGAGCTGGGTTCCCCACGGCGACCCAAGCTCGTCGAGGATGGCTGGAGCGCCCTACAGGGAGGGCACCGGTGGGCGACGGGCGATCTTGCGGCCGTCGATGCTCATGAGCCCCGGCCCGTGGGCGATGATCAGCAGCATGGCGCCCATCATGGAGGTGTTCTTCAGGAACTGGATCATGTACTCCTGCTTCGCCACCGGATCCTCCTGGGTCCAGAAGTCGTGGAAGAAGTAGGTCGCCAGCAGGAGAAAGACGAGCAGCAGCGTCGCGCCGATTCGCGCCTTGAAACCTGCAGCAATCGAAAGACTGCCGGCAATCAGGACGAGGATTGCGCCGCCAAGCATGATCTTCGGCGCGGGAACGCCCTCGGCCTCCATGGAGGCCGCGGTGTCGGAGAATTTCGGAATCGACTGGCCGACTGCCGCCATCAGAAAGATGGCCGCAAGCATGAGCCTGCCGAGCAACGCGAATACACCGAAGAGGGTCGTCATGGGTCACCTCCCGTCCGGTACATCGGCAGAAGCATCAGGCAGTAGTCAAACTGCGTACACAGGTTGCGGCCCTCGTCCGCACCGCCGCGTGGTCGAGGCGCTGCCGGCGGTCCATCCTGTTCGGGGGATTCCCTTCCGACAAGCCCTCGCCGACGCCGCCATCCTGACGAGCCGGCCCCGCAGGACGGCGCCGCTGACGCGCCCTGTCTCACCCGCCGGCCACACGCCGGCGCTTCACCCGCACACCGATCCTCCCCGGTCCACGCGGTCCAGCCACTCCTCGAACCCCTCCCGAGACATCCTCAGGAGGCGCTCCCGGGCGTCGGGGTCGTTGACCACGGCGAGCATGTTGTTCAACGCAAGGTGGGCGGTCAAGGCGTTCACGAACGCATGAAAGATCTCGCTTTGGCGGACGGAGTCGCCGGGGAGTTCTCGCAGGACCGCATGAAGAGACTCGAGCGTGCGCCTGGTCTTCTCACACACGTATTCCAACGGCGGTCCGGTGCGGAGCTGCTCACGGACGTACGCGCCATCGTTGGGATCACGGAAGAGGTCTTCGTCCTGGTTCATACGTCACGCTCCTCCATCCGGGCTTTGCCGGCAACCCTGGCTCGATCCAGTGCTCAATGATAACCGCGGCCTCGCGGAGTGGTTCGCACGCCTGCCCCAGCGCCGACCGAAGGCGTCAGTGACTCCGTGGCGGTTGCCAGGCGGGATTGTGAATCGAGAGACTCCGGACGCCGTTCGGATTCATTGCGCAGTGGAGCCGGGGGGGGGTGGAAATCAAACTCCCGTGTGCAGGCGGAGTTTCCCGAGAACGAAGACGATTCCCGGCAGCGCGCAGCGCCAGGCGCAATGCGCCGCGCACCGGGCCCGGCCGACGGTCCTTTCGCGGACCTCGCCCATCTCGTGACGGCGTGTGGGGCGACCTGCCGTCCGAGGTCGGGGCGGGTATCGCGGCAGTCGTTGGGGGGCCATGCCGAGGGACTGACGCCCTGCCTGCACGCACGAACCTTCAGATCATTTGAAGGATCATGCATGGGGACGTGTAAAAGTGTTGACCTATACGGCCAATAGTCGATATATTTACACATGGCCCCAACCGATCCATCTCAAGCCGCCCTCCGCATGGCTGAGCGCCTCGGCGTGCTCCGCCTCCGGGACGCCCGGGCCGAGGGCATCCATCCTGAGGTGCTGCGACGCCTCGCCCGGCAGGGGCAACTCGTCAAGATCGCACGGGGCATCTACGCGCCGGCATCCGCTGATCTCTCGACCCACCACGATCTGGCCCTCGCGTCGGCCCGGGTGCCGCACGGCACAATCTGCATGCTCTCGGCACTCTCGTATCACGAGATTGGGACCCAGCTCCCGCATGAGGTCTGGATGATGATCGATCGCCGATCTCGCAAACCACGCATCGATCGCCCCGCCATGCGATTTGTCCTCGCGTCCGGGCCGGCGCTGGCGCTCGGCATCGAGCAGGTCGAGATCAACGGCGCGACAGTGCGGATCTTCAACCCCGCGAAGACCGTGGTGGATTGCTTTCGCTACCGCCGGCACATCGGTCTGGAGGCCGCCATCGAGGCGATGCGCGAGACCCTGCGGCAGCGTCGCGGGACGCCAAGCCAGATCGATGAGTATGCCCGGCAGTGCCGCGTCGCATCGGTGATTCGGCCATACCTGGAGGCGATCGCATGAGCACGCTTCCCGGCGACGGGCTCGCCCAGTCCATCAAGCAGCGCCTCCTGAACTACGCCAGGCAACGGGGTGAGGTGTTCATCATCGTTCTCGTTCGATTCACCATCGAGCGACTGCTCTATCGCCTCACGCAGAGCC
>JADFOJ010000074.1 GCA_022562915.1 Planctomycetota bacterium | reverse complement strand
AGCCTGCATCGGGCGGCGTCGAAGGTGTAGTGGATCCGCTGCGGGAACCCGCAGGCGATCGCACGGTCGCCCGAACGCGTCATGAACGTCCGGAGCACCACCGGTTCGTCATCGACCTCGATCTGGTAGTCGCCGGGGTTGGCGAGGCCCTCGGGCAGTGCCAGGAACTCGCCCTGCGAGAGATAGCCCCACATCGCGGCGATCTGCTTCTCGGCGTCGCCGCCGAACTGGGGCAGCCCCGACTTGCCCGCGTAGAAGAAGCTCGGCATCCTCGTGCCGGGCCTGATCTGCTTGGGGTCGTGCAGCCATCGCGAGAAGTACCCATAGCGCAGCCGCTGCGGCATCGTGATGAGGTCAGGCCCCGGCACACCGGTCGAGGCACGGCCCGCGATCGAGTGGCACTGGATGCAGTTGAAACCGGTGTCACCGACGAGCAGTCGCCCGACCTGCGCGGCGGCAAGGTCCACGACGGGACCGTCGTCATGCGGCGGGCTCGCCACGGGCTCACCTGCAGCGGCGGCGAACAGCGGCGCCAGGTGTCCGACGATCGCGCTGCCGTACTGCGGCATGCGTGTCGCCATGTATGGCCGCACGACGCCGGCGTCCTGGAGCACCGTGTTCAGCCATTGCGGGCGCAGCCTGCTCCCCACGCCGGTCAACGCCGGCGGGAGCCGGCCCTCGTCGCCGGCGTCCAGGTCCGCGAGTGTCGTGAAGTACCGGTCGAGGGTCGTCGCCGGGCCGCCGACCCCGTGAAACTCGTGGCACGCCAGGCAGTTGAGGCGGTCCAGATCCACTGCCAACTCCAGCAACGGCACGTCGTCGCTGCGCCACGATCCGAGGTCGTGCAGGAAGGCCGCGATCGCTCGTCGGTCTCCCAACGCCAGGCGAAAGTCGGGCGTGCCTGCGATGGCCTCGGCCCCAAGGCATCCGCGAAGCGGGTCGCCGGGCGGCACGGTCGCCAGGCGCTCCAGCGACGGGGCCCGAAGTGTCGTCGCGATCGGCTGCCGGTCGGGCCCGAGGTCGTGACAGTTCGCGCAGCCGCGAGCGGCGAAGGCCGCGCGACCGCGCCGTACTTTTGCCGCATCGAGGGAAAATGCGACCGGTTCGACTGAACCCGATGCCGCGCGGTCGTGTTGGATGAGAAACGCCGCGATCGCGCCGGCCTCCGTCGCGGTGAGCCGTGACGACGGCATGCGACCCGACGGCCGCAGGTGCACGGGATCCTCCAGAAACGCCGCGAGCGCGTCGACGGTCGTCTTGGCCGCCAGCGGCCCCAGCGGAGTCCGATCCGGCGCGGGGCGACTTCCGTCAAGCGGGCCGTGGCAGGCGACGCACCCTATGCGGTGATACAGCAGCCTTCC
This sequence comes from Planctomycetota bacterium, assembly GCA_022562915.1. Taxonomy (GTDB): domain Bacteria; phylum Planctomycetota; class Phycisphaerae; order Phycisphaerales; family SM1A02; genus JADFOJ01. Next base: position 17,096 of record JADFOJ010000074.1, on the reverse strand, counting down.
GGTCTCGCTCAGTGCGCGTTCGGGCTCCTGCCGGGGCGCCTCGATCGGGCCGCCCATCGACACCAGGAAATGGGTGAGATCCTCGATCTGCTCCCCGGCGTCGTCGACGCCGTGAAACAGCGCCGGCATCGCCACGCGATCCTTCACCTCGTGCGGGTCGGCCAGCCAGCGGCGCACCCAGCCAGGACGCACCCGTGCCCCGACCTGCCCCAGCACCGGCGCCGGGCTTACCGCCAGGTGCTCCTGCCGGGCAGGACTCTCGCTGCGGTGACACGCCACGCAGTTGAGTTGCCGCACCAGCGCGTAGCCGGTCTCGCGCGGTCCGGAAAGGAGCCCGCCGCCGCCACTGGGCAGCGGCAGGTCGATGGAGGCGCCCTGGGGCCGCCACAGTGCGCGCAGGCGAACCGGACCCTCGCCCAACTGCGTGAATCGATAGGTGAACGAGACCTCTCGCCCGGGCAGGAACAGCATCTCGCTCATCGCCGTCCGGGCCGGGCCGGTCGCGCTGAACTCGACAATCCGCGCGCCGCGGCGTTCGATCGTGAGCGATCCTCCCTGTATCTCGGCACCGATCTGCGCGCGGCGGACCGGACCTGGATCGAAGCTCACGACGAAGTCCGCATCGAAGCGGCCCTCCGGCAGGCGCGGGTCGAGCACCTGCCCGGATCCCAGCGACAGGGACAACGCCGGCAGACGCCGCCGGATGCTGACGTCCGCGGCGGTGATCGAGGCGAGCACTCCCGGCACGGGCGGCGTGACCGCTTCTCGCCGCGCGGCCGAGGCGGGCACGAGCGCCGGAGGGACCAGCCTCCACAACAGCGCCGCCACGAGAACGGTCGCCGACAGCGCCGTCACGATGAACAGCCAGACCGCGACGGAAGTGTGCCCGGGTCGATGGGTCATCTGCCGTGCACCATACCATCACCCCGGACTCAGCCGGCCCGCGATCGCCATCACCGCCAGCGCCGTCGCGACCAGCAGGACCATCGCCAGCAGTTGCCTGCGCCTGCGGCGCCGCCGTTGTCGGGCCAGGTATAACGGCGGCAGTGCCAGCGATCCGGAATAGACGCGCAGCGCCTCGATCGCGCCGACGACCCCGCGACACGGCCCGTCGGGTCCTCCCAGCATTCTCGCCATCACGTCGTCGGCCCGCTCGACGTGCCTCGCGGTCGCCGTCACCGAGCAGTCCATGGCCCGGGCCGTCTCCCGGGGGCTCAGCCCGTACGTCCGCGACAGCAGCCATGCCTCTCGCGGTTGCGTGGCAAGCGAGTCAAGCGCACCGGCAGCGTCGGCGCCGAGCACGTCGGCCGGCAGCCTGCCGGGGGTACCGGGAGTGATCTCCCGGCTGCGGAGAACCGTCAGGCGATCCAGTCGGGCCGTGTCCAGGACGCGAAGGTCCGGCTGCGCCCGCACCATGGCCTCGACGACGTCCATCGCCGCGACGGGATCGCCCGTCAGAAGAGTGGCCAGGCGATACGCCCGTCGTTCACACGCAGCCCGGTTCAGCTTCATGGGAGATTCTAGGATCATGGCCGCTGGAGCCCGACCCCGGAGACGGCCGATACCACAGGCACCGGATGGAGAATCCCTCGAAACACCGATTCCTCAACGCACTTGCGGCGACCGCACTGGTGCTGCTGGCGGTCCGCACTGCGCCGGCGGACCTGCGCGACACCATCGAGATTGAATTGGAGCAGGCGGAACTGAGCGGCGCGACCATCGCCGTCAGCGTGCGCGACGCAGAGACGGGCGCGGTGCTCATCTCCGAGAACGCCGACGCGCTCATGATCCCGGCGAGCAACATGAAACTGCTCACCACGGGAGCGGCGCTGGCGGTGCTCGGCCCGACGTTCGAATTCCGCACCCGGCTGCTGCTGGATGGCGACCGGCTCGTGGTCGTGGGTGACGGCGACCCCGGCTTCGGCGACCCGGTTCTGCTGGAGCTCATGCAGTTGCACGAGCGGACGGGTCTCGACGTGGACGAGTTCCTGCAGTTGTGGGTCTCCGCCGTCCAAGCCGCCGGGGTCGAGCACCTCAGCGCCGTCACGGTGGACGATCGAATCTTCGATCGGAACTACGTCCACCCGTCGTGGCCTGTGGACCAGCTCAACCGGCGGTACTGCGCCGAGGTGTCCGGATTCAATTTCCACGGCAACGTGCTGCATTTCTATCCGCGGCACGGCCGGGGGCACCGCCCCGACCTGGAGTTGTTCCAGCCGTACGCGCCGTGGCTTACGGTGACCAATCATGCCACCACGCGCGACGGCGTCCACGACCGCAACGACGTGTGGATCGCCCGGCGGCGCGACACCAACTCGCTCACGTTCTACGGAAACGTCAAGTATCCGTATCGCACACCGGCGCCTGTCACGCTGCACGACATGCCGGCGTTCTTCGCCCAGTTGCTCGCGAGCCGTCTCAACGACGTCGGCATCCAGGTTGACGCGTGGGGCGTCATGGATCCGTCGGCGCCGCAGCCCGGCGGCACGACGCTGGCGCCGGTGATCGCCACGCCGATCTCGACGGTCGTCACGCGATGCAACCGCGACAGCCAGAACCTGTACGCCGAGGCGTTGATCAAGCGGATCGGGTACGCGATCCGGCACGAGCCGGGGTCATGGACCAACGGGGCCGCGGTCGTGCGGCTGGTCGTTCACGAACGGCTGAACAGTCCAAACCTCGCCGTACAACTGGTGGTCCACGAAGGATCGGGGCTGAGCCGCGATAACCGTATCGCGGCAGAGACGATGACGGCATGGTTGAACACGTTCCACCAGGATCCCCGGCTCGGGGAGATCTTTCTTGACAGCCTCGCCGTCGCCGGCCGCTCCGGCACGCTGGCGAAGCGATTCCGTGACGTGGATCTGTACGGCATGCTGCTGCAGGCGAAGACCGGATACATTCACTCGGTGAGTTGCCTCAGCGGGTACCTGACCGCACCGGACCAGCGACGGCGTTCCTTCAGCATCCTCATCAACGGGCTGGACAAAGCCGGGTCCGTCTCCAGGGCGAAGCGGCTGCAGGAACGAATCCTCTCCGCCGTGGCGTGGGACATGGCCGCCACCGTCTCGGTCATGGGTGGACAACCGTAAAATCCTGCGGATTCGCTATTGACACAGGCTGGGGCATCTGTAAGCTCAGGCTGGAGCAACCGTGCTCCGGTGAGATTAGAGAGAGAGTCTGAGTGTAGAGAGGGTACGCTGAGATGAAAGTCGACATGCGCGCGCGAAGCGCAGGCGTTCTGTCGGCCGTGGGGATCGCCGCCTGTTCCCAGGCCGCTGACGTCTTCATTGAGAACTTCGGATTCGAGACCGACGTGCTCGCCAACGGCGCCTATATCATCGGCGCCCCGACCGGCTGGACCTCCGACGGCGGCATCGCCGGCTGGTTCAATCCCGAGGTGACGCAGTTTGCGTTCGAGGCGCCGGAGGGCCAGAACACGGCCTTCAGCAACGGGGGAACCCTTTCCCAGGTGCTGGATGTGGTCCTGACGGCGAACACGAGCTACACGCTGCGAATTGACGTCGGCAACCGGTTCGACCTGTCCTTTGCCCCGTACACCGTGCAGCTCTGGGCGGGCGGCATCCTGCTGGCCGAGGAGTTCTCGCTGATACCGGGCTTCGGCCTGTTCGAGACGTCCGTGGTCACGTACGACGCATTGCCCGGTGATCTGAAGCTCGGTCTGTCACTGGAGATTCGCTTCGGCAGCGAGTCGCCGCAGGTGAATTTCGACAACGTCCAGCTGAGCACCACGTTCATCCCGGGCCCGGCCTCGCTGGCGATCTTCGCTCTCGCGGCCGTGGGCGTGCGCCGTCGGCGGTACCGGGGGCCGGGTCGCCTTCACGCGCGATGAGGGCCGGTGTGGCCTGGCAGCCTGTTGAAGAAGTCATTCGGGCTGCTAGCCTTGCCCCCAGTTCGCCAGCAGGATGAGCAGGTCGTTGATGCCGACGAGCCCGTCGCCGTCGAGGTCGGCGGCTGAGTCGGTCTCGCCCCACTCGAACAGCAGGATCAGGAAATCGAACATGTCGACGCGACAGTCGCCGTCGATGTCGCCGAGCGGCTGCTCGACCGGCATCAGGGACAGGCCGGTGGCGCCGCCGGCGGCGATCTGTCCCATCGCGTTGATCGCCCAGGTGATGTTGACGAAGACCGGCGAATCCCAGGCGAGCAGTTCGTCGAATTCCATCATGACGCCGTCGCGCCAGATGAAGCCGCGCCAAGCGGACGTCCCGGCGGGTGCGCACCGTCCGACCACGACGCCCGCGTCGTTGATCGCGATCCCCCGGCAGGTGTCGCACCCGTCGAGGACTCCGAGGTCGGTCCACTGACCGTCCTGCCAGATGAAGGTCCGGAAGATACTCGGCGAGCCCCCTGTATCGAGCCGACCGGTCACGACCACCTGCGCCATGTTGTTGATGGCCTCGCCGCGACCGGTCGTCCCACCTGGAATCACGCCGATATTCGTCACGGCGCCGTCGTCCCAGATGAACGCATCGGCATTGAAAGACAGAGATGTTCCCATCCAGCCCGTGACCAGGCCCTGGTCGTTGATGTCGGTGGCGGCACTGCGCAGCGTGCCGAGATCGGGACCGAGGTCCACCATGCGACCCTGCCAGATGAACGCGACGGAATCGTTGGTGAAGGGCGTCGTGCTCCACCACCCGACGATCCAGCCCGCTTCGTTGATCGCCCGCCCGATGCTGGCCACGCCGCCGGGCAGCGTACCGAGGCTCAGGACGGTGCCGGCCTCATACCGCATCGCAAGGAACGCGAGATCGTCGTCGTCGAAGTCCACACTTCCGGCGATGACCCCGGCGTTGTTCACGTCGTTCGCCCACGACTCCCGAACGTTGGGCGGCATGTCCAGGAACTCCTGCCCGGAGTCCGGCGTCCAGATGAATGCCTCGGCGAGACCGATGTTGAGGTGCCGCTTGAAGCCGCAGATCACACCGGCGTCATTGATCCCGATCGGAGCGCCGGCGATCGTCTGTGCCTCGTACTCGCACGGCATGAACGGCGGCAACTCGTCACTTGCGCAGCCGGTCCACTTGGCGAACCGGGCCGAGGGGATCCCGCCGGCCGTGGTGAACTGACCACCGGCAAAGACTGCCGTGCCATTGCCGAGGCCGTCATCGAAGCCCCCCACCGCCCGGACGATCGGGTAAACGGAGTCGCCGACGCCTGCACCCAATGACGTCCAGAACGCGCCGTTGTAGCGGGCGATCGAGTTGGCGCTGACGCCGCCGGCGAAGCTGAAAAGCCCGACGGCATAGAGGACCGGACCTTCGTCGAAAGGAGCCTGAATGACCGCGAGGTCGAGAATCTGACCGTCCGCCAGACCGCCGACGGATGACCATGCCGTGCCGTTCCAGCGGGCGATCCCCTTGGCCGTGACGCCACCGGCCGTCTGGAAGGTGCCGCCGACGTACAGCGCCGGACCGCGGCCATCGTCGTAGACGGCCAGCGCCCTGGCCCCGCCGGCTACGCCCTCGCCGAGAGCCGACCATGAGCGGCCGTCCCACCTGGCGATCGATCGCGCGCTGACGCCGCCGGCCGTCTGGAAGATGCCGCCGACGTACAGCGCCGGGCCGATCGCTGACGGCTGATCGACGACGAGCACGGTGAGCACGAGGGAATCATTAGGATCGATCCCGCTGCCGAGAGCCGACCACGCCTTCCCGTCCCAACGCGCCACGAGGTTGGCGGTGATGCCGTCGACCTCGGTGAACGCGCCCCCGACGAACAGCGCCGGCGCGCCGCCAAAGCCTCCATCGGACGCGGCCAGGCCGAAGACGCCGCCAGTGCCGAAGCCGGCCACGCCTCCGCCCAGCGGCGACCACTGCCGGCCGTCCCAGCGGGCGATGTTGTTGGTCTCGATCTCGTCGCTGCCCGCGGAATCGAAGGCACCGCCCACATAGAGCCCGGGACCCGATCCGTCGTCGAAAACCTCCATCGCACGGACGGTGACGAACTGCCCGCCCACCCCACCGTCAGGGGATGACCAGGAGACGCCGTCGAACCGGGCGACGCTGCGGCTCTGTACGCCGCCGGCTTCACCGAAGACACCGGCGGCGTACAGCGCCGGCGCCTTGCCGAGGCCGTCGTCGAACACATCCAGGTCGTAGAGGACCGCGTACTCTTCCGGGAACGCCGGCTGCCGCGTCACTGCAGACCACTGGGCCCCGCTCCACGCGGCGACACGCTCGGCGTCGACCTCGCCGGCCATGTGGAAGAAGCCGCCCGCATAGAGGGTTGCGCCGGATGCACCGTCATTCAGCCCCGCCAGCGCCTTGACGGATGAGTCCATCCCGCTTCCGAGCGCCGTCCATACCGCGCCGTCCCAGCGGGCGATGTTGTGTGCCTCGACCTCGCCGGCCGTATCGAAAGTGCCTCCGGCATAGAGCGCGGGTCCCGCGCCGGAGTCGTCGTCGAAGACGAGCAGGTCGGGCACCCAGGAGTTGAAGTCCTCGTCGGCCACACCGGCCCCCACCGGTGTCCAGGTGGTGCCGTCCCATTTCGCGATATCGACGGCTTCGATGCCCCCTGCGACCGTGAAGTTGCCACCGAGGTAGAGAGCGGGACCGGAGCCGTCGTCGAAGACCGCCAACGCCCACCCGGAACCGTCCACCCCGCCGCCCACCGCTGACCACGTGTCACCGTCCCAGCGAGCGATGTGGTTCACTTCAATCTCGCCGGCCAGCGTGAAGTTCCCCGCTGCGTAGAGCGCCGGCCCCGTCCCATCGTCGAAAACAGCCAAGGCACGGACTGACCCGTCCAGCCCGCTACCCAGAGCAGACCAGGCAGAGCCGTCCCACCGGGCGATGTTATTCACCGGCAACCCGCCTGCGGTATCAAAGAAACCGCCCGCGTAGAGCGCCGGGCCCGGCCCGACGAGTTCGTCGGTAACGAGCAATACAAACACGACGCTGAAGACCTTGCTGGTGATTCCGCTGCCGAGCGGCGACCAGGCTTCGCCGTCCCAGCGGGCGATGCTGTTGACCTCGACGCCACCCGCCAGCGTAAACTCGCCGCCGGCGTACAAGCTCGGCCGGCGGTCTGGGCATACGTCACACGGCTCGAGGACGCGGACACTGCTGTCCATGCCGTCGCCCAGCGGTGACCATGTGTTGCCGTCGAGCCTGGCGATGCGGTTGACGGTGACCTGACCCGCCTCGGTGAAGAATCCACCGGCGTACACGGTCGGTCCCTCGCCGGAGCCGTCATCGAAGACCGCGAGGTCCCAGACGAAGCTGTTCAGTGGAATCGGCGCAAACTGGTCGGACCACAGCGGTTCACAGGGCTGAGCCGGTGCAGCGCCTGCGGCGAGCCCCACGCTCGCGGCCGACACCAGCATCGCACGCGATCGAAACAGTTCTATGGACATGGGCCCCACCTCGCCAGGAGTTCCAGGAAATCGATGACCCCCACGTTCCCGTCGCCGTCCAGGTCCGGCGGACCACCGGGGTCCGTGCCCCACGCCAGCAACAGCGCCAGGAAATCCTCTATGCCGACCAGGCCGTCCCCGTCCAGGTCGGCCGGGCAGAACGAACGCTGGTTCAGCAGAACCGAGATGTCGAAGCCCTGTTCCTTGCTCACCGCCAGGTCCGGTGCCCCGTCGCCGTCAAGGTCGGTCGCGACGATGGCGCGCGGGCCCCCGTCCACGGCGAAGAAAAGCGGATCGGAAAAACCGCCGGTTCCGTCGCCCAGCAGCACGACGATCTCGTCGCTGAAGGTGATGGCCACGACCAGGTCGAGGGCGCCGTCGCCATCGAAATCGCCCACGGCGACGGAGAGCGGCGCGCCACCGACGGGGAGTGTGCCGGCTTCGGCGAACGCACCTGCCCCGTCCCCCAGGAGCACGGAGACGTCCCCACTGCCGAGGTTGGCCACGGCCAGGTCGGCGGCGCCGTCACCGTTGAAGTCGCCGGTGGCGATCGCTCTGGGCGCCGCGCCAACGGCGAAACCCATCGGGCTGGAGAACCCGCCGGCCCCGTCGCCCAGAAGCACGAAGGCGCCGTTGACGATGCTGCCGGCCACGGCGATGTCGGGATTGTCGTCGGCGTCGAAGTCGGCGACGGTGATCGCCCACAGGCCATTGCCGGCGGGAAAGCTCGTGGGGCCGGTGAAGCCGCCGGTCCCGTCACCCGTCAGGATCGCCACATCGTCGCTGAACTGGTTGGCGACCGCCAGGTCAAGGTCGCCGTCGAGGTCGAAATCCGCGGCGGCCAGATCGCGCGGGCCGCTGCCCACCGGGAAGTGCGCTGCGCCGGAGAACCCGCCCGAGCCGTCACCAATGAGAACCGAGGCGTCGCCGCCGGAGAAATTGGACGTCGCCACGTCGAGGCAGCCGTCACCGTCGAGGTCCACGGCGACGATCGATTCGGGCCGGTCACCGGCGGGGAAGCTCGCCAGGTTCGAGAACCCGCCCGCGCCGTCGCCCAGCAGCCTGACAACCGTGTCCTCCAACGACACGGCGACGACCAGGTCGATCACGAGGTCGCCATTGAGGTCGCCGGCGTCGATGCCGCGGGTCTTGCCCCCGACCACGAACGTCTTGTGGCCCGCGACACCGCCGGAGCCGTCGCCGAGCAGTATGGAGACATCGTCCCCCACCGCGTTAGCCACGACCAGGTCGAGGTTGGTGTCGGCGTCCAGATCTGTCACGACGACGAAGACCGGGGACCGGCCCACTGGCCAGTTGACTGCGGCTGCGAACCCACCGGCGCCATCGCCGAGCATTACAGAGAGCCCGTCGGCGGTTGCCACCGCCAGGTCCGGCGCACCGTCGCCGTCGAGGTCGCCGAGGCTCACGGCTCGCGGCGCCGCCGCGACCGGAATGCCCGGCGCGAGCCCGAAGGCCCCCGTGCCGTTACCGAACAGCAGGGAGACGTCCTCGCTGAACCCGTTGGCGACCACCAGGTCGACATGGCCGTCATTGTTCAGGTCGCCGCAGGCCACGGATTCCGGGCCGTCACCGACGAGGAAATCGAAGGGGCCGGCAAAGCCGCCGGCGCCGTCGCCGAGAAAGATCGAGACGCTATCGCCCAGACCGTTGGCTACCGCGAAATCGAAGTTGCCGTCCTCGTTGAAATCGCCGCCGGCGATCGAGCGCGGCGAGTCGCCTGCACCAATGGTCGACCGGCCCTGGAGTCCTCCCGCGCCGTCGCCCAGCAGAATCGAGACGTCGTCGCTGAAACGATTGGCCACGGCCAGGTCGAGGTCGCCGTCGCCGTCAAAGTCTGCACTGATGACGCAGCGCGGTCCGTCACCAACCGGGAACAGAGTCGGGGTCGCTGTAAACCCGCCGGTGCCCGTTGCCCAGAGGACGTAGACGACATCGTCGTTGAAGGCCGCGACGAACAGGTCGACGTCGCCGTCACCGTCGAAGTCGCCGGCAGCGACGGATCGGGCGCCATTGCCCGCGGCGAACGTCACTGGTCCCGTGAAAACGCCGGTGGCGTCGCCGATCAGTATGGAGACATCGCCACTGGCACTGTTCGCCACCGCCAGGTCGAGTGCCCCGTCACCGTTGAAATCCGCGACGGTGACGGAGAAGGGGCTGTTGCCCACGGTAAACTTCTGCGCGGCAAAGAGCGGCCCTGCGACCGCACGCTCGCACGGAACCGCAAAAACCACCAGCGCCACGACGGGGAAGATCGCGCAAGACGCCATACCCAGGTTCCTGTCGGCCAGAACTGCCCGCCGAGAAGTGACGTGTGGCGGACATCGGCAGTATAGCCGGCGGAGCGCAGCCCGCCGGAAGGTGAGGCCAAAAAGCTACTTTGACAAGAAGGGCCTGCGTCAAGCCGCGAGCATCCTCCCGCGGGGAGTCCGCAGGATCAGTCCAAGCCGGATCAGAAACGGCTCGTGCACGGTCTGGAGGGCGTTTCTCGACTTGCCGAGACGGTCTGCGAGCGTCCCGAGGCCAAGGGGCCGCGCGGCGAGACGGAGTATCTCCAGGTACTTCCGTTCGACACCGGTCAGACCCCGGTCGTCGATCTGGAGAGACCGCAGGACCTCCGACGCGGTGCCGAGGTCGATGACACTCCCGCCGCGCAGTTCCGTCTCGTCACGGACGGAATGAAGCAGTGCCAACGCGACCCGGGGTGTTTCACGTGAAACAGCGGCGAGCTTCGCGGCCGCGTCGTCATCGATCTCCAGCGACCAGCGGTTTACTTTGCGACGAATGATCTCGACGAGGTCGTCGCCCGCATAGAACTCCAGGTCCTGCCGCACGGTGAACCGATCGCGCAGTGCGGGCAACAGGAGGTCTTCGTCCGTGGTCGCACCGATCACCGTGAATCGCGCCAGGCGACGGGTCTCGCCGAAGCGACTGATCCGGCCGTCCTCCATCGCCTCGTAGAGCGTTTCCGCGACTCGATCGGACAGGCGGTGGATCTCGTCAATAAAGAGGATGTCGCCGTCGCGCAACGAGACCAGGTGTCGCAGCAACTCTTCCGGCTCGCCGACCAGCGGCGCGCTCGTGACCTTCAGCGTGCCGCCCATCTCGCCGGCGACGGCGTGAGCGAGGCTCGTTTTTCCCAATCCGGGAGGTCCTGCCAAGAGAATGTGCGGGGCGTTCTCGCCCCGGCGCCGGGCCGCACGGACCGCTCGCCGCAGGTTGGCCACGACCGAGTGCTGTCCGACGAGTTCCGCCAGGCTCCGGGGCCGTCTTGCGTTTGTTTCACGTGAAACACCCTCTGGCTGCTCAGAAACCGCGTTTGTTTCACGTGAAACAATTTTCGGCTGGTCCGAGGCCTGCTCTGCCTCAGTTGTTTCACGTGAAACAACGACCATGCTCTCGACAACCTCGCGGACCGTCCGACCGAGGCTCCGCAGGTCCCGGCCCTTGGAGTCGAGGAACCGCAACTTGCCCGGAATCGTCCCCCGGACGAACAGCAGCCTGGCGTGGATGAGGCTGTGGCAGTCCTCGCAGACGGTCAGAAGGTTCTCGGGGATCGTCAGCCCGCCGAAGAGGAGCCATAGCAGGTGGTGAATCGTCAGATTGAAGCGTCGCAGGCAGTTGAGGCACCGGAACCCATCGCGGGCGAGGATCTCTCGGCAGAGCGACGACGGCGTGGGCTCGTCGCGGTCCTCGATCGGTGTTTCGGGGCCGGTGTTCTGGTCGGCGTCCGACGTGTCGAGTTCGATCAGTCCGGCCTCGGTCTCGACCGACGTGGTCCCCGTCACCGCGTCGCGGACCGTGACGACCGTGTAATGCGAGTCGTTCACCGGCATCCGGCCGGGAACGGTGCCGTCGGCGCGGGTGCTCAACAGCAGGTCGGACATCTCCTCCAGCATCTCCGTGTCAGAGACCGGCCGGCCGAGCTCAGCCTCGAGCTTTGCCCGTGCAGTATTCCATTTCGCCCACTGCAACGGGTTCATCCGGCCCTCCGGCCGGAACCAGACGTTGTGAATTCGTCTTCGCGCCGGGTCCGTCGGCCGTTCGCCCTTGCGACGGATCCTCACCTGGGCGGTGATCTCGCGCGCCGAGCGGTTGCGGGCCCACTCGATCCACTCGTGCTCGGTCTCCGGGACGGCGACCCTGACGAGCTCTCGCACCTGCGACCAGAAGAGCCGGCCTTCGCTGATGGCCCGGTGGATCTCGGGCAGCTCCCTCAGCGCCCGGCCGACGACGAGGTACCGCCGGGTCGTCGCCGGCCGGATCTGGTACCGCATCTCGGCGTACTGCTCGATGCCGTGGAAGCCGAGCTCCTGGTGGACGCCGCGCTCGGCCATGTCCACCAGATAGAACGACAGTGCCATCGCGCCGATGTCGCCGGCGCGGTGGGCCTGGGCGACACGCTTGTCGGCTTCCGCGGCGGAGAGTCCGGCCTGGAGTTCCACGGTGAGCCCGGACCCCGGCTCGGCGATCCTGGTGCCCGCGTGGGCCCGAAGGTCGGTATTTGTGCATCCGGCAATCATCTGATTCCTCCCTGAATAGGCGATTTACACGGGCAAAACGGGTGATTCCGTGTAGCCTAACAGGGGCCGAATAGGTCTTCTGAAAAACTGCGAAAACGCCGCGACGTTTTGTTACTCAAACGAAGGGTCGTCCGGCGTGGCGGCGATCTCGATCGGGTGCACGGCGCACCGGCCGGTTCCGTCCCTGACCTGGTGCCGGCAGCTCGTGCCGGGCGCTGCAATTACGGCGTCCGGCTCGGCGCGGACCGCTGCCAGGAGTCCCGCCTCGCCGATCGCCATCGAGAGGTCGTAATGGTCGGGCGTGAAGCCGAACGCGCCGGCCATTCCACAGCAGCCCGTATCGAGGACGCGCAGGCGATCGCCGACGAGCCGTCTCAGGAATCCCGCCGAGCTCTCGACGCCCCACAGCGCCTCCTGGTGGCAGTGCCCGTGCAGTAATACGGGCGGGCCTTCGGCGGCCGCGACCACGCCGGCTGCGTTCGGATGGGCATCCCAGTTCGACTCGACGAACTGCTCGACGAGAGAGGTCATTCCGGCCAGTGCCTTGAGCTGGGACAGGTCGCACTGCATGTCCAGCTCCAGCCAGTCGTCGCGTATCGCCGAGATGCAGCTCGGTTCGCACCCGACCACGGCGACCGCCTCGCTCCTCTGCACGATCCGTTGAAGCTCCTGCGCCGTCTCGCGGCACAGCGACTGCGCCTCGGCGAGCATTCCCTGACTGATCAGCGGCCGCCCGCAGCAGCCGGTCTTCGCCAGCACGACGCGATAGCCCAGTTGCTCCAGCACCCGCACGGCCGCCCGGCCGATATGCGGCTCCGACCACGCCGTGAAGCAGTCGCCCAGCAGCACGACCGTCGGGGCGCCGTCTGATACCGGCGTCCGGCGCGACGCGTGCCACCGGTACAGTGACGGGCCGAACCGCGGAAGGCTCCTGCGGCGATCGATTCCCATCATGGACCTGAGCAACGCCGCCGTCGGCCAGAATCCCGCAATGGCGTTGGCCACCGGGTAGAGCGCCGATCCGACCCGGTTGATCCTGCGAATATCGGCAAAGGCCTTCACCCGCCAAGGAATTCGCCCGGTGGCGGCATACCGCTGCGCCGTGTACTCGCTCTTGAGCTTGGCGATGTCCACGTTGCTCGGACACTCGGCCTTGCACGCCTTGCACGACAGGCACAGGTCGAGCGTGCGGATCGTCTCGGCGTCATCCCACCGGGAACCGCCGAGTTGCCCCGTGATCGCAAGTCGCAGGGCATTGCCGCGGCCCCGCGTGCTGTGCCGTTCGTCGCGCAACGCCCGGTACGAGGGGCACATCGTGCCGCCGCTGGTCTTGCGGCAGACCCCGGCGCCGTTGCACATCTCCACGGCTGCCCCGAAGCCGTGCTCCGCGTCGTACCGGTAGAAGGGTCGCACGTCGGGGACCGTCGCCGGTCGCCCCTCGGGCTCGATGCGGAGCGTGTCCGTGATCGCGGCCGGCTCGACGATGTTGCCGGGGTTCAGCAGGTTCTCCGGATCGAAGAGGGCCTTGATCGCCGCGAACGCATCGCAGATCGCGTCACCGTAGAACCGCCGGAGCAACGGCGACCGGGCCCGGCCGTCGCCGTGCTCACCGGAGAGCGCGCCGCGGTAGGTCTTGACGAGTTCCGTGACCTCCGCCGCGATCGCCTCTACCGCGGCCCGGCCCGCCGGGTCACGCAGCGAGATCATCGGCCGTATGTGCAGGCAGCCGACCGAGGCGTGCGCGTAGTACGCCGCCGTCGTGCCGTGCGATTCGACGATCGCGCGGAACTCCCGAACAAACTCCGGCAGCCGGGCGGGATCGACGGCCGTGTCCTCGATGAAGGTGAGCGGCTTGCGATCGCCGGGCATGGCGTGCAGCAACGGCTCGCCGGCCTTGCGGAGCTTCCAGGCGGCGGCCATTGCGTCGGGGGCCGTGTGGGTGGTCAGTGCATGGCCCGGCACCCGCTTGCCCAAGGCAGCCAGCTTCGCGCGAAGCTCGTCCTCGTCGTCGGCGAAGTACTCCACGTAGAGCACCGCGCCGGGCGCCGCGCCGCCATCACTGGGCAACAGCTCCAGGTAGCGCCGGTACTCGACGTTGTGCGTGGCAAGCTCGAGGATCACGTCGTCGATGAGCTCCACCGCGGACGGGCCGGTCTCGAGGATCGCCCCGAGCATGCCAAGCGCATCGTCGAGATCGCGAGCGGCGATGATGGCGAGTCCCTTGCGCGCCGGGGCGCGGACCAAGCCCACCGTCGCACCGAGCGTGACGGCGAGCGTCCCCTCCGAGCCGCAGACCAGCGACGCGAGGTTCACACGACCAGACTGGATCTGGTCGAGCACCAGGTCGAGGTTGTAGCCGTTGACACGCCGGGTCGTGGTGGGGTACCGCCGACGAATCTCGTCCGCCAGGGGTCGGACGATCTCCACGACGCCACGGGTCAGTTCGGCAACGCGGCCGTCGCGCTCGGCCCCGCCCTCGTCAAGCGTCACGCGAGTTCCGTCCGCCAGCAGGACGTCGATCTCGTGCAGGTGCTCGACCGTTCGTCCGTACAGGATCGAGTGTGCCCCGGCGGAGTTGTTGCCGATCATCCCGCCAAGCGTGGCATGAGTCGAGGTCGCCACGTCCGGCCCGAACATGAGGCCGTGCGGCGCGGCGGCCCGATTGAGCTCGTCCAGAACAACTCCAGGCTCGACGACCGCCTCCATGCGATCGGCGTCGATCGACACAACGCAGCGGCAGTGCGGCGAGAAGTCCAAAACGACGGCACGGTTTACGGCCTGCCCCGCCAGCGACGTCCCCCCGCCCCGCGGCAGGATCGGCAGGTCGTTGTCCAGGCAGTACCGGACTACTGCCTCCGCGCAGGCGATTGTCGGCGGTATGACCACCCCCAGCGGTTCGACCTGGTAAATGCTCGCGTCGGTCGCGTACAGCATGCGATCGTGCCGGCCGAACCGGACGCGCCCGCCGTCACCGACGATGGCCTCGAGTTCGCGGGCGACGCGATCGAGTTCCGGCGACGACGTGGGCAGGACGGGTAGCGCGTGCTCGGACATCGCCGCTGATTATCGCCGAAATGAAGTTGCAACGATCTGACTGATCGCCCCGTACCATCGTCGACTCTCTGGGTGGCACGGTTGACGTCGCCCGCCGGCCTGGTGCGGACTCACTCGTGTGATTCCGTGGCGGTGCACCGTCGCTGCGGGGAGTGCCATCCCAGAGCTTGACGGTGTTGTCGTCGGACCCCGTGGCGAGGCGAGCGCCGTCCGGGGAGAACGCGACGGAAGTGACGCCCGCAGTGTGTCCGCGCAACGTCATGATCTCCTCGCCGGTCGCCGCATCCCAGAGCTTGACGGTGTTGTCCCCGGACCCCGTGGCGAGGCGAGCGCCGTCCGGTGAGAAGGCGACGGAAAGGACGTAAGCAGTGTGTCCGCGCAACGTCGCCACGCTCCGATCGAGGCGGTTGTGCAGAAAGTGCCACTCCCACCGACGCAGGTGTTCCGGCGCAGACTCCAGGCGGCGCCGTGCGGTTGCGACGTCGTTCATCTGGATCGCAAGGTCCGCCGCGAGGATGTTGGCGACGTAGGCCTGGCGCTCCGCGTGGCCGAGTGCGGCTTGCGCCTTGTCGAGCGCCGCATCACGACCGACAAGGGCATTGTTGGCCTTCACGTGCGCCCGGCCTTCCCTGACCGCAAAGTAGGTGCTGGCCGCGGTCGCAAGCACGAGCGCCGCAGCCGCCGTCGCCACTCCGGCGAAGACGCCCCGGTGGCGACGCGCGAGCAGTCTCAGTAGGTAGGCCAGGCTCGGCGGCCGCGCCACGATCGCCTCGTCGTTGAGATACCGCCGGATGTCGTCTCCGAAGTCGGCGGCGGTCCTGTACCGCCGGTCACGCCCCTTGTTGAGGGCCTTGAGGACGATCGTCTCCAGGTCGCCCTTGAGCGCTCGGTTGATCGTGCTGGGCCGGGCGGGCTCCTGCGTGCGGATCGTCTCGACCGCGGCCGGCAGCAGCGAGCTGGAAATGTCGTAAGGGAGCTGATCGCACAGCAGCTCGTAGAGCACGACGCCCAGGGCGTAAACGTCGCTGCTGGTGTCGATGTCCAGCGCATCGTTGCCACACTGTTCCGGTGACATGTACTGCAGCGTGCCGATGATCTGGTGCAGGTCTGTTTGAAGGGTGGTGACGGCCAGATCCGAGTCGGTGGCGCGGGCGACACCGAAGTCGATGATCCTGGGCCGTCCGCGCGAATCCACCAGGATGTTGTCCGGCTTCAGGTCCCGGTGGATGATCCCCTTCTGATGGCCGTGGGCGACGGCGTCGCAGACCTCTGTAAACAGGTCCAGGCGCTCACCGATGTCGAGCTTTCTCTCCTTGGCGTAGGTGGTAAGGGGGAGGGCTCCTGGGATATACTCGATGGCGAAGTACGGCACCCCGCCGGAGCCGTCGTCGTGGGTGCCCGACTCGTAGATCTGCGCGATCCCCGGATGACGCAGGCGGGCCAGCAACTGGGCCTCGAACTTGAAGCGGCGCAACGCCGACCGGGAGGCGATGCCGTGCTTCATGAGCTTGAGCGCCACGTCCCGCCGGGGCTCGTCCTGGACGGCCAGGTATACGGTCCCCATGCCCCCTGAGCCAAGCACGTGCTTCAATCGGAAGTGGCCGACCCGTTTCCTGCGAAGCTCTCCCGCCACGATACACGGTTCAGTAGTGCCGGCCACGTCGTGTTGAGCCAGTAGCGCCTCGACCTCTGCGCGTACATGGCCCTCCGTGCATGCTTGTGCCAGAAACTCCGATCGCTCGTGCGGCGGCAGCTTCGCCGCCTCTGCGAACAGTCTTTCCTGGTCGGAAGCCATGGACATCTCAATTCTGACCTCCGCGTCGGTCTCCGGCAAGTCATTCTCGGAAGTATGTTTGCTATGATTGATGGAAAGGTAAGCGTACCGGGGCGAGGAGACCAGATGCACACACGCCGAGGACGCCCCCGACTGCTCCTCTTGATCCTCTTCGGACTGGCGCGGTGTGGGGATCCTTCATCTCAGCCGGTCAACAGAGACTCGGCCGGTAGCGAGAAACCTGAGGTCAACGAGGTGACGTTTCGCGATCCCGCGGTCGAGACTGCGCAAGCGATTGACCTCGAAAGAGAATCCTCTACGGTCGAAGCCTCGTCGACCCGCA
>JADFOJ010000073.1 GCA_022562915.1 Planctomycetota bacterium | reverse complement strand
AGCAAGTCGCCGGCGACGACAGCGTCGTGTGGGCGATCGATCCCGAGATAGATCGGGCCTCGCCGCTCGTACCGTGGAAGACCGGTCCGCGGACGCTCCTCCGGACGCGGTTCCAGCGCAACGCCACCGATCCGCCCGGCGATTACAGGATCGACGGTGACTACGGCGTGTTCGACGCGAGCCAGCCCTCGGCGGGGGCGTGGCTGCTCGCCCGGCAGGCGGTGATTCTCGCCGACGACGGCGGCTCGCCGAACGTGTTCCTGTTCACGCTCGGCGAGCGCGGGTTCCGCTCGACGGCACGGATCGACGACGCGGTCATCGTCAACGGCCGCGTGGATGCGGCGGCCGAACGCCTGGCGGACGTCCGAGCCAGGATCCTCGACGCAGACGACGACGGCGTCACCGACCCGCCCGAAGCGCAGCGCGAGGTGATCGCCGGCATGCTCTTCTACCCGCGCGCTCAAACTCGTGCCCCGGGCATGCACCGCGTCGACCAGGGCCTCACCAACCACGTGATCGCGACGGCGTGCAGCTCGATAACGATCGAATGGACCTGGGCGGACGGCGTGGGGATGGCGATCGACCGCGCCGCGGAGCAGCCGTGGTTCGGGCTTGGCAGGACCCTGCCGGCATCGGACGGTGCGATCGAGCAGTGCGGTGAGACGCTCACGACCTCGGCCGGCGTGGGGATCCGTGGCGCCGGCGCGATCGTTTATGAGGCGATCTTCGGGTACGACCAAAGCGCGACGCCGTGGCCGACGGCGATTCGGTTCACGATGACATTGCACGACCCGCGCGGGGTGATCGAGAGCGGACGAACGTTCCAGTTCGTCGTGAATCCCCTCTAATCGATCCCGCCGAAGCGGCGGTCGCGCGAGGCGTAGTCGCGCAGCGCCCGGTGCAGGTCCTCGATGCCGAAGTCCGGCCAGTACACGTCGGTCACGTGGATCTCCGCGTAGCTGATCTGCCACAACAGGTAATTGGAGACGCGCAACTCGCCCGCCGTCCGGACGAGTAGATCCGGGTCGGGCAGACCCGCCGTGTAGAGACGCTCGCTGATGGTCGCCTCCTGGATCGCGGCCGGTTCGAGACGGCCCGCCTGCACGTCGTCGGCGATCGACCGCATCGCGTCGGTGATCTCCGTTCGCGAGCTGTAGTTCAACGCCAGGCACAGTGTCAGGCCGGTGCACGACTTGGTGACGGCGGTGGTCCGGTCCAGTTCGTCGAGCACCGCAGTGGGCAGCCCTTCGCGGCGGCCGATCTGGAGAAAACGGATGTTGTTGTCGGTGAGCTCGCGGCGCTCCTTGACCAGGTACTCCACGCACAGGTCCATGAGGCCGCGGACCTCGTCATCAGGCCGCTTCCAGTTCTCCGTCGAGAAGGAGTACAGCGTGAGGTACCCGATGCCGAGGCGACTGCACTCCGTCACGATCTCGCGGACGCTCCTGGCGCCGGCCCGGTGGCCGGCGATCCGCGGCTGGTTCCGCTGCTTCGCCCATCGGCCGTTGCCGTCCATGATAATGGCGACGTGGCCGGGCAGCCGTTCCGGCGGGACGCCGGGCGCGTCGGTGCGCTGGGCCGGAGTGTGCGTATCGGTCTGGGTCATGGGGTCATGGGGTCATGGGGTCATGGGCCGCCCAATGCTACGACGCGGCACGCCCGCGGGTTCTTCAGGAAACCGCTTCCAGCGTCTGCGTGCGCTCCGGCCCGACGCTGACGATCTCGATGGGCACGCCGACGAAGTCCTCGATGCGGTCGAGATATCGCCGCGCCTCGGCCGGCAGCGTCTTGCGTTCGCTCGGATCGTCGAGCTCATCCGGCCAGCCCGGCATGGTCTCGTAGACCGCCCGGACCTCGGAGAGACCCTCGGCGTCGGGCACGAACCGTTCGGTGACCGACCCGTCGGGCATGCGGTAGCCGGTGCAGAGCTTGAGTTCCTCGAAACCGCTCAGCACGTCAAGCAGCATGCACGCCAGCCCGGTTGCGCCGCAGATCATCGCCGAGTAACGGACCGCCACCAGGTCCACCCAGCCGCAGCGGCGCGGCCGATTGGTGGTGGTGCCGTACTCGTGGCCGCGCTGCCGGATCCGATCGCCCAGCTCGTTGAGTAGTTCCGTGGGAAACGGCCCTTCGCCCACGCGCGACGTATACGCCTTCATCGTGCCCAGCACCCGGCGGAGGTGTCTGCCCGGCACGCCGGTTCCCGCGGGGATGCCGAGCGTCGAGCAGTTGGAGCTGGTCACGTATGGATACGTTCCGTGGTCGATGTCCAGCAGACAGGCGTTGGCGCCTTCGAAGAGGATCCGGCGCCCGTCGCCGAGGCAGTCGTGCAGCAGGTAGACGGTATCGATGACGCTCGGGCGGATTCGCCGGCCGTAGTCGGCGTAGACACGGGTCAGCTCGTCGGGGTCCAGTGGCGGGGCCGTCACGCCCAGTGCAGCCAGCTCCGCCGTCCGAATCGTGCAGATCACGCTGAGCTTGCGGTGCAGCCGGTCTTCGTTCAGCAGATCGCCGATTCGGATGGCCGTCGAGCGATGCACCTTGTCGGCATACGCCGGGCCGATCCCGCGCTTGGTCGTGCCGATGGAGAGGTTCTTGCCGCCGCACTTGTGTAAGAGAACTTCCTCCAGGGCGGCATCGTGCTCCTTGTGATAGGGCATGACCACGTGCGCGCGGTCCGAGATACGCAGGTTGTCGCCGACCTCGATGCCGCGACTTCGTAGTGAGTCGATCTCTTCGAAGAGAACCTGGGGATCGACGACAACGCCGTTGGCGATAATGCACAGTTTGCCCGGAGAGAGGATTCCCGCCGGGATCAGGTGCAGCGCGTACCGCTGATCGCCGACGACGACCGTGTGGCCGGCGTTGGCGCCGCCGTTGTAACGAACGATGACATCGTGACGAGCGGTGAGCAGATCGACGATCTTGCCCTTGCCCTCGTCGCCCCATTGCAGGCCGACCACCGCCGTGTGACGGCTGTTATCGGATAGGTCTGGTCGGCGCTGATTCATGTGCAGGCGGGAATGGCCGCAGGAAGGTTAACGTCTCGGCCGTGCGGATCAAGCGTCGTCACGGGAGTGCCGATACCAACCCGGTGACAGCCACCAGTCTCATTCGAATCATGTGCCCGAACCTGTCCTGCCAGCGCATCCTTGCCGTGCCGGAGGGGGCACGGGGCAAGGTCGTGCGCTGCCGGGTGTGCGGGATGAACGTCAAGATCCCGGCCAGAAAGGGCGGCGCGGCTGCCAGCCCCGACGAGGAAAAGGGCAGCGCCCGAAAATCAGCCTGACGACTGGTCCAGGCGGACCACGAAGGTCACCGGGCCGACGGTCAGGCGGTCGTTCGGGACCAGCTCGGCCTGCTCCACCCTGGTGCCGTTGTGGAATGTCCCGGTGCCGGAGTCCAGGTCCTTGAACCTGACGGACCCGTCGTGGATCATGAACTCACAGTGCTGCTCGTCCACCGACGGCAGTGCCACCCGCAGGTCGCACCGGGAGTCGCGTCCGAGCACCATTACGGGACGGTTCAGTGGGAAGAGGCGTTCGCCGCCGCCCGTGATCTCCATGGCCAGCGAGATTCCCATCGCAAACGCCTCCATGCTCGGGACCTATCATTCGTGTCGTCGAGGCGATCCTCTCCATGATCCCGCTTGCCCAGCTTACCACCAGCGACCCCCGGCTCCAAGCCCTTTCCATGACCGCGTCCGATTTGCCGCTCGCCGGCGGGCCCGGGCCGCGTGGCCTGTACGTCCATGTGCCTTTTTGCGTGCACAAGTGCCATTACTGCGATTTCTACAGCCTGGTGGAGACAGGCCCCGACAGCCGCCGACCGGCCTTCACCGACCGGCTGATCGAGGAGATCAGGGCTGCCGCACCGCGGGTTCCGTGCCCCCTGCAAACGATCTTCGTCGGCGGCGGGACCCCGACGCTGCTGGAGCCCGGTCTCTGGGCCCGCCTGCTGGCCGCCATCCGGACCCATCTACCCCTGGCGCCCGGCCTGGAGTTCACCGTGGAGGCCAACCCGGACTCGCTTGAACCGGAACTGTTGGACGTCCTCGTACGGGGGGGCGTGAACCGGTTGAGTATCGGCGCACAGTCGTTCAACCCACGCCTGCTGGCGACGCTGGAACGCCGGCACGACCCGGCCAACGTCCGGCGGGCCGTGGGCCTGGCACGGGCGGCCGGCATCACCAACGTCAACCTCGACCTGATCTTCGGAATCCCCGGCCAGGACCTCGACACGTGGCTGGCGGACCTGGACGAGGCGGTGAGCCTCGAGCCTCTGCACCTGAGCTGCTACAGCCTCATGTACGAGCCGAACACGCCGCTGACGGCCCGCATGAGATCCGGCGCGATTCGTCGGGTGGACGAGGAGGTCGAGGCCGCGATGTACGAGGCCACCATCGACCGGCTGCACGAGGCGGGTTTCGAGCATTACGAGATCAGCAGCTGGGCCCGGCCCGGTCGCGCGTGCGCTCACAACCTCCTGTACTGGCGCAACGAATCGTGGTGGCCGCTGGGGCCGGGCGCGGCCGGGCACGTCGAGGGGATCCGCTGGAAGAACGTCCCGCGTCTGGGTGACTACCTCCGGGTGGGACCGCTGCCGCCGATTACCGATGTCGAGCAGCTTGACGAGGATGGCACGGTGGGCGAAATCCTGATGCTGGGTCTGCGGCTCACCGAGGGTATCGGCGAGGCACAGCTCCGGACACTGCTGGCCCGCGGTCGCCGCGGCCCCCAGCGGGCGAGCGCCATCGAACAGCAGGTCGCCGCGGGACTGCTGGCGCGGCGCGACGGATTCCTGCGGTTCACCCGTGCCGGCCTGCTGCTGGCGGACACGGTGCTGGCGGAGGTGCTTTGAAGCCCAGAACCCGCCTTCGGCGGCACTCGTAAGCAGGTTTCGATGCGCGATATCGTCCTGGTCGTACCCTGCTACAACGAAGCCGATCGGCTCGACGTCGACGCATACCGGACGTACGCGGATCGCACCCCGGGCCTGCGGTTTCTCTTCGTTGACGACGGCAGCACCGACTCGACGGCCGACGTGCTCGAGGGGCTCTCCAGCAACGGCCCCGCGTTCGAGACGATGCGCCTGGAACACAACCAGGGCAAGGCCGAGGCCGTCCGCCGGGGCATCCTGAAGGCGCTGGAGTCCGAGCCTGCGTTCGTCGGCTTCTGGGACGCCGATCTCTCCACGCCGTTGCAGGAACTCGACGGTTTCCTGGAGGTGTTCGAGCGGCATCCGGCGATCGAGATGGTCTTCGGCGCCCGGGTGAACCTTCTGGGGCGCACGATCCAGCGCAACCTGATGCGGCACTACATCGGGCGCATCTTCGCGACGATGGCGGCGACCGCCCTGAAGCTGCCGATCTACGACACCCAGTGTGGCGCGAAGGTCTTCCGGGTCGACGACACCCTGGCCGAGCTGTTTCGCGAGCCGTTTCTTTCCAGGTGGATCTTCGACGTGGAGATCATCGCGCGGAGACTCGTCGGCAGCCGGGCCGACGACGGCCCGCCCGTGCGCGACGTCATCTACGAACTGCCGCTGACCGCGTGGCACGACGTCCAGGGCTCGAAGATACGGCTGCGTGATTTCGTGATCGTGGCCGGCGACTTTCTGCGCATCCGTCGCGCGTACCTGCGGCGCGCCAGGTGACGGGGGTGCGTGCGATCGTCCTGGCCGTGGTCTCGGCGCACCGCGCGGTCCTGGCGCGGCTGGTCACCGACCGCGAACACGTCGGCGGCCTGGAGAAACTCGCGCGCGCGGCGTTACTCGTTCCGATCTTCGGGTCGATGCTCGTCGGCCTTCGCGTGTGGGCGTTGTTCCGAGGTCCGCTGGAGGCGACGGCCTCGACGCGTTTCGGAGCGCGGTTCACATGCCGTCTGCCGGACTTCATCCAGACCTACCTGTACCTGTTCGGGATCTGGGAGCCGGACATCACCTCGTTCATCGATCGCCGAGTGGCGGCGGGGCGGACGTTCGTCGACGTTGGCGCGAACATCGGCTACCACACGCTGCTGGCGGCGGCCGGCGGCGCGCGGGTGGTCGCGATCGAGGCGTCGCCGGAGATCTTCCGGGTGCTTGGCGAGCAGGTCACGGCCAACGGCGCCGCGTCGGTGCGCCTGGTCAACAAGGCTGTCTCGGACAGGACGGGCACCTGCTCGATCTACGCGGGCCCGGTCCGGAACATCGGCCTGAGCACCACCGTGCGGCGGCGCGGCTTTGCCGCGGAGGCCGTGGTGGCGTCGGCGCCGCTGGCGGACCTGCTGGAGCCCGACGAGTTGCGCACACTGGGCATCGTCAAGATCGACGTCGAGGGGGGTGAGCCCGCGGTGCTGCGCGGTATGGCCGGGCTT
Organism: Planctomycetota bacterium; assembly: GCA_022562915.1. Taxonomy (GTDB): domain Bacteria; phylum Planctomycetota; class Phycisphaerae; order Phycisphaerales; family SM1A02; genus JADFOJ01. The sequence continues at coordinate 12,414 of JADFOJ010000073.1, read as the reverse complement.
CTCGAGGCGTGCCCGGACGACGTCGAGATCGTCCTGGAGCTTTCGCCGTTGTGGTGGACCGATCGAACGCAGACGCCTCGGGACGTCTTGCGCCCGTTGCTGGACGCGGGCTTCAACGTGTACCGGATCGACAACAACCTGTGGCCGTGGCGTTACCTGTGGCCGAACGACGTCCGGCCGCCGGTGCGCGACAGGGGGCCGCTGACCAGGCGCGTCAAGCGGCTCGATCTGGTACTGTCGCGAGCCGATCGCGAGACGCTGTGAGCGACCAGCCGACCACCAATGCGCGGCCGTGGATTGCCGGCGCCTTCCTGCTGGTGCTCGTCACGGGGGTCACTCTGCGCCATGCCACCAACGTGCTGGACAAGGGCCCCGTCTTCGACGAGCACTACATTCGGCAGCCGATCGACGACCTGCTTACACGGGGCTGGTCCGTCGAGACGGCGATCGACTTCACGGAAACCAAGGGGCCCACGCTCGTGTGGGTCTATGCGCTCGGGGGGCTCCTGGCCGGGACCGATCTGGACGACCTTCGCCTGATCTCGGTGTTCTTCTTCGTCACGGGCATCGTGCCATTGCTCTTGATCTGCCGGCAATGCGGGCTGTCAGGGCCGGCACTGCCGTTGGTGGCCGCGTTCTACGTGCTGCTGCCGCGCACGGCGGCCCTCGGGCAACTCGTCATGAGCGAGCCGTCCTTCATCTGGTGGTCGTTATGGCTGCTGTGGGCGTTCATGTGGGGCTTTGGTCACTCGCCCCAGACGCAGCGTTCGGTCGCCGGTCCCGTGCTGGTCGGGGTTCTTCTCTCGATCCTTCTTCACCTGAGGATTCACGCGGTGGCATTCGCCGTCGCGCTGGTGCTGGTGGCGTATGAGCGGGATCGTTGGCGAAGCTGGCCGTGGTGGGCGGCGTGCGCGGCGGCGGGGTTGAGCCGGTTGCCGTTGGTGTTCCGGTGGGGGGGGCTCGTGTCGCCCGAGTATCAGGGCGCGCACAGTCTGGGCGTGAACCCCGCGAGCGTGACCTACCTGGCCGCGGCGCTGGTGCCGATGACGGCTGTAGTGCTCTGGCCGGGGCTGCTGGATCGCCGGTGCGCGGCGCGCCGGTGGATGATCGCGGCCGGCGCCGGGATCGGGCTCGGCCTGGCGATCGTGGCCCGACCGTCGTTCGGCGAGACGGTGACGATCCTGGACATGCAGGTGAAGCGGTACCTGGGGTTGATCGTGCTGTCGTTGGGCCGGATCACGGACTCGCCATGGTTCGCGGCGGTGTTGGTGGGCGGGCTGGCGATGACCGGGGCGGCGGCGATGGGGGCGCTGGGATCCCTGGGATGGCGCCGCGGGGTCTCCGACCGTACCGGCGTGGTCATGCGCCTTCAGTTCTGGACGCTGGTGACCGGCTGTGGTCTGTACGGCATGACCAGCGGTGTCGTCTACGACCGCTACCTGGTGTCCTGGGCAGTGCTCATGCCCATCGTCTGGGTGGTCTCGCTGCCACGCCGGGCGCTGGGCGTGCAGGGCGCGTTGTTGGGCACGCTGCTGTGCTGGAGCGTCTGGCGGCTGTTGATACGGGTGTGAGCGGCCGAGACTTCTCAGATGGCAGCCGGGTTGGGCTTGTCGGTAGCTGCCTGGACGTCGGAGAGCTTCTGGGTGGCAACTGCCTGGGAGATCTTCACGAAGCGGTCGCGCAGCTCCGCGAGCGTCTGGGTGAGTGCCTTCTCTTCCTCCTGCTCGAGGTTGCCCCTGGTCTTGGCCTCGACCACGGCGAGCAGGTCGATGGCAAACCGTGCACCGGGCAGGTCCACGACGACGGCGCCCGACTTGGGGTCGCGCACCCCCCCCAGGCCCATGACGGCCTGCGAGGCCAACGCTCCGATCAGCGACTGGAAGTCCGCCGGCGGCAGTGCGCCGGGTTGCTCGCTCTCGGGGTTCTCCTCGGCGGTCCGGTCCTCCCTGGCCAGACGCTCTCTTTCCGCCTGGGCCTCGGCCTTCCAGTCGGTGTCGATCTGAATCTTCAGCTCGTCCTCGCTCATGGGCGGACCTCGATGTTCGGGTGGGCCGGTGCGTGCATGCACGGAAAAACAATTGCAGTCAACGAGTATATGCGACCGACGCGATACAATCGAGCGTATGAAAACGGCCGGCGGAATACTGATTCTGAGCGCCTGCGTTCTGGGTGTCTGCGCTCTGGGCGCCGGGGGGTGCAGCCGTCATGCGGTCGGCATCCCGCGCAACGATGATGCCCGGGAGGTGAGTCTCGCCGAGTTTGCGCAGCCGATGGCGCATGACCCTCTCGGCTCGGCCGGCCGATCCAGCCGTGCCGCCGACGTTGCGGCGTCCGACGGGCCGATCGTCTGGTTCGACGACCTGGAGCAGCGCGAGGTGCTTCGGCCCGCCCGGCCCGGGGACGTCGTCATCGTGGACAGTCTCGTCGGCCACATCAACGGCAGGCCGATGTTCGCCGATGAGTTCCTGCAGCCGATCGAGGACCGGCTGCTGCGTGCCGCGGAACAGACCCGGGGCCCCGAGCTCGACGAGGTATTCCTGAACATCATCGAAGACTGGCTGCAGGAGGTCGTCTTCAACGAACTCATTCTCGCCGAGGCGGAGGCGTCGTTGTCGGAGCAGGAGCAGATGGGTCTCTTCGCGATGCTCAACAACGTGTATGACGAGGAGATTCGCAAGGGCCGCGGAACGAAGTCCGGCGCCGAGACGCGGCGGCGGCGTGAAGGCGACGAGTTGAATCAGTACGTCGGCAAACAGAAGGACATCGTGCTTATCCGACACCTCCGTGACGCGAAGATCCGGTCGCGGGTGGTCGTCACATGGCGTGACATCGAGCGCGAGTACGCCCGTAGTTACGAGGACTTTAATCCCGCGTCAACGGTGACCCTCGCCCGTATCCGGCTGGAGACGGCCGCGCAGGCGCAGCTCATCGAGGACGTGACGGTACGGATCGAGGCCGGCGAGGCGTTCTTGCAGATCGCCGAGGATCTGGATGTCTACAACGGCGGCCTCCTGGAACCGTTCGACATGGGGCCCGCCGGCATCACCGACATCGACGTGCGTGACGTCAGCAAGGACGCGCTGAAAGGTCTGACCGAAGGTGACACCACCCGGCCCTACCGGATCGGGGGCAACACACTGTGGCTGCACGTGGTGTCGGTGGACCGGCCGGAGTCGCTGAGCATCTACGAGCCTCGCATCCAGAACGGTCTGCGAAATGCCCTGCACGCCCGGCGCAGCCAGATCGAATGGAACCGTTACATCCAGTCGCTGCTGGAGGATGGCGTCCACGACGACATCGAGGCGATGTCCGACCGGCTCTTCGAGATCGCCGTGATGCGCTACGGTCGATGACGGGCCTGCATGGATGGTGGCGCAGACTGTGCGGGGCGCAGTCACTGGGTGAACGAGGGGAGCGGCTTGCCGCGCGCTGGCTCAGCCGTCGAGGCTACCGCATCCTGCACCGTAACCTGACGATCGGCCGCGACGAGGCCGATCTCGTCGTGGTCGATCCAACGGGCCGGTCGCTCGTCATCGTGGAGGTCAAGACGCGATCGAGCGATACGCCGCCGCCCGAAGCCGGGCTGACGCGTCGCAAGCACATGCACCTGGAGCGGCTCGCGGCGCGGCTGCAGTGTCGCGGCAAGTATCGCGATCTGCCGGTTCGAATAGACGCCATCGCGATCGTCTGGCCGGATGGAGGCACGCCTGAGGTCCGTCACTACAAGGACGCGTTCAGCCGATGATCCTGCGTCGCCGCTTGACGTAGTCCCACACCACGTAACGGTCGAGGTCCGCGCCGCCGGTGAAGAACACCCGCCCCCCCGACGCCTCGGCCATGCGGTGGGCGAACTGCACGTCCTCCTCGGTCTGACCCCAGTTCGGCAGCAGGAAGATGTTGATCGTGATGCCGTCTCGCGTGGCCAGCCGGGCCTCGCGCATCGTGGCCTGCTCGGTCCGCGGGTGCGGCGGGTACAGCAGGTACAACTGCTCGGCCTCGAAGTGCGCCGTGGGCAGTCCGTCGGTGATCAGGATGATCTGCCGGTTGGGCGTGTCCTGGTTGGCGAGGAACTGCCGCGAGATCTGTAATGCCCGCTGGATGTTGGTGAAGTGCTGCGGGACGTCGAACTCGCTGATGCGTTCGTCGGACATGTCCGCCCGCAGCCGGACGACCGAGTCGTACAGCGTGACCGGCTTGGGCATCAGCGCCGGGATCTCCGAGACGTGCCGGGGCTTGGCGAACGTGTACATCTCGACGAACTGGAGGTAGTCGCCGGGGTACTCGCTGCGAATGAGCCCGTCCAGGGCGAGACCCATGCGCTTGGCGTTGACGTACTGGCCGTCGTAGCGCATCGAGCCGGACATGTCCATGATCACGACCGTCGCGCACTTGGGCGTGTTGCGCGTGCGATGGATCTCGATGTCCTCGGCGGAGAGCCGAATCGGCAGGCCCGGGCCGTTGCGGATCATCGCGTTGATCATCGACTGGGTGATGTCCATGTTCGCCGGCGAGTCACCGAACTCGTAGGGCTTGGTGCGAGGCAGCTCGACGGCTCCCTCACCGACGATCTCCCCCTGGTGGCGGCCGCTTCGCGCCGCCTGGAGGTCGCTGAAGATCTCCTCCAACAGGGCCGACTGGAAGATCCTGTACGCCTTGGGCGTGAGCGTGTACCCCTCGGGCGTGAACTCCAGGCCCTGCCGCTCGGCGAGCTCGCGCATGTAGTCGCTGATCTGCTGTTGCAGCGCGGCGAGCTGCTGGATGTCGCCCGGCTCGGCGAACTCCGACAGTGCCTCCATGTCGATGATGCCGATTCGGGCAGTCTCGCGCGCCTCGCGGAGCTGCTCGAGCAGGCGGTCTATGGCTTCAAGTTCTTCCTTGATGCGCAACGCCTCCTGGACGTCCATCGGCGTGCGGCCCGTGAACTCGTACCTGGAGGCGAGCTCGTCGACCTGGTACTTGTCGCCCAGATGCCCGACCAGCACCACGAGTTCACGGGCAAACACCGACCGCTCGTCGCCGGCGCGGTACCACAGGGCTTCGAGGTCCCGGAGTTGCTCGTCGCGCACGAGACGCTCGAACGGCGTGCGCAGCTCGGCCGGGGGCTGCATCGACGCGGCACGGTCGTGGAAGTCCCGCCGGAGACGGTCCTGCACCGTGGACGTCTCCCACCTGGCAAGGATCTTCGCCTTGCGCTCCAGCAGCATGGCGATCAGCGCGTCGATGGAGGGGCCGAGCCCCTTGATCTCGCGGGCGTCCAGGTGAACCGCGCGGGCGAGTTCCTCTTCGGTCAGCCGCCGCGTGGACCCGAAGGCCAGCATGTGCTCGAACGCCCCGGAGACCATGTCCGGCGGTTCGCGCGTCGGCGGCGGGAAGCTCCTGGGGTCGTACCCCTGGTAGGTATGGATGATCCCGCCCAGACCGCGGACACGCCGGCCGGCGTCACGCGATCTCATAGGTGATCCGACCGTGGTGCTGGGAGCGGGAGATGCGATCGCTCGCGTAGAGGCCGGCCAGCACGAACTCGACGCACGACGCCCGGACCGCGTCGTCCCCGGCGGGGTTCACCTCGAACGCCTTCTCCCAGACGGGCGGCACGCGCTCGAGCCGCTCGGCGTACGTCTTCGACGGCAGCATGTCGCCGACCTCGATCTTGACGCCCTTGGCGAAGATGTCGGAGATCTCGTCGAGGCCGTGCTCGTCCACGTACTCCTCGAAGACCGTCTTGATCGCCTCGGCGACGATGGCGTCGATCACCTGGCGCTCGGACATCTGGTGGGTGCCCATCATGTCCAGCTCGAGCTTGCCCAGGCATGACGTGTGCAGGTGACCCAGGTCGCTGATCCGCGGGACGGCCGGGTGCTCGCCGAGGCGTATCGACCGCTGGCGGGCGTTGGCGACCATGGTGCGGTAGTTGGCGATCGAGAGCCGCGCGCTGACGCCGGACTGCTGGTCGACGTACTTGCTCTTGCGGGCGGCGATGGAGACTTCCTCGATGATCTCCTCCATGAACGGCGGCACCACGACGGGATACTCGCCGTCCAGGCTCATGCCCGCCTCCTGCCTGGTGATCTCGATGCCGATCTCGCGCTGCCGCGGGTAGTGGGTCTGGATGGTGGAGCCGATGCGGTCCTTGAGCTGCGGGATCACCTTGCCGGAGCGGTTGTAGGTGGTGGGGTTGGCCGAGAACAGGATCAGCACGTCGATGTCGAAGCGAACGGGATAGCCGCGGATCTGGACGTCGCGCTCTTCCAGGATGTTGAAGAGCCCCACCTGGACCAGCTCATCGAGGTCCGGCAGCTCGTTGAGGGCGAAGATGCCGCGGTGCATCCGGGGGATGAGCCCGAAGTGAAGCGAGTCCTCGGCGGACAGGCTCGTTCCGCGGGCGAGCTTGGCCGGATCGATCTCACCGATGATGTCGGCGAACTTGGTGCCGGGAGCCAGGCGCTCGGCGTAGCGGTCCTCGCGCCGCCACCACTTGATGGGGATCTCGTCGGCGGGAGACCGCTCCAGGAGCTCCCGGCCCGCGGTGGTGATCGGGTGCAGCGGGTCCTCGTGCACGGGGCAGCCGGGGATGTCGAGGTACGGGATCTCCTCGTCGAGGAACCGCCCGATCAGCCGCATGAGGCGGCTCTTGGCCTGGCCCTTCTCCCCGAGGAACAGGGTGTCGTGCATGGCGATCAGGGCGTTGTTGAGATCGGGGATGACCGTGTCGTCGAAACCGATGATCCCCGGGAACAGTTCGTCGCCGCGCGCCAGTGCTGCAATGAAGTTGTCGTGGATCTCCTGCTTGACGGACCGGGACCCCCAGCCGTTTTCTCGCAGAGCGTCCAGCGTCGTCGGTTTCGTGCAGGTCGGCATCCGGGATGCTAGGATGGCACGACACCCCAACGGAGTAATTTCATGGCAGTTCAGAAAGGCGATTCCGCACCGGCCATCACGCTTCCCGTCCGCCCCAAGGAGATGGTGGAGGTTCCGATCGGGAAGGAGAAGGTCCTCCTGCTGTTCTTCCCGCTGGCGTTCAGCCCGGTCTGTACGGACGAGATGTGCCACATGCGGGATTCGTGGAGCGAGTGGGAGAGCCTTGACGCGAAGGTGCTCGGCATCAGCGTGGACAGCCCGTTCGTGACCGACCGGTTCCGCACGGAAGAAAAGATCCCCTTCGACATCCTGTCCGACTTCAACAAGGACGTGTCTGCGAACTATGGCGTCCTGCACGAGGAACTGATCGGTCTCAAGGGCGTCGCCAAGCGATCGGCGTTCGTCATCGACGCCGACGGCACCGTGGCGTACGCGTGGGTGACCGACGACCCGAGAGTGCAGGTCCCGTTCGACGAGGTCAAGGCTGCACTGAAATAACAAAAACGGGGTGGCACGGTCGACGGAGCGCAGCGACGTCGCCCGTGGGGTCCCGCGCGGCGGCGCGTTACGCCTCCGGGAGTGAAACCGGCTCCGGCGTCGGCGGCGGTGGGTTTCCCGTCATGGATGCCACGATGCGGTCGACGTGTACGTGACAGTTCTCCAGGAAGACGCGGACGCCTGATTGCTGGGTGCCCGCGGTCGCGGTGCCGGCGACGAAGAGCCCCGGCACGTTGGTCTGCATCGTCTGCTCGTCGTACACCGGCACGTCGCGAACACCGGACAGCTCGACGCCGACCTGGCGAAACAGCGACATGTCCGCGACGTAGCCGACCATCAGCAAGACGAAATCGGCCGGGATCGACATGTGCCGGCCGCCGCCGACGGGGCGAAGCTCGACGTGCTCCGGCAGAATCACGATGGGGACCGTCTCGAAGTAAGCGGTGATGCGCCCCGTCTTGACGAGGTACTCGATCTCCGGTCGCAGCCAGTACTTGACCTTGTCCGGGAACGCTGCGTCACGGTAGCTGATCGAGACCTTCGTACCCGCGTGATACAGCCGCAGGGCCGCCTCCACCGCGGAGTTCCGCCCGCCGACGATGAGCACGCGCCGCCGGAAGTACGTGTGCGGGTCCGCCATCCAGTGGCTGACGTGCGGGAGATCCTCGCCGTGGACGCCGAGCCGGTTGGGCGCGGCCATCCCGCCGGTGGTCAGGACCACGTACCGCGCAGCGCGTTTGCACATCGTCCCCACCCGCGTTCGGCTCGTCACCGTGAACAGGTCATCCTTGCGAGTGATCCCCAGCACGCGCTCGTAGGTGCACATGTCGAGATCGAACTGCATGACCACGCCGCGGAGATAGGCGAGGTACTCCTCGCGGGTGCACTTTTCCTGCGAGACGGACTGGATCGGCACACCGGCGATCGTGATCCGATCCGAGGAGCTGAACCACCGTGTCATCGCCGGCCAGTCGAGGATGGCCTGGCCGATCTGGCCGGCTTCGAGCTGGACGTAGTCGATTCGGGCTCTCTTCAAGGCGACCGCAAGTTCCAGGCCCAGCGGCCCTGCGCCGACGATGATGACCTCGGTGGTGGTCACGATGGGCGATCATAAGAAAAAAGCCCGCCGGACGACGGCGGGCGGAGGGGGATCGGGTTCGTGGGTGGTTCGTCAGGCAGCGCAGCGGATGATGTGACGGTCTTCGAACTCGACCGTGGTGCCGACCGTCAGCGTGCTGATGGAGCTGTCGGTGATCTCACCGCTCCAGGGCTGGTTCTCGGTGCACTGGACGACCTTGACGGTGATCGTCTCGCCGTCGTGGTTCAGGTCGACCAGGCAACCCTCGCACACCTCGTTGGCGGTGCCGTCGAACAGAATTGACTGACCATTGTCTCGCTCGTTGAAGTTGATCTCGGTAGCCATGTTGTGACTCCTTGTTGTGGGCAGCGCCCATTGAATCGTTTGCCGATATCGGACGGTCGGCCCGATGCAGGGCGTCCTTGAGACCCGCGACGGAAAAACCCGAAAAACCGTCACAGATGGACCCCCAGGGCAGCACGATCAGGGTGGTAGACTCTCCCGGATGGCTGCCGGAATCGGGTCGTGGTGGACGCGGTGGGCGTGGGGCGTGGCGACGCTCTGCGTGCTCCTGCCGCGCGCCGACGCGGTCGGCCAGGGCGTGATCCGGGCACGGGACCTCACCGACCAGCACATCGGCATGGCCATCGACGTCCTCGTCGAGGAGCTCTACCGGCAGCAGGATCCGACACGTTTCTGGGACCCGACCAACAAGGAAATAGGCCCGAAGAGCATCGGTTTCAAGGAGATGGTCGGGCAGCGGCCCGGATGGACGGCGCTGACCGTCCTGGCGCTGCTGCACGCCGGAGAGTCCTACCAGGATCCGCGTCTGGGCCCGGCGCTCAAGTATCTCAAGAATACGGAGTCCAACGGTACGTATGCGATCGCCGCGAAAACGCTCGTGTGGGCGATGCTCCCCTCCGACCGATTCCACGGCGCGCTCCAGGCCGATGCCCGCCGCCTCATGAACGGGTTCCTTGCCAACGTCGAGGTCGCCGAGCAGTTGGCCGCGGACAACACGTATACGGATCGTCGAATCCCGGTGAGAGGCGGCTGGGACTACCGGTGCTCTGCTCACGACTGGTTCATGCCGGACAACTCGAATACCCAGTTCGCCGCGCTGGCGCTGTGGATGGCGAACCAACGGGGCGTCGCGACCGAACGCCGGATCTGGAAGATCCTGGAAGAGCACTTCGTCGCGACGCAGCGTGACGATGGAGGCTGGCCCTATCGCGATTGGTACATTCCACCGCAGTCGACGGGGTCCATGACGACATCCGGCCTGGCGGTCTTGTTCATTACCCAGGACCTTCTGCATGCACGGGATTACGTGGACCTGCGTTCCGGCGAAGACGGCGAGCAGGAGAAGGCGATCGCACGGGGTCTGGACTGGCTCGGCACGCATTTCTCGCCGAAGCAGAACCCGGGGGGAGGGCACTACTACTACTACTACATGTACGGCGTCGAGCGGGTGGGGCTCGCCAGCGGGTGGCGACGCTTTGGCAAGCACGACTGGTTCCGTGAGGGCGCGGCGCAGGTGATTCAGAACCTCTGCATCTGGGATCCGCTTGCGGGAACGATGTCCGCCCGACGGCTCCCGCCAAGAAACCCCCGTCACTCGGTCGCGCACCAGTTCGGCCTGCTCTTCCTGAGCCGGGGCAGGGTTCCGATCGCCATCAACAAGCTCCGCCTTGGCGACTCGACGCGCTGGAACAACCGCCCCCGCGACGTCGCGAACCTGACTCGCTGGATCTCCGACAAGACCGAGAAGGCCCTCAACTGGCAGATCCTCGACATCGATCGCCCCGCGCACGAGTGGCTCTCGGCCCCCCTCGTATACCTCGCCACCGACGAGGTGCTGCCGTGGGTCGACGTCACCATAAAGGAGACCGACCAGTACGTGCAGGCGTGGACGGAATGGGAACGCCGGCCCGCGACCGACATCGACGTCGACGTCGAGGAGCCGCGACGGCCCGGCGGGCCCGAGCTCGAGGCGATCAAGAAGTACCTGGACCTCGGCGGAATGATCCTGGCCGTGAAGGAAGGCACCACACTGAGAACAGCCAAGTCGATCGAGCGGGCCGGCCGGCTGATGTACCCGCACTACGAGTGGCGGAATGTCGAGCGGCAGGGTTGGGCGTACACGATGCTCTTCCAGCTGCCCGATGGCAAACCGCACCTCCGCGTGCTGTCCAACGGCGTTCGCGACCTGATTATCCTGGCGCCGAGCGATCTCTCCAGGGAGCTCCAGTCCAGACCAGGCAAGCGGCCGCTCGTCCGCAGGGTCGCCGCGAACATCTACCTCTATGCGTCGGAGCGGAACCGTCCACGGCCTCGCCTCGCCCCGCACGCGTTCCGGTCGACGGTCCCGGCACAGGTCACCCACAACGCCGTGATCGCGAGGGCGATCCACGGCGATAACTGGAACCCGGAACCGCAGGCCCTTCCCGTCTTTGCCGCGTGGATGCGCGAGCACGGTGTCGCGGTGAAGATCCGGGACGTGCCGCTGAGCCGGGTGCACGACAGCCGGCCGCGCGCCGACCTCGTTCTGGTCAGCGGCATCGAGACGCACGAATTCACCGACGCCGAGCGCGATGCGCTGCGAACCTTCGTCGGCGACGGCGGTACGGTTCTCTTCGAGACGCCGGGCGGCGGGGGTGACTTCACACTCTCCGCCGAGCGGATGGCCGCGAAAGTCTTCGGCGTCCGGGTTGACCCACTGCTCCGCGAGCGCGTCGTGTCGGGGCGCGGGCTGCCCGGCGGGCACAACCTCACGAGGGTCGAGTACCGGCCCTACTCGTTCGAGATCTTCGGCGGGGTGGAGGAATCGTTGCGGCTCCGCGGCGCCACGATCGACGGACGCACGTGCCTGTTCTTCAGCCGCGAGGACATCTCCCACGGGTTGCTCGACCAGCCGTGCTGGGGCATCCACGGGTACGCTCCCAGGTGGGCACGCCGGCTGCTGGCGAACATCGTGCTCCACGCGATGACGGGCACGGACGGGTCCTGAGCCTACCGCGGCGTGCCCGAATGCTCGCCCTCAAGGCGTTCGAACTTGCGCCGGTACCGCTCGCCGCCGAGGTCTGGATCCTTCTGCCGGAGGCGCTGGATTTCCGGTGCGATCTTGCTCGTGTGCCGGTTCGAGTGGCTGAGGATCTCCAGCATCCGCAGGTGAGAGAGCCAGAAGTACTCGTTGACGCTCGACACCTCTTTATACAGGCCAAACGCCTCGACGTCGCTGTCGCCCATCCCGAACAGGCACTCGGCCTTTCCGAAGCTCGCGGCCGTCAGATTCGGCGTTGCGCGGAGCAGCCGGTTGTAGAGACGCAGCGCTTCTTCCCATCGTTCGGCAAGGCGGTACGCCTCGGCGGCCTCGACGTGCCAGGCGGGATGGGTGCCGGCGTCGATCGCCGCGGTGTCGAGCCAGCGATCGAGCAGCGCCGCCGGCGCGAGCAGCTCTTGCTCGGCCCTGGCGGCGGCCTCTTCGGTGTGGCCCTGCTCCAGGAGCGCGTCGATAGGGGGCCGGAGCGACCGGATCAGGTCCGTCAGGATGCGTCCGGCAAGGTCCCCGGCCTTATCGACGATCCGTTGGAGTTCGTGTTCGTCGTCCGCCGCCCCTCCGAGTGCGCGGTATGCCTCGGTCCGTCCTGGTATCGCCGCGGCGGCGAGCGGGTTGTCGTCGTCGATCGGCTGCAACTCGTCGGGCTTATATGAACGGAGGTAATCTTGATAATACACGCTGGGAAAACTCAGTATTACACGAGCCCCGTCGGTTAGGTGGTGAGCAATCCTGCGACCAAGTTCCGCGTGTCTCTCAATGGGGATGTGCTCCAGTACGTCCGCAAGAACCACAAGATCGACGCTGGCGTCCCGGAGGTTTGATTGAACGGCCATCCAGTCGTCGGATTATGTCAACAGCGCGGAATCGAACCTTCGGGCTCCGTACCGTCTTCCCCGCGTACCAGATGTTTTGCGGGCTC
>JADFOJ010000072.1 GCA_022562915.1 Planctomycetota bacterium | reverse complement strand
TCGATCAACTGCTGGCGGTTCACCTGGAGCAGCAGCTCGAGCCCGCCGGCGCCGCTGATCGTGAGAAGCTCGTGCTGCAGCTCGTCGGCATCTACGCCCGGCTGCTGGAGGCGACGGACGACCCGGCCCTGCTGAGGAATCTCCAGGGACGCAGCCGTCGCCTGCTCGCGGCCGCCTCGCCGAGTGCCGGCCAGGAGTTGCAGTTGGCCTTGTTGCACGGCTCCTACCGGGGCGCGGAGAAGATCGCCCAGAGCCACCGCCTCCGCCAGAGCACCGAGCAGGACCTCCAGCGGGCTCGCGACACGCTGTCGGAGATACTCCCCAAGCTGACCAGGCTTCGTCACCGGATCGGTCGCCGTCTGACCCTCACCGAGCAGCGACTCATTCGCACCAGCGGTACCGACGCGGAAGTCCTCGCCGACCGGGCAGAGGAGATTCATCGCCTGTACGCACGGAGCACCTTTGTCACTGCATGGGCGCAGTACTACCAGTCGTGGCTCAACGATCGTGTCGAGAACGCCAGGGTGGCCGAAGAACTCTTCGCCGGATTCCTCGCCGCGGAGACCGCGCGGCCGCAGCCGCAGGAGATTTCCGTGGACCTCCGCTCGATGGAGTCCATGGCTCGCGCGATCCTCGGAATGGCTCTGTGCAGGAGTCTCACGGCCACCTCGGAGATCGCCCTGGAGTGGATCGAGTTGTTGAGCCACCCCAGGACCTACGAGCCGGTCCGTGTGCAGGTGCCGGGCTGGAAGCTCGTCATTCACCTGGAGCACGGTGAGTACAGCCTGGCGCTGGCACTGCTGGAGTCCTACGACGTCGATGGCGAACCGGTGCCGTTGCCGTGGCTCAGGATCGCGGCGGTGCACGCGATGGAGGCCGAGCAACACAGCCGGACCGCGGCCGACCTCGCCCGGCTGGCCGTGACGGCACTGGCGGCGCGGGGAGAACTCGGGATGGTCCTGGAACTCGCCAGGGTCTACGGCGTCGACGCGCTCGGAAGCACGGGGTTCGCCGCCCGCTACGTGCGCGGCGTCCAGAGCTACCACGCGGCTCGCGAGCGTCACGCCGACGAGCAGCCTGTCACCGACGAGGCGATCCTCGTGCTGTACCGCCGCGCGGCGGAGGACTTCGAGAAGGCCGTCGGGCAACGCGACGCCGGTCAATACCCCGAAGCTGCGGCGAACTGCCGCTGGCTCATCGGCTGGTGCCGGTTCTTTCAGGGCCGTTTCGTGGAGGCCCGCACGTCGTTTGAACGTGCCGCCGAGAGACTCGGCTCCGAGCAGGCGCCCAAGGCACTGTGGATGGCGGTGGTCTCGCTCAACCATGCCGTGAAAGAGGGCGGCGCCAACGACACCCTCGAATCGGACCGGGCGAGCCTCATCGACGACATCCTGGTCCGTTACCCGGTGAGCCCCTACACCGCGAGACTGCGGCTGCAGCGGGCGCGGCAGCGCGAGCCATCGGCCGAGGTCGTCCAGGATCTCCTGTCAATCGGCCCCGACAGCGACGTGTACACCAGCGCACGGCAGCTGGCGGAGCGGATCCTCTATCGATTGTTCCGCCGCTCCACCGGCGACACCCATCTCGCGTGGGGCAACGAGTACCTCGGCATCGCTCTGCCGCTGCTCACCCGAGCCCCCGACGCCGGTGACACCCGTGCGGTCAGCGCGTACGTGGACCGAAGCCGGCGCGTGCTGGAGGTGTCCCTGTCCGCGGGAATAGGCCGGTTGACCGCCGCCGGACGCGTACTGGGCGACCTGCGGAACCTGGCCCGCGACGGGACCATCGACCTGGCGGAATCGCTCGATGAAATCGACTTCCGCCGCGTCCAGGAGAGACTCCTGGCTGACGACGCGCCTGTCGCGTCGTCGATCGCCGACGATCTGTGGCTGCGAAGTGCCGACTCGGTCTGGTCCAGGCTGGCCGGACAGGCGCTGTTCCGTTTCGGGCTGTCGCGCTGGAAGTCCGCCGACCCCACCGGCCGGCCGCCGAGGACGTACCTGCTCCTGGTGGTCAATCACGGCCGACGCGTCATCGCGGAGTATCGAGACAGTGCCGACGCCCTTGGAGAGAGACGGATTCTCGGCTGGCACGCTGCCGTGGCCGAGGCGATGATGATCCTCTGGCAGGAGAGCCGCGACACTGCCCGCGCCGGAGAGGCGCTGGAACTCTACGAGCGGCTGCTGGCGGCGGTCCCCACGGATGCGCGGTTTCTCCACGCCACGGCGATCCTCTCCGAGGAGCTGTCCAGGCTCGAACAGGCGCTGTCGTGCTGGCGGATACTCGCGGCGGGGACCACCGCGTTCACCGACCGGTGGTATGAAGCCCGTTTTCACCAGATCACGTTGCTGGCCGCTGCCGACCCGGCCCGCGCCCGGGCGGTCATGGACCAGCACAAGCAGCTCAATCCGGAGTTCGGTCCCGACCCGTGGGGGACGCGGTTCAGACAGCTCGACGGTCGTATTCCCGCGGCCACGGAATCGGAGCCGGCACCGTGAAAGGGGATCCCTGCCTGCATTTGCTGGGTCTGCCTGCCTCGAGCGATCCGCGGGATCTGCTGGCCCTTCCGCCGGGTGATATCACCGCGACATCGGTTGAGGCGGCGCTTCTGGACCGGATGAACGCCGTGTACCGGCAGGTCGAGGGGCGCGGCAAGCCCGCGGAGCAGGTCAGCCGGATTCTCAGGCAAGCCGCCCGCAGCATGCTTGACTCCCTCAAGGCCGAGGTCTCGACGGTCCCGCAGGAGCCGCAACCACCCGCTGCCGGACGGGCGCCGGCCCCGTTGCAGCTGACGGACTTCGATCGTCATGTGCTGGCGGTTCTCATCGGCTGCGGTGGCTGGAACGCCCGGACCCGTACACGGCTGGTGTCGCTGGCAGCCGGCTACGGGGTGTCGGTGAAAGGCCTGTTGAAGGTCATGACCGGTCTCAGCGAGTATGCCAGGCGAGGCGGGCCAAGGCTCGCGGCCGCCGAGATCGCCGAGGGTCTTGACGGCGCCGTGCAGCCGGACCAACCGGCCGCCGACGTTGAAGCAGCCCCGAAGCAGTGGATCGATCGCCTCGCTCCGGAGCTGCGCGGCCGGAGCATGGGCGCGACGGTCAAGGTCGCGGTTCTCTTCGGCCTGGTGACGATCCTGGTTGCCGTGGTCGCCTGGGCCGTGCTGTTTGGCTCGGATCCGCTGCCGCCGCCCGACCGCGACTCGCCCGTCCCGCCGCGCCAGGTCGAGGCACCGGTGACCCGCGTTGCTCCAGGAAGCGAGCCGCCCGTCGCGGGGCCGCTTCGCCTGGCCCGATACGACCGGCCACCGACGTTCCAGGGCCAGGCCCTCACGGCCCAGGCGGCCGCGGCGGCTGACGCATGCCCGCGGCTTGCCGAGGAGATCAGGGCCCTCGACAGGCGGATTTCGATCGCCCGGGAGCCCTCCGACGCGGTGTACCGTGGCTGGGACGTGTCCTTGGAGACGGTTGCCTCCGGGTGGGTGCTGGTCGACGATCGGCTGCTTGGCGACATAAACCTCGCCATCCTGGAGGGGCTGTATGCGGCGTCGGACGCCCCGAGCGTCACCGATCGCCTGTTGGCGGCGTTGACGCCGCCGGCAGGTCGACTCGACGGGACCGTGGACGTGTGGCGCGGCGCGTGGATCACCGGGACGCTGGCGACGATCACCGCCAGCCGTGGTCTTCCTCCCGCCACCGTCGAGCGGGCGCGAATCCAGCTCGAGCTCGCGTTGCCGTCCGGGCCGGCTCCCGGCGCCGAGCCGTTCCGGGCGGGCGCCGGCGGCTGGCTCGACCGCATCGCCGGGGAGCTCGTCGACCGGATGGAGTTCGACCCGAAGGTCTACGACCTCTGGGAGTTCTGGATCGCGGCACAGCGATGGCTCGGTCGCGGCGATCGGTTCGACATGGCGATCATGAACGCGATCGAGCTGATCCTGTCCTCGTCGACCGATCTGGCAAGGCCGGGGCCCAGCGTCGACGTGCTGGGAAGACTCCTTGGCCTGGCGGATTTCGAGTCGAGCCGGATCGTCCGGGACCGCTTCCTGGGCTTCTTTACGGAACGCGCCGAGATCGTGTCGCGCGACCTGTGGGTCGTCAGCAGCTTGCTGGCCCTGCGGCAGGACGTGGCGTGGTTCACCGAGGACCTCGTGCTCGCCGAGGATGCCGACTGGATGTTCCGTCGCCGCGCCTCGGATCGCATCGGTAAGCGGTGGCCCGAGGCCGCAACCAGCGCGGGACCGCTCGTCGCCCGGCTCCGCGGGATCGCCGTCGACCCCGACGTCGCCGCCCGGTGGCTGGCGCTCTTCGAGCGCCAGGAAACCGCGCCGCCGCCGCAGGGTGATGCCGGCCGCCTTGCCGGGCTCATCCGTGCATCCCGATTGAACGAGATCGCGCTGCGGCTTGCCGTCGGTGATGCCGACGAGGCCCTGCGGCAGCTGGACTCGCTTGCCGACGACGGGCGGGCGTTGGCCGGGCAATCCTCCGGTCGGCCGCCAGGCAACTTCCAGCCGAGGCCGCCGCCACAGTCGACAACGCCCGCTCCGGCCCCGTCGCGGGGCCGGGGTCCCGGCGTTCAGCGGGGTTCGTCCGGCAGCGACGGCGCGTGGGCGGTCGCCTACCAGGACGCCGGCCGCAAGGTAGACCAGCGGACGCTGCTGCTGGAGACGCTTCGCAAGTCGGCCGGCGCGGACCTGGGGCCGATCGACGCCGAGACGTTCGTCCGGGTGGTCTACCGGGGCCGCCCCAACGAGATCCTGGTGCTGGCGAGGCAGATCCTGGTCGAGCAGTTCGACCTCGGACCGCTCATCGCCGTGGAGATGCTCGACCAGTTCTCCGGCGTGGCAGTCACGCAGGCGACGTCGGACATGATCCGGCAACTGACCAGGCGGGTCCTGCCCAGTGTTCGCTCCGAGAAATGGCGGGTCGATTCGAGGCTCGCGCTGCTCCGGCACGCCCTGGACCTTGTGAACTCGCCCGGCAGGGAGATCGACAAGGCGATGGAGGCGGTCCATCGATCCTACGACAGCCGGCGGTCATGCCTGGACAGCCGGTCGCGACCGTCGTCGTCGGCGGACGTTGCCGCGATCGACCTGGCGGAGGCGTGGCGGCAGCGCACGGGGCCGGGCGACCGGAATCCCGATCCCGTACCCGGCGACG
The DNA here is from genome assembly GCA_022562915.1 of Planctomycetota bacterium. Taxonomy (GTDB): domain Bacteria; phylum Planctomycetota; class Phycisphaerae; order Phycisphaerales; family SM1A02; genus JADFOJ01. The sequence goes on along the minus strand of JADFOJ010000072.1, from coordinate 13,676 downwards.
CGGTGGAGATCCATCGCCGGCACACGACGCGGCTGCGGCTGGCGGAGGGTCCGTTGCAGCGGTTCGTCGCCGGACAGCTTGCGCTGCTGGACCAGATGGCGTACCTGGCGGTTGCCGAGCAGCCGGCGCTGCGCGAGCCGGCGCTCGGGGTGCTCATCGATTCGACCCGCCGCCGCGGCGCGATATCCCACGTGCTCGGCCAGGCGCTCGAGGTGGAGCGCGCGATGACGCGTCTGTGGAGCCTCCAGATCGCGGTCCGCGAGCCGGAGGACCGAACGTGACCCGACTGATGACGGCACTGATCGGTGCGATGCTGGCGATCCAGACCGCCTCGCCGTGGGCAGGGCGCCTGGAGTCGCTGAACCCCGACGATCCGATGGCCTACTTCGAGCTGGCCGAGGAGATCGCCGACGCATCCACCGATGATTCGCAGCAGGCGCTGGCACGTCGCCTCTTCGCCCTGTCAGGTGTCCTGGATCCGCCGCGGCTTGGCCGAAGCGCGTGCCTGGCCCTGGCGGACCTCGAGGCCGACGAGCACGCCAAGCGGCGGCTGCTGGCATTGGCGGCGCTGCTCGACGAGCGCGCCGGCGGCTTCGGCCAGGGACCGGCGGGCCGGACCGGTTACTCCCGGCGCGCCGAGGCGCTGGCGGTCTCCGAGGCGCTGAGTTTCTACCGAAAGGGCCACGGCGCCAGGGCGCTGGCGTCGCTGGAGACACCCGGCGCCGTGGAGATCCTCGACGCCTACCAGGCGGTGTTTCGCGGCGGGGCGGAGCGTTTCATCGAGGAGTGCCGGCTCTATCGCAACTCTCGCAAGCCGATCATCTCCGAGCAGGATCTCATCGAGATGCTTCGGGTCGAGGCGGCCCTGCTGTCCGGCGATGAACGAAGCTGGTCCGGCGAACTGCTGCTCACCGGCGGACGGCCGTTGATCGAGGTGGATCCCGATCGCCTCGATGCGTCCTTCGGCATCAACGCGGCTCAGGCGTGTTATCGCGACGGTGAGTGGGGGCGGTGTGACTGAGGCGAGAAAAGAGGGGGGCGAGAAAAGAGGGGGGGGGGAAAATAGACCGGGAGTATGTGTCGGGCAGCCGGTGGCCCGCCGCTGCACGGTGACCGCTGCCCGAAAACTACTCCCGGTCTATTTTCCCCCCCCCCTCTTTTCTCGCCCCCCTCTTTTCTCTTTTCTCCCCTCAGTCACACCGCCTGACGCCCCAGGTGGCGGAGCTTGAGATCGACGAGGTCCACCAGGTCTTCCAGCAGGATCGTGCTTTGAATGGACCAGATGCCCCAGCGCGTGTCGAACGGGTCCTGGGCGAGGCCGATGCCGTCGCGGATGAACCGCGTCATCCGGCGCTGCGGCAGCGACCGGACGAACTCGCGCTCCAGCGGCACGGCCAGTTGCAGGTCCATCGGCGAGGGAACCAGCAGGGCAAGAGGTTCTTCGCTGTGCTCGGTATGGTATTCGATCGTCCAGCGCCAGCAGGCACCGTGCCACGCGAACCCTTCGGTTGCCCCCTCGACGGACCGCAGGTTGCGCCGAAGCCGGTCAAAGAGCTTGGCTGCTTCCGGCTCGAGCGCCGCCCGGAGGCTCTCAATCGTCGGCCGATTGAAGCGGTCCTCCCAGGCAGTCCGTTCGTAACCCGTTGGCGATAGCATGGATATGGTTCTCGGCGCCCCGTGCGACACCCCGGTAGCCCTCTCGACAGTCCGGATGATAGGCGCGACCGTCCACGTACTTCCCATTGAAACCCCCCGGAACGCCCCGGAAACCCCATCAATGTCCCACATCCTCGGTGACGTCACCGCCGTGCTGATGGCGAAGGACCCCGCGGCCGGCGGGTCGAAGACCCGGCTGACGGCGGACGGTACGTGGTCCGCCTTCGACGCCCGGAGTCTGGCGGAGGTCATGCTGCGGTGCACGGCCCTGAGGCTCCGTGACGCCGCGGCGCGGCTCGTACTCGCCGTCACGCCCGATGGCGCAGGAGAGCGCCTGGCCGACCGCCTCGGCGTCGGGCCCGTAGAGGTGCTGGACCAAGGCGCCGGCGATCTCGGCCGGCGGCTGGACCGCGCCTGGCAGCGGGTCGGCATCGACCGGCCGGTGGCCTTCTTCGGCGGCGACAGCCCCGACGTGCCCGCTGAACTTCTGGCGCAGATTCCGAGGGCCCTGGAGCGCTGCGATGTCGCGGTCGGGCCGACCGGCGACGGCGGCTACTGGACGCTGGCGGCAGCGCGGTACCGGCCCGAGGTGCTCGTCGACGTCGACTGGGGAAGCGCCCGCGTGTACGATCAGACCTGTCGCAACGCGACGGCGGCGGGCCTGGTGGTCGAAACACTGCCCGTATGGCATGATGTCGACCATCCAGCGGACGTGGATGCGTTGCGCCGGAGAATGCGGGCAGCGGTGCACGGGACGCAGGGCCGGCCGAATGAGACGGATCCGTTGCAGTGGATGGCCGGGCAGTTGGACAGGTTCCGCCCCTCGAGCGCACCGCGCGAAAGCACGCATTCATGACTGAACCCACCGTGGTCCCTCCACCATCACAACACGGCGCCAACGCCTCGCTCGACGACGTCACGGACCTGGCGGACGCCACGATCCTGCTCGTCGACGACAACGTGCAGAACCTCGAGCTCATGGAGGCGTACCTGGAGAGCCTGCCGTGCCGGATCCAGACCGCGCTGGACGGGGTCGAGGGGTTCGACTCGATCAACAAGGAGCCGCCGGACCTCGTCCTGCTCGACGTGATGATGCCGCGCATGAGCGGCTACGAGTTGTGCCAGAAGATCAAGGCCAGCCCGGCAACTCGCGACATCGTGGTGATCATGGTGACGGCCCTGCACGAGGTCGGCGACTTCGAGCGAGCGATAGAGTGCGGCACCGACGACTTCCTGACCAAGCCGGTCAACAAGCTGGAACTCCTCACCCGCGTGCGGTCCCTGCTGCGGGTGCGTCTGCTCAAGCGCCGACTCGACCAGGTCATGTCGTTGCGGCAGCGGACGGCCCCGGACGAGCGAGATCACCCCGAGGCGGGGCAGAAGCTGGAGTAGCGGGCTCCGGGTGGGGGCGGGCTCCGGGCGGGGGCGGGGAAGAAATATAGACCGGGAGTAATTTTCGGGCTGCGATCACAGTGCAGCGGGGGCCACCGGCCGAAAAATACTCCCGGTCTATTTTCTTCCCCGCCCCCGCCCCCGCCCGGAGCCTGCCGGGAATACGCGCCGGGCCGCCGTGTCACCTTCTTGACCACTACCAGCACGGGGTGCGGGTGACGACCGCCGCCGTGTCCCCGGACCTGATCCAGACGCTGGCGCGGCCCCGCGGCTCGATGGTCATCTGCAGGTGGTCGAGGTACTGTCGCAGGGCGGGCGTGGTGAACTTGTTCAGCCAGTCCGCCGTGGCGGATCTGTTGAGTTGCAGGATGGCACTGATGATCCGGGTCTTGTTGATCATGAACTGCTCCGGTTGTGGGGCTTGCAACATCGACCAACACCGGAGTTGCCGGCCAGTCGATAACTTGCGCGGACGCAGGAGGTTGAGGTGATCGGGCGATGGTCGGCATGTCCCCGTGAACGGGTTCGGACAGCGGTCAGCCCCATCATGTTGGGTGTCTCGTGGTTGGCAGTCGCCATGGGTTGCAGTGGCGGCATGGCGCAAGCACCGCGCAGCGACGTCAGCGCTTTTGCGCCCGCCCGAGATCAGCCGGTGTCGTCCACGCCTGTGGCGGGTGAAGGCGCCCGGGCACTGACCCGGGCGATGAGGCGAAGCCTCTTGATCGCCGGTGAGCGGCCCTTCGGCGAGATCCTCGTGCGCATCGACACGCTCCGCAACCAGAGCCACGCCTCGACCGGGGAGTTCGAGACACTTCTGGAGCGTCTCGCCGGGCAGCTGTCGCGGGCCGGTGCCGCCGGCGGGGTGCCGATGCGGTTCGTGGTGACGCCCGATGAGCCCGTCGACTACGAGATAGGCGGTGCCGCGTACCTGTTGACCTCGGCGGGATTCGATCAGTGGGAGCTGTACCTGAACCTGCGCGCTGCCGGCGGCCGGTGGACGATCTGGAGCGCAGACGGACCGGTTCGCATGTTGCGCCAACCGCGTGGCGGGGTGGACCGGATCTATCTCAAGTAGAAAGTGAGCGGCCTTCCCAGCCTCGACGGAGTGCCGGAAGACCGATACCCAGGTAGCCGGTGGCGAACAGAAGCATGAACGGCGCGCCGATGAGCGTGTGCGGCCGGAGGAACGCCGCCGCAAGGCACACCGTCATGACCACGCCCAGGACGAGTTCCGTGGTGCCTGCCGGGAGCCGGCGTCGGCCCAGCAGCGGGTCCGCGGCGCTGCTGGCCGCTCCGTTGTACTTCGGCGTGCGGAGAAACGGGCTGTGACGGCCCAGCACCGCCTCGACGACGGCCCTGGTGTTGGTCACGCTGATCCCGATTCCCAGTGACATCAGCGCAGGGAGCCTTGCGATGGTGTGCCACACGCTCATGCCCTGGGCCCACTGCGAGGCCACGTAGAACGTGCACGCCGCCAGCGTGCCCAGAAGGATCAGCGTGGTCCCCAGAATGAAGGCCACCGGGCCGCTGAGCCCAAGGCCCCCGGCCTGCCAGGGCAGCAGCAAGACCGGCGCCGCCAGCAGCGCCAGCATCACGATGGCGACGTGCACCAGCGGCGACGTGAGGTGGAACCACGCCTCGATCTTCGTCTTCAGCGGCGCCGGGCCGGTCAGGATCCGCGGCAGCAGCTTGATCGCCGTCTGGATGAGTCCCTTGTTCCAGCGGTGCTGCTGTGTCAGGAAGGCGCTCACCGTCGGCGGCACCTCGGCCGGGCACGTCACGGCCGGATCGTACACGAATCGCCAGCCCTTCATCTGCGCCCGGTAGGACAGGTCGGTGTCCTCGGTGAGGGTGTCGTGCTGCCAGCCGCCCGCGTCGTCGATGCACGAACGGCGCCACACGCCCGCGGTGCCGTTGAAGTTGAACCAGCGCCCGCTTGCCGCACGCGCCGTCTGCTCGATGATGAAGTGGCCGTCCAGGAACATCGCCTGGATCTCGGTGAGCAGGGAGTCGTGCCGGTTCAGGTGAGTCCAGCGAAGCTGCACCATGCCGAGCTGTTCGTCGGTGAAGTGGTGGATCGCCCGCAGGATCACGTCCCGCGGCGGAACGAAATCGGCATCGAACACCACGATGAACTCGCCGTGGGCGGACTCCAGACCGTTGGCCAGCGCCCCGGCCTTGTAACCCTGACGGTTGTCGCGATGGATGTACTGCACGTTGTGGCCGCTGGCTGCAAGGCCCTCGCAGCATCGACGGGCGATGTCCGCCGATTCGTCGGTCGAGTCGTCGAGGACCTGCACCTGCAACAGGTCGCGGGGGTAGTCGATGGCACACGCCGCCTCGATGACCCGCTCGGCGACGTGGCGCTCGTTGAACATCGGCAACTGCACCGTGACCCGCGGCAACTCGTCAAAGAGAGCCGCCGGCCCTGGCCCGGGCATGGTGCCCCGATGCCGGAGAAACACCCATACCATCCAGTAGCGGTGGAGGCCGTAGACGCAGATCAACCCCAGTACGGCCGTGTAATAGACAAGCAGCATGATGCTCAGGGCAGTCATCGGGGCCTGGGTCCCTCAACTTCGACGCGATCGCAGGGCCGAGTGTTCCGGAAGGCGATCGTATCCCTTACCAGCGTTCGGCTCGGCGGTATTGTTCCCGTATTCACCCGCGGTGCAAACCGGTGATGCCCGTGCCGGAACTGCCGGCGGTGTCCGGGAACGAGCCGCACGGGACAGGTCCGGCGGCCATGGAGGGCTATCCTTTGTCCTATCGTGTCTTATCGGCTTGGGGTTCGTGAAACCGCCGAACTGCCAGGCGGAACAAGAACGTGACCCCGCGTCCAGAGGAGCCCAGCCATGCACGACCTCGTAAGATTGCTTGACGGGCACATGTACGTCGTGGTGGTCTCCGTCCTGTGCCTGGCCGTTCTGGCCAATTCCCTCATCCGGGCGATCACCTCGATCCTGACCACCCAGGCGAAGGAGCGGAGCCGGCGCGAGATCGCCGCGTACATCGCCGAGGGGTCCATTTCCCCGGAGCAGGGCGAGCGACTCGTCCGGGCGGACGTCTCCGGCGACGCCCGGCGCCGGGGGTAGAGCCGGCACAGTGTGCCACCCACCCGTCTCTCCGGGCGTTGCCGACTATCCTTCCGGCGTGTCCCGTCGAGCGCCCACTCTTCTCGCCGCATTCATCGCCGTAGGCGCAGGCGGCTGTGACGATGCGGCCCCGGAGACCGCCGGTGCGACCCCCGCGAGGATCCCATGGTTCACCGACGTCGCCGCCGAGACCGGCCTGGTGTTCACCCACGACACGGGCGGGCGCGGCGAGTTCTTTTTCCCGGAGATCGCCGGGTCCGGCTGCGGGTTCCTTGACTTCGACGGCGATGGCGACCTGGACGTGTACGCCCTGCAGGCCCATGCCCTGTCTCCATTCCCGGAGCCCGGAACCGGTCGCAACCGGCTGTTCCGCAACGACCTCGTGCCCGGCGGGCAACTGCGGTTCGTCGACGTGACCGATGAGGCCGGCCTTGCCGACGGCGGATACGGCATGGGCATGGCCGTCGCGGACTACGACAACGACGGCGACCTCGACCTGTACGTGACGAATTTCGGGGCCAACCGGCTCTACCGCAACGACGGCGACGACGCCACCCCGCGGTTCACCGACGTCTCCGCGTGGGCGATCCCGCCGGAGGACCGCTGGAGCACCAGTGCCGCCTTCATAGACTACGACGGCGACGGCTTCGTCGACCTTTTCGTCGTCAACTACGTGAACTTCTCCGTGCGCGAGAACAAGGTCTGCCACAGCCCGTCCGGCCGCCGCGACTATTGCGGGCCGCAGTCGTTCGATCCGGTTCCCGACCGGCTCTTTCGCAACAACCGCGACGGGACCTTCGTCGACGCAACCGGTTCCTCCGGCATCGGCGCGGCGTTCGGAAGCGGCCTCGGCGTGGTCTGCGCCGACTTCGACGGCGACGGTCTCCCGGACATCTACGTGGCCAACGACGGCAACGCCAACCAGCTCTGGATGAATCGCGGTGACGGAACCTTCCGGGACACGGCGCTTCTCGCCGGGGCTGCGTTCAACGCGGACGGCCGGCCGGAGGCAGGCATGGGCGTGACCGCCGGCGATTTCGACCTCGACGGCGACCAGGATATTTTTCTCGCCCATCTCGACGGTGAGCACAACACGCTGCTGGTCAACGACGGGCGCGGCTTCTTCGACGACCAGACGGAAGCCTTTGCGCTGGCGGCGATGAGCTGGCCGTACACGGGCTTCGGCACCCGGTGGACGGACTTCGACGGTGACGGCTACCTGGACCTGTTCCTGGCGAACGGGGGTGTGAAAATCGTCGAGGAACTCGCCTTCGAGCCGTACCCCTACGGCAACCCGAACCAGCTCATCCGTAACTCGGGCCCGCCGGGGTACACGTTCGTCGAGATCAGCGACGCCGGCGGGCCGGCGCTGAACCTCGTCGAGACGTCGCGGGCGGCGGCCTTCGGAGACGTTGACAACGATGGGGACGTCGACGTGCTCGTCTCCACCAGCAACGGTCCCCTGAGGCTCCTGCGCAACAATGTCGGCAGCGATCGCTCGTGGCTTGGGCTGCGTCTGGTCGGTTCCCGGAGCAACCGCAGCGCGATCGGGGCACTGGTCAGGCTCGTGCGGCCCGGTCGGCCGGACCTCCTGCGGCGCGTTCATGCCGACGCCAGCTACTGTAGTGCCAACGATTTGCGGGTGTTCTTCGGTCTCGATGACGATCTCGGCCCGCAGACGGTGGTCGTGCGGTGGCCCGGCGCCTCGGTGCCCGAGACCTTCCGGGACCTGCCCGCCGGGAGGTTCTCGGAGCTGCGCGAAGGGACTTCAGCGCCGTGAACAGGCGTCTCCCCGGTGCACTGGTGCTGGCAGGATTCGCCGCCCTCATGGCGGCGACCTTCCTGTGGCGCGATGTGGTCGTCCGGGGTCTGCTGTCCAGGGGCATCGGTCCCGGCGGCTCGGTCGGGTCGCCTCAGCCGGGCACGATCGATCTGCCGCCCCTGCCGCGTTTCCCCTTCGAGTCCATGGAACCGCTGGTGCGGGCCCAGTTCGCCGACGCGGTCGAGCGCGTTGCCCGGGATGAAGGCGACGCCGAGGCGAACGGTGAACTGGGCCTGGTCTTCCACGCGTACGGGTTTCACGCGCTGGCGGTGCCGTGCTACCGGCGAGCGGTCCTGCTCGACCTCGACGACGGGTCGTGGCGGTGGCGATATCTCCTGGGCGTGGCGCTCTTCGAGCGGGGCGAGTGGGCCCGTGCGACGGGCGAGTTCGATCGGCTGCTCGCACGGCGGCCGGATGACATCGCCGTGCTGCTGTACCGCGCCGAGGCGAGCCGCCGGCGTGGTCTCCTGGATGACGCGGCCGCGGGCTACCGGCGCGTGATGGACCTCGCCCCGCAGCGGGCCCGGGCGGCCGGTGGAGCCGGGCAGGTCGCATTGGGCCGCGGGAACCTCGACGAGGCCGCACGATACCTTCACGAGGCGCTGCGGCTCGCTCCGGAGTACGGCCCCGCCCGGTATGCGCTGGGGCAGGTGCTCCGTCGCCAGGATCGCCTCGACGCCGCCGCAGGCGAACTGCGGCTCGCCCGGGAGCAGCAGGACGTCGAGCCGCCGCTGGACCCGGCCCTGGCCGTGACCCTTGCGTCGCTGCGGACCGGGGCGATCGACGCGCTGCACCGCGGGATCGACCTGGCTCGCGCCGGGGAATTCTCGGAGGCGATCGCGCTGTTCGAGGACTCCATTGGAATCGAGCCGGATCTGGCCGAGGCGCACAGCCAGCTCGGCGCGGCACTGCTGGCCCGTGGCGACGCCGAAGCAGCGCGGCGGCACCTCCAACGGGCCCTCGACCTGGACCCGGACTTCGCCGACGCACGCTGCAACCTGGGACTGCTTGCTCATCGCGAGGGACATTTCGACGAGGCGATACGACACTTCGAACAGGCCGTCGCGATCCGGCCCGGGCACTACGACGCCCAACTCGGCCTGGGGACCGACCTGTTGCGGCTGGGACGCGGCTCCCAGGCCATCGTCCACCTGCGCCGCGCCAACGACCTGCAGCCGGACGAACCCAGGCCATACAAGCGCCTCGCTGCGGCGCTGTCGGCCCGTGGCGACTTCGTCGAGGCGCTCGAGGTCCTGCGGCTCGGCGTGGAGCGGCTGCCGGCCGACGCGTCGATCGCCGAACGGCTCGCCTGGCTGCTTGCGACCTGCCCGGACCCGGACGTCCGCCTTCCGGCGGCGGCGCTGGCCATCGCCGAGGATGTCTGCCGTCGCACCGGACGACGGCAATCGGGAGCGCTGGCCACCAGGGCAGCCGCCCTGGCCGGACTGGGGCGTTTCGCCGAGGCGATCGAGGATGCGGGCCTGGCCCATGACCTGGCCGTGCGGGCCCACCGGGAGGAGCTGGCCGCCACCATCGGGCGACACCTGGAGGCGTACCGCGCGGGGCGTGCGTGGACGGAGACGGCGTCCCCCGGCGGCTAGACCGTAGCGCAGGGTGTGGCACGGTTGAGCCCGCCGCAGGCGGGATCGGCCGTGGAGCGACGTTCAAAGACACGGGCGAGCAAGCTCGACCGTGCCACCCATTTTGGGACAACCCGTGGCAACCGGATGCAGGCAGACGTACAGTTCCCGTGTTCCGGGCACGTCACCGCGGAGGAAGACCATGCGTCACATGCACATGATCGTGGTGATGTCGGGCGGCGTTGCGGTGCTCGCGGCGGGGCTGCACGGCGGTACCTTGAATTACCGCAACGTGACCGGGCTCCGGATCAATCAGAACGTCGCGGAGTCGCTGAACAACGAGAAAGAGGTTGAGTTCGGTGATTTCGACAACGACGGCGATCTCGACGTCGTCGTCGCCGTTGCGTATAGCGACTTCGGTCAGCGGCGCAACAAGCTCTACCGCAACGACAACGGCGTCTTCAACGAGATCAGCGGCTCGCCCGCCATCCCCGGCTTCTCCGGACTGGACGTCTCACGCAACGCGTTCCTGCGCGACTACAACCTCGACGGCTGGCTGGACATCATTCTCGTCAACGACAACAACACCGCCGGTGACCCGGGCCGCACCAAGATCTACATCAACCAGCACCCCGGCGGCGTCTTCAGTCACTTCACCGAGGAGGGCGTGGCCCGCCTCGGCTCCGGCACCGGCGGCGCGGCGTGCGGCGGCGTCTCCATCGACGCCGATCACGACGGCGACTTCGACCTCTACGTCGGCAACTATCCCGGCCCCTCGCAGGACACGATGTACTTCAACGACGCGGCGGGGTTCTTCACGAACATGACGAGCACGCACGTGCCGGTGGACAGCGACTACACGGTGGACGTCTCCTCGGCGGACATGAACGGCGACGGCAAGATCGACCTGCTCGTGACCAACGGCGCGGATTCGAGCTGGGTCTACTACAACGACAACGGCATCGGCAGCTCCGGTCTCGGCGATTTCCGGTACACCGGAAGCACGACCAACCTCGGCTCGCCGTCATTCGAGAGCGCGATGGAGCCGGGTGACTTCGACAACGACGGCGACATCGACTTCTACTGGGCGAACCGGTTCGGCGTCGGCGACCGCGTCTACGTGAACACCGGTAACGACGTCAATAACAAGGTGGTGTTCAGTGTGCTCTCGGCACTGCCGGCGTCGGTTCTCGGCACCACGAGCCGCAAGGCGACCGTGGCGGACCTGAACGAGGACGGCCGAGTCGACATCATCGTGATGAAGGCGGTCGCCACCAACGGGCGGCCGACGGTGCTGCGCAACGTCACGGTCAACGGCAACATCGAGTTCGTGGACTGGACGCCGGCGATCGCGTTCCCGACCGGCGTCGCCCACCTGGGCTGGCACACCGCGGCCTTCGATGCCGACGGCGACGGCGACCTCGACCTGTTCCTGGGGGGCTGGGCCGACGACCACCTGTTCTATCGCGTCGACGGCGCGAACTACCTCGAAGCGGAACTCGTCAAGGGCCGGATCCCCGGCGTGGTGGACGCCGCCCCGGCGTCGGTGCTGGGCACGGCGGGCCTCGGCGAGTCGGACGTCTATGTCATTGAGAATGCCGCGACGGGCTCATTCCTGTCCGCCGTCCTGAGCGGGCTCGACGACTACCGGCTGGAGATCCTCGACGGCCTCGACGCGGTGCTGGCCACGGTTAACCGTGGCGGTCTCGGCGTCGAGGAGGCCGTTCAGTACGACCCGGTCGCGCTGCCGTCCACGGTCAAGCTGCGAGTCACCATCCTGGGCTGCGCAAGCCCGTTTAACCTGGGTGGTGACTGCGGGGTCGGCATCGACGACTTTCTTGCCCTGCTGGCCGCATGGGGGCCGAATCCGGGCAACCCGGCCGATTTCGACGGCGACGGCGTCGTGTCCATCGTCGATATGCTCGATCTGCTGGCCGCGTGGGGTGCCAGCAACTACAACCTGGAGGTCCTGATTCGCAGCGGTTGAGCGGTCCGGTCACGGCCGCCGGGGCAAGTCGGCCGGGAAATGCTGGCAATATCCAACCGTTCCGACTAAGGTCCTCGTAGGAGGAGATGGCCACTTGGGTCCTCGTTCCTGTCCCGCAACGTGGCCGACCATTCCAGGTCCGACCATGTTGGCTCGCGCGGGGTCGGCCCGCACGTCTTGACGCCCCACGCCCCACGTACCCAGGAAGAGGTTTCAATCCATGCTTCGACAGACCTTGATCGTGGCCCTGCTCGTTCCCCTGACCGGCACGGCGGCCCTGGCCGGAGGGCTGCCCGGAACACTGAACTTCCGCAACGTGACCGCCAGTCGCGTCATTTCGACGACGGCGGAGTCGGTCTCAAACGAGAAGGCGGTCGAGATCGGCGACTTCGACGAAGACGGCGACCTCGACGTGGTCATCGCGGTCGCCTTCAGCGACTTCGGCGCCCGCAAGAACAAGCTGTACGAGAACGTCGGCGGCGTCATGACTGAGATCACCACCACCGGTGTCATCAACTTCGCCGCCAACAAGGTGTCCCGGGTCGCGTTCATGCGCGACTACGACATGGACGGTCACCTGGACATCTGGATCATCAACGACTCGAACTCCCACAATGACCAGCTCTTCATTGCGCAGTGGGCGGCCGGGTCGTTCGTGCAGTTCAACGAAGAGAACAACCGCATCCCCGGCGGCGCCATCACCGGTGCGGCGTGTTCCGGCTGGTCTGCGGACTTCAACCAGAGCGGTTTTCCCGACGTCTACTGCGGGAACTACCCGAACTCCGCGCAGGACAGGCTCCTGAGCAACAACGGCGCCGGCTTCTTCGCCAACATCACCAGCACCCACGTCGTGCTCAGCAACGACTACGTGGTCGACGTCAACGGCGCCGACATCAACGGTGACGGCAAGCTCGACCTGCTGATCAGCCAGTTCGGCCCTCACCAGAACCGGATCTACTACAACGACAACCTCAACGCCGGCAGCGGGATCGGCGACTTCAGCTACGCCAACTCCCAGCAGAACCTCGGCAACCCGTCAGCCAACGAGAACTCCATGGATGCCGGTGACTTCGACGGTGACGGCGACATGGACATCTACTGGTCCCAGAATGCGGGCTCCACCGGCGATCGCATCCTCCGTAACAACGGCAACGACGCAAGCAACAGGGCGACGTTCACGATCCTGAACATCCTGCCCGTGTCCGCGACCGGCACCGTGTCGCGGAAGGTCGAAGTGGCCGATCTCAACGCCGACGGCCGGGTCGACCTGTTCGTCGCCAAGGAGAACGGCAACGGCCGCCCGGTGGTGCTCCGCAACACGACCGTCGGTGGGGTCATCTCGTTCGTGGACTGGACGCCCGCGACGGCGTTCCCGACCGGCAACACGCTCACCGGCTGGAATGCAGCGATCTTCGATACCAACAACGACGGTGACCTCGATATCTTCCTCGGTGGGTGGGCCGGAGAGCACCTTCTGGAGAACGTTGCCAGCACGGAGTACGTCGAGGCCGACCTCAAGGGCGGCGTCGTGCCCGGCATCCACAACAAGAACCCGGCGGCGGTCGTGGGCGAAGCCGGACCGGCGACCCCCGATGTCTTCATCCACAACAACCTGGCCGCGGGCACCTTCATGTCGGTCATCGTCAACGGTCCGGACGACTACCTCGTCGAGCTGCTCGACGGCGCCGACGTCGTGCTGGCAACGATCGACCGCGGCGGTCTTGGTGTCGAAGAGGCCGTCCAGTACGACCCCGCCACCATGCCTGCGACCCTCAAGGTACGGATCACCGCCCAGGCGTGCGCCAACCCGTTCAACGTGATCGGCGACTGCGGTGTCGGGATCGTTGACTTCCTCGAACTGCTGGGCGCGTGGGGCCCCAACCCCGGCCACCCCGCTGACTTCGACGGCGACGGCTTCGTCGGGATCACCGACTTCCTCGACCTGCTCGGAGGCTGGGGCACCAGCGAGTACATCGCCGAGTTCCTTGCCCGCACGGGCTGACGCGACCCGACGCGATCAGAGTCTTCTGCCGGCCCCCGGTCCAGGACCGGGGGCTGTTTTCACGATGATGGGTGGCACGGTCGAGTCCGCCGCAGGCGGATTCGCCCGTGGTGTTGGGCGTCGCCCCACGGGCGAATCCGCC
>JADFOJ010000071.1 GCA_022562915.1 Planctomycetota bacterium | reverse complement strand
CTCGGCCGTGGAGCGACGTGCAAAGACACGGCCGAGTCCGCCTGCGGCGGACTCAACCGTGCCACAGTCCCGCTATCATGACACCGTCATGGCCAAGACGACGCCAACCTCCCACGATCTCGAAACCGTCGAACCGATCGGCAACCGCGTCCTGATCCGCAAGGACCAGGACAAGAAAGTGACCAAGGTCGGCATCCACCTGCCGGACAAGATCGAGATCCCGACGCTGACCGGCCGCATCATTGCGGTGAGCACCCAGGTCGACCACGACGAGGACTACCCGATCAGGCGGTACGACCGGGTTCTGTTCAACCCCAAGAACGGGATCCCCGTGGACTTCGAGGGCGACAACCGCCTGTTCGTCGTTCCCATCAAGGATGTCGTGGCGGTGTTTCGCAAGAACTAGTGCCGTCCGTGCCCCGATGATCGATCTGCGCACCGGCCTCGATCAACTCCCCGACCCGCTGTCGATCGAGCCGTTGAGCCGGCCGTTCGACCTCGCCATCACGCCTCCGGGCTCCAAGAGCCTGACGTGCCGGGCATACGTGCTGGCGGCCCTGGCCCGGGGCACGTCGAGGATCATCCGGCCGTTGCGGGCCGACGACACCGATCGACTGCTCGCCGCCCTGTGCACGCTCGGTGCCGACGCGTGCTGGGACGACGAGGACGTCTCGATCACGGGGACGAACGGTCGGTTCCCGCGCGGCGGCGAGGTCAATCTCGGCGACGGTGGGGCGCCGTCACGTTTCATGATCGCCGCGGCGTGCCTGGCGGCAGAGCCCGTGGTCGTCGATGCCAGCCCGCGCATGCGCGATCGCCCGATCGCCGAGGGCGTGGACCTGCTGCGCCGCCTCGGCGCCGACATCCGGTACATCGATCGAGCCGATCGACTGCCCGTGCGAATCACTCCACGGGAACTCTCCGGTGGCGATCTTGAAGTCGGTGCGACGCAGTCCAGCCAGTTCATCTCGGCGGTCATGCTCATCGCACCGTGGCTGGGAGAGCCGCTGACACTTCGCCTGGGCGAGCGGGTGACCAGTCCGGGGTACGTGCAGCTGACCCGGCACGTGCTGCGGCAGTTCGAGGGCACGGGCGCAGCAGGTCCTCTTGCGGCAACGAACTACGCCGTCGAGCCGGACGCGTCGGCGGCGACGTACTGGCTCGCTGCAGCGGCGATGGTCGAGGACTCTTCGGTGAGGATCGACGGCCTTGCGGCGTCGTCGGCCCAGGCTGACGTACGGTTCGCCCGGATGCTGGCCGAGGCAGGCGCGTGTGCCACCGGCGGCGACCCGGTCGGGGTGCGCCACGCAGGGCCGCTGCACGGCGTCACCTGCGACATGGCCTCCATGCCCGACGCGTCGATGACGCTCGTCGCCGCGATCTCGACGGCAACGAGCCCGTCGACGATCACCGGCCTCGGAACCCTGCGCGTCAAGGAAACGGACCGCCTGGCAGCCCTCGCGTGCGAGCTGACTAGGATGGGCTGCCTCGTACAGACCACCGCCGACTCGATCATCGTCGACCCCCGCGCCCGGCACGATCGGCCGGTCACGGTCGAGACGTACCACGATCACCGCATGGCGATGGCCCTGGCCATTCTGGGGCTCTCCAGGCCCGGAATCTCCATCGAGAACCCCGCCTGCGTCTCCAAGAGCTACCCGACCTTCTGGAGAGACTTCGCCCGACTGTACGATTGAAGGAGACCGGACGACACCGTCCGCCCGACACCATGAACCCGTTCTGGCATTTCACCAGGAAGATGTTCCGGCGCCGCGCCACGATCGCGTGGGCGCTTCTGTTTGCGATGATTTCCGCCGGCGGCCTGGGCGTGGGGCTCGTGACGCTGGGACCCATGCTCAAAATGATTCTCTCGGGCGAGAACCTGGCCGACCTTGCCGACCAGTTCAACGCACAGGGGCACGTGGTCACTGTCCCGCCGTGGCTCGTCGCCCTGCTACCGGCCGATCCCTTTGACGGGATCGTGGCCCTGATGGCGGGCATCCTGTGCCTGACCGTGTTCGGCGGTTTTGCGAACTTCATGCACAAGTACCTGACACAGGCCCTGGCGGCGACGACGGTCGCCAAGATCCGGCAGGAGGTGTTCTGCCACGTCATCCACCTGCCCCTGGAGATCGTCGTGGCCCGTGGCCCGACGGAGTTCGTCGCGAGGATCGTCCGGGATGCCGCGGAGCTGCAGCGGGGCTTCATCGCCCTCACCAGCAAGTCCGTCACCCAGATTCTCAAGGGCTCCGCGGCGCTGATCGCGGCATTCGTGTTCCAACCGATGCTGTCGTTGACGGTGATCGTCGTGGGGCCGATCCTGGGAATCATTCTTCGCAAGCTCGGCAAGAGGATCCGGCGCGGCACCCGCGGGTCGTTGCAGGCGCAGGAGGGGCTGCTGCGCGTCGCCACGGAAACCATGCACGGGCTGCGGGCGGTGAAGGTCAACACCGGTGAGCGCCGCACAATCGGCTGGTTCCACCGGATCAACAAGGTGGTGCTCCGCCAGGAGCTCCGCGTGCGGACCGCTCGCGCGATGACCCCGCCGATTGTCGAGATCGTTTCCGTCGTCACGGTCTGTGGCCTGGCGGTCTTCGCCTCGAGGCTGATCCTGAACAAGACGCTCTCCCCGGAGCGTTTCGTGCTCGCCGTGAGCTCGCTGGGCATGGCCCTGGCCTCGTTCCGGCCGCTGGCGAGTCTTCTCAACGACATCCAGGCGTCCGCGGCGCCGGCCGGGCGGCTGGCGACGATCCTCGACCTGCCGCGCGAGGGCTCGACCGGGATTCGCCTCAAGGGACTGCCGCGTCACCGTGTCTCGGTGGAGTTCGAGGAGGTCTCTTACACCTATCCCCAGGCAGATCGCCCCGCCGTACAGTCAATCTGCTTGACGATCAAGTCCGGCGAGCGGGTGGCGCTGGTGGGCCCCAACGGCTGCGGCAAAACGACGCTCGCCAGCCTGCTGCCCAGACTATTGGAGCCGTCGTCGGGCCGTGTGCTCATCGACGGCATCGACATCGCGACGGTGGACCTTCGCAGCCTCCGCCGCCAGATCAGCATGGTCACCCAGGAGACCGTCCTTTTCCGCGGCACCGTGGCTGAGAACATCGCGTTCGGCATCGAGAAATCCACGCCGGATCGACACGAACGCATGAACCGGATCATCGATGCCGCCCGGCGCGCCCACGCCGACGAGTTCATCAGGAATCTTCCCAACGGGTACGAGACGGATCTTGCGGAACAGGGCGCGTCCCTGTCCGGAGGGGAGCGGCAGCGTCTGGCGATCGCCCGCGCGATTCTTCGCGACCCGGCGATCCTGATTCTCGACGAGGCAACCAGCCAGATCGACGCGGAGTCCGAGGCGCACATCAACGCGGCGCTCGCCGAGTTCTGCCAGGGACGAACGGCACTGCTGATCGCGCACCGCCTTTCCACGGTCCACAACGCCGACCGGATCGTGGTCATGGACGACGCCCGGATCGTCGCCCAGGGCACGCACGAACAACTGCTGGGAAGCTGCGAGCTCTACCAGCGCCTCACCCGGACACAGCTGCTGGCGCCGATGTGAAGAGAAGAAAATAGACCGGGACTAATTTCGGACGGCGGTTGCCGCGCGCGCGGTGGTCGCAGGCCGAAAATAGTCCCGGTCTATTTTCTTCTCTTCACCGCAGCAAAATCGCGACCGCAGCGATGCCGACCGCCACCACCGCGACGAATGTGCACCCGTAGAAAAACAGCGTCATCGATCGCCTGGTCTTGCCCAGCAGTTCGATGACCTCGTCCTCGCGCTCCAGGACCGTCCGGCCGAGACGGGTGATCGCATCGTCCAGCCCGGCCGTCCGCCCCTGGATGTCGCGCAGCGCATGCACGAGGCCCTCCGATCGCTCGTCCGCCTGGCTCACGGACCGGGCCGTCGAGTCAAGCTGGGCGCGCATCTGCCGGAGCAACTCGCCGTGGCGGTCAAGCGCCTCGCCGAAACGTGCCTCCGCTGCCTCCACGGCCGCGCCGACGGCGGCATCGATCACCTCGTCGTGGTTCCGTGATCGATCGAGCTGCCCATCGATGCGCTCGAGCAGGCTCGCGCACTGCTGCTTGATCTGTGCGATCTCACCGCCAAGATCAAGAACCTGGCCGAGCTGGTCGGCAAGCTGCTTCGACTGGTCCGCCTGGAGCCCGACGTGGGCGTCGAGCCGCTGAACGATTTCTTCGGTGCGCCCCAGGCTTGCCTCGATGTGGCCGTCCAGTTGCTTCACGAACTGCTCGGCGACCTCGCGGGTGGTCTCGACGATGACCTGTTCGTCGTCCTGCTCGGGGCGGCTGCCGGGGAGCACGGGCTCCTGCGGCTTGACCTCGATCTCCGCCACAACGGCAACGCCCGTCCGCGACTTGCGCTTCCGGCCGATCAGGCTCCGGAACCCTGTCAGTAGACTCATTGGCAAGCACCCTTTCCACTGGGGTTGTCCCGGCACTGTACGATTGAGTTGATGCAACGGTCAACCCCGGCATCGCGGCCGATGACGGCGTGGATAACCGCGGCGGCGCTGCTGGTCGGGTGCCATAGCGAATCGGAGCCGCCGGCGACCATGCCGGGGGAACCCCGGATCGTCTCATTGAGCCCGGCCATCTCACGCACACTCCTGGACTTCGAGCTGGGGCATCTCATCGTCGGGCGAACGCCCTGGTGCTCGTCGCTGGACCAGGCGATCCCCATCGCCGGAGACCTCTACGCCGTCGACTTCGAGCGGCTGATTCGCCTTCACCCCAGCCACGTGCTGGTGCAACCGCCCGCCTCGACGGGGCTGGACCCGGCCTTGCAGCGGCTGGCCGCCGAGCACGGTTGGACCATCGGCCAATGGTCCTTCAACACGCTCGACGACATCACCCGGATGGTCCGCGACCTGCCGGCGGTTCTCTACCCCGCCGAAGGGCCGGGTCGCGCCCGGACCATTGCCCGTGCGGAGGAGCTCCTGGCCCGGATCGCCGCGGCCATGACTTCGCCGGGGTCGTCCCAGGCGGCCGGGGCCCGGTCCGGGCGGACGCTGCTTGTCGCCGACACCGAACCGGTCGTGATCGTGTTTGGCCGGGAAACCTACCTGCACGAGGCCCTGCTGGCACTCGGGGGCGAGAACGCCACCGCGGCGCGCGGCTGGGCGGAACTCTCGCTGGAAGACGTGCTGCGGCTGGACCCCGACACGATCGTGCTGGTCCGCGACCGCGGCCCGGCCGATGTGGACCCCCTGGAGGCAGCGGGCCCCCTGGGAAGACTGGACACGACCGCCCGCCGCATGGGCCGTATCGCCGTGCTGTGGCACCCCGACGCCAAGCTCCCTTCCAGCACCGTGGCCGAGGTCATCCAGGAACTGCGCCGCGTGCTCCTGCGAGTGGGGGACCCTGCGACGTGAACGGCGCGGGCCGCCGACATCTTCGCGGACTCCTGATCCTGGTATGCCTGGCGACCGTGGCGGCCGTCCTGCGAATCGTCATCGACCGTGATCCGGAGGGCCACATCGCCCTCGCCTGGCCCAAGCCGGAATACGCCTGGCTGCGGTGGACGGCGCTTGCCGTGGGTGCGACGGTCGGCTCGTCACTCGCGACCAGCGGTGTGCTCCTGCAGGCGCTGCTGCGCAACCCGTTGGCGTCACCGGCCATTCTCGGCATCACCACCGGCGCGGCGCTGGGAGTCATGACGGCGATGTACGTCGGTCACGTCACGGGCATGGACTCCGCGTGGACCTCGACGAGCGTGACCCCGGCGCTCGCCGGCGCACTGGCGGTCATGGGCGTGGTGTACATGCTCTCACAGCGCCGGGGCCGGCTCGACCCGGTGTCGCTGGTGCTGGTGGGCGTCATCGTCTCGGCGGTGTGCGGTGCGTTGATCATGCTTCTGCAGCACCTGGTGCCGAGCGGCCTGCACGGTGAGATCCTCCGGTGGATGATGGGGCGCATACCCGAGGCCACGCCCGCCATGTCGCTTGCCGTGGCGGGAGCAATGGCCGCGTCGGGCATCGTGATCGCGACATCGATGGGCCGCGCCATGGACGCCGCCACGCTCGGAGACGACGAGGCCCGCAGCGTGGGCCTGTCGCTGGGCGCGTTGAGAATCTGGCTGTTCCTGCTGGCCGGGGCGCTCACCGCCGGCGCGGTGGCACTGTGCGGCCCCATAGGCTTCGTCGGGCTCATCGCCCCGCACGCCGCCCGCCTGCTGCTGGGGCCGCATCACACGCCGCTGGTGCCGGCCGCGGCGCTGGCCGGGATCATCCTCGTCGTGGGGTCCGACGTCGCACGGCAGGTGATCGACCTGGGTGCCGGTCGCATGCCGATCGGGATCTTCACGGCGTTGATCGGCGGGCCTGCCTTTATCTGGCTGCTGCTCACCGGAAGGGGCCAGGCATGAGCGTGGCGGTCAGGGGCGTGACCCATCGGTATCGGCACACCGGCGGCGACGCCGCGCTCCGCGGAATCAATGTCGATGCCGCGCCCGGACGGATCACCGCCGTGCTGGGCCCCAACGCCGCCGGCAAATCGACACTGCTGCGATGCGTCATCGGCGCCCTGACCCCCACGGCCGGCTGCGTGCTCATCGACGGCACGCCGGCGAGCGAACTCGACGCCGGGACGCTGGCACGCCGTATCGCCTACGTGCCGCAGCGGCCACTTGTCGCCGCGGCGTTCACCGTCCGGGAGGTGGTCGAACTCGGCCGGTATGCGCTGCCCGCCAGCCGCCGAAGAATCGATCTCGCGCTGGAGCAACTTCAGCTGCAGGGCATCGCCGATCGGCCCTTTCCGCTGCTGTCGGTGGGCCAGCAGCAGCGGGTCACTCTGGCCCGGGCCGTCGCCCAGCTCTCATCCGGCGGCCACCTGCTGCTGGACGAGCCGGCCTCCGCGATGGACCTGTACCACGCGCACACGTGTGCGGCCCTGCTGCGCCGCCTCGCCGATGAAGGCGCGACGGTGGTCATCGCGATGCACGACCTCACCGCCGCCGCGAGCATGGCCGATGAGTGCTGGCTGCTTCGCGACGGGCGGCTCGTCGCCGCGGGTCCGACCAGCGAGGTCATGGACATCCAGCGGTTGCAGGAGGTCTTCGGTGTCGAGTTCGAGTGGGTCCGGCGGCCCGGCGGGGACAGCGTGCTGATCGCGGGATCTCCGTAGCCCCGGCCGGCACGCTACAATCGGGCACATGGGTAAGTACGCATGGATCGTCTTCGTGCTGCTGGGCTTGTGGCACGTCATCGGCTCGCTCGCCGAAAAGGCGGCCAAGAAGCAGCAGGAGCAGCGGCTCAAGGGTCAGGGTTCGCCCCAACAGCGATCCGGCCTGGGCCGGCACCCGGGCACGAGCCCGGCGAGCACGACCGTCGTCGATCGCACCGGGCAACTCGCCGCCAGGCGCCAGGCCCAACTGGATGAGCTCCGCCGACGTCGCGCCAGCCACCAGCAGCCGGCGGCCGGCTCGTCGCCCGCGATACTGCGACCCACGCTGCCCGCCGCACAGCCGCCGTCGGTACTTCAGCGGACCGGACCGCAGGTGGTTTCCGTCAGTCGCGCAGTCAGACCACCGCCCCAGGCGCCGGCTCGCCCCGGGCCGGCTCGTATCGCACCGCGGCCCGAGGCAATACCACCGGCCAGACCCAAGCCTGGACCCGGACCCAAGCCGCCCAGTCAACGGCCCGTGTCGAAGACCGAGTACGACCGCAGCCTCCACGCGCTCGGACGCGCCAAGCCGGCCAGGAAACAACCCCAGGCCGTGACGGGGCGTCACCTGACGCTGCCAGGCCTCGCCGACGAGCCGATCGGCCCCGCGTTGCTGCGCAGAATGGTCATGTATCGAGAGATTCTCGACACGCCGGTCGCGCTGCGGGATCAACAGATCTGGGAGCGCTGGTAGACGCCCGAACGACCACGGGTCGCGTCAGATCGCGACAGATGGCGGCACGATCGAGGCATGGCTATACTCGCCGCCCATGTCGTCCCAGACCGCGGCCACGGCCGATCCACTGGCAGCAGAGCTCGTCGCCGCCTGTGCAAGCCGGGTGACCCGCCTCCGAAGCGTCCTGGAGACTGCCGGGGTCGACGCCCTGCTGGTCGGACATCACACCGACATCAGGTACCTCACGGGCTTCGCCGGTGACGACAGCCTGCTGCTGGTGACCGGCGAGGACACGGCCCCGGTGATCATCACCGATGCGCGTCACGACCAGCTTCTCGAGCCGTGGCGGCACAGCGGTGCGGACGATGTCGCCGAAGTGGTCATCGCCACCCGCCACCAGCTCGGCAAGGCTGCACGGCAGTGGTGCGCCGACCGCGGCGTGAGCCGTCTGGGCATCCAGGCCGAGCACGTGACGCTGGCGGACCGCCGCGCCATGGACGCCGAGATGCAGGAGATCGGGATCGTCGAGACCGACGGGCTCGTCGGGACGCTCCGGCTGCACAAAGACCTCATGGAGGTCGCCGCCATCGAGCGGGCGATCGCCATACACCAGGAGGCGATGCAGGCTGCGATCGACCGGCTGACTCCCGGTATGCGCGAGATGGAGTTCGCCGCGGCGATCGAGTACGAGATGAAGATCCGCGGAGCGTCCGGGCCGAGCTTCGACACCTGCGTGTCGGCCGGGGCCAACAGCGCCGTGATTCACTACCAGTCCGCCCGGACCAGGATCGAGCCCGGCACGTTGCTGGTCGACTGGGGCGCCGTCGTGGACGGCTACTGCTCGGACATGACCCGGACCTGGGGTGTCGGGCGCCTGCCTGGGAAGATCGGTGAACTCTACGGGATCGTGCTGGACGCCCAGCTCGCAGCGATCGATGCGTGCGCCCCCGGCCGGTCGTGTGCCGAGGTCGACGGCGTCGCCCGGAAGATCATCACGGACGCCGGCTACGGCGAGCAGTTCGGCCACGGGCTGGGCCACGGGCTGGGCCTCGACGTTCACGAGGGCCCGTACTTCAACCCGCAGGCCACCAAGACCGTCCTGGCGACCGGCATGGTCATGACGGTCGAGCCGGGAATCTACCTGCCGGGCATCGGGGGGGTCCGCATCGAGGACGACGTCCTGATCACCGACGATGGCTGCCGCGTGCTGGGCAGCTTCCCCAAGGACGCCGCAGACGCCGTATTGGCGCCGATGGGAGAGCGCCCATGATTGATATCCGCAAGCTCAAGGAACTCGTTCGATTGATGGTCGCCAACGATCTCTCGGAGATCGATCTTCGCGACAGCGAGGAACAGGTGACCCTTCGCCGGCACGGGCCCGACCAGGCGCCGCAGCTCGTCACCGCGCCGGCGGCCGTGGTTGCCGTCCCGGCGGCACCCGCCGCCACGGCCGCGTCGGACGAACCTGCGGACGCCGACCAGGGGCTGGTCGCCATCGTGACCCCGATGGTCGGTACCTTCTACGCGGCCCCCAACCCCGATGCCTCGCCGTTCGTCAACGTCGGCGCCACGGTGGACCAGGACACGGTGGTGTGCATGATCGAGGCGATGAAGATCTTCAACGAAATCAAGGCCGAACAATCAGGCATCATCGAGAAGGTGCTGGTGAGCAACTCCGAATCGGTCGAGTTCGGCCAGACCCTGTTCCTGCTCCGTCCGAGTTGAGCCCGCTTGCCCAAGGCACCCACGGGGCCCTGCGCCGCTGTTTCCTGCCATGTTCACCCGAATCCTGATAGCCAACCGGGGTGAGATCGCCCTGAGGATCATCCGGGCCGCCCGTGAGCTGGGCATCGAGACGGTCTGCGTCTACTCCCAGGCCGATGCCGACGCGCCGTGGCTGGAGTTCGCCGACCGGACGATCTGCATCGGGCCGGGGCCCGCCGCCGAGAGCTACCTGCGCATCGACCGCATCATCTCCGCCGCGGAGATCGCCAACGTCGACGCCATTCACCCCGGGTACGGTTTCCTCGCGGAGAATTCGCACTTTGCCGGGGTGTGCCGCGACTGTCACATCGAGTTCATCGGGCCGAGCCCCGAAGCGATGGCGACCCTCGGCGACAAGCTGTCGTGCCGCGCGATGGCCCGCGCGACCGGGACGCCGATCTTCCCCGGCAGCAAGGAGGCGATCGAGGACATCGAGGAGGCGGTCACTCTTGCCGCCGAGATCGGGTACCCGGTCATCGTCAAGGCGACCGCCGGCGGCGGCGGACGCGGCATGCGGGTGGCCCGCAACGAGGTGACGTTGCGTACCGCCGTCGGCGCCGCCAGCCACGAGGCCCAGGCCGCGTTCGGCAACGGCGCCGTCTACGTCGAGAAGTTCCTGGAGAATGCACGGCACGTCGAGATCCAGGTGCTCGGCGACAAGCACGGCCAGGCGGTGCACCTGTTCGACCGCGACTGCTCGACGCAGCGGCGACACCAGAAACTCCTCGAGGAGGCGCCCGCACCGGGCGTGGACCCGCGCAAACGGGATGCCGTGGCGAAGTCGGCCGTGGAGATGATCCGCCGCGCCGGGTACGCGGGGGCCGCGACCGTCGAGTTCCTCATGGACCGCGAGCAGAACTTCTACATGCTGGAGGTCAACACGCGCGTCCAGGTCGAACACCCCGTGACGGAAATGATCACCGGCATCGACATTGTCAAGACGATGATCCGCATTGCCGCGGGCGAGCCGTTACAGATCAAACAACGGGATATCGCCGTCAGCGGTCACGCGATCGAGTGCCGCATCAACGCCGAGGACCCCGATCGCGGGTTCATCCCCCAGCCGGGGCTGGTCACAGACTTCGTGACACCCGGCGGGCCCGGGGTGCGCCTGGACACCCACGTCCGATCGGGGTATCGGATTCCCACCGACTACGACTCGTTGATCGCGAAGCTCATCGTGCACGGGCGCGACCGCGACGAGGCGATCGCCCGGATGCGCGGGGCGCTGGACGAGTTCCGCATCGGCCCGATCAAGACCACGATCGGCCTGCACCGCCGGCTCATGGACCAGCGACCGTTCATCGACGCGGAATACGACATCCACTACCTGGAGCGGATGCTCAGCAACGAATCCGCCGGAGAGGCCCCGGTGCCGGCATGACGGGGATGATCATCGAGACTACCGCTCGACGACCGGCAGAGTACACCTGCCCACGATCGCGTCGCCGTACTGCATGCCGATGATCGTGCTGTTCACCGTCACCAGGAAGACCATCCGAAGCTTCTGATTCCCGGAGGTGGGCAGGTGCGGCACCTGGTCGGCGGCGAGCCCCTGTCTTGGATGGAGGCGGATCTCGATCCCCTCCGTCATCTCGTGCACGTAGCCGATGGCGGTATAGGTGTGCCCGTCGCTGTCGACCAGCATCGGTACCGCGTCGTCGCCGGCCTCGTCGGCGATCCTGCCGAAGATGCTCCCCGGCCTGCCGCGGGTGACATCGACCTGGACAATCCGGGTCCCCGGCGGCTCGTAGAAGTGTTCGATGCGCAGTGTCCGGCCGATGTGCGTGCGTTCACGAGAGAACACGGCCACGCCCTCGGTGAGCCGCTTGTCCCTGGCCTTGATCGAGCCGGGCTTCATGTTGCTGCTCGTGGAGACCGGGGCGAGGGAACTCGACAGGCTTATGCCGCCGCTGCGCGGATCAAGCCCGGTGGGCAGGCGCCGCGCCCCGGCGAAATCGGCGGTGGTCATGGCCGCTGCGGTCCCGGCGCCGGCCATCACGCGTTCGCAGCTTGGCATGCGCACGATGTTCTTCAGATCCAGCCGCGCGTTCTTGATCTGGATGAAGCGCGGCAGCAGCCCTTCGCGCCACTGGAACTCGAACAGGAGGTCGGCGGTCTCACGGCCGGGCACGGTCGTCGCGTAATGCGATATATCGTCGAACCGGAAGATCTTCGAGCCTCCATCGGGAATCTCCTGCCGCCAGCGGGTCGGAAAGGCCACCGTGGGCCGGTCGGTGCCGTGGGATTCGGCGATCAGGCGAACCTGGGAGGCTGACAGGGTCAACTGGTTGCCGAAGTCGCGGGCCCCACGCGAGAACCGGACCTGGACCACGCACGTGTTCGGGCAGATCCACACCGACTGGACCGATGCCTGCGACGGCCTCATCGCGACCTGGCCCTTACCGTTCTTGTAGGAGTCGCGGCACAGCGACACGGCCTGCTGGTAGAGGTACGGGTTGTAGTGTCGCAGGGGACTGGAGGTGCTCAGTGCCCCGATGCTCATCTGGCTGTAGAACTCGCTCGTGAACCGATGCACCGGAAGCCACAGGCTGTTGACGGTGCCGACCGAGCCCGCCTGGGTGCGGCCGTGACCCACGAAACCCAGGATCGTCCGCTGCGACTGGATCAGTCCCAGGCCGATGACCAGCAGGCCCACCGTGAGGACGCCGGAGGCCGCACCCACCGGATACCCGAACGCGAGGTTGGCCCACTTCGGAACCTGGAGGTTCGCCGGCACGAGCTTGTTGGTCGCCAGCCTCAGGATGAACAGGACCAGCGAGAACGTGATCAGCAGGCTCGTGCCGAGCGCGTAGTAGTCGAAGAACCCTCCCCGCATGAGCAGGCCGAACGCCAGCATCTCCCAGAACGCCAGCGCCACCGCTCCGGCCACGATGACGCACAGCAGGTGAATGATCGCGCTGAACAGCCCCTGGTTCGCCCACCAGTATGCGATCAGCGCCACGAGTCCGACGACGACGAAGTTGACGATCATGGCAGGCGATGCTCCTGTGTGGCGTTCGCGTCAGCTGGCGGCGGCGGGATCGCGTTGCGCCTTCTTTGCGCTGCCCTTGGAATTGGGTGCCGGCGCGGTCACGCGCGCGACCTCCTCGATCGTGGTCGCCCCGTCGACGACCTTGCGCAACGCCGCCTCCTGAAGAAACAGCATCTTGTTGCGGCGGGCTTCCGCCATCGCACCCTTGAGGTTGCCGGCGATCAGCAGACGCCGGATGTCGTCGTTGACGACCATGACCTGGAATATGCCGATCTGCGCGAAGAAGCCGCTCCCGCCGCACACGGGGCAGTTCTCGACCTTGTTCTTCAGCTGGACCTTCCCGCTGGCCTGGTAGAGCTGCTTGACCTTGTCCGGTGGCAGGTTCATCTTGCGGAGCTGCTCCGGCTGCGGCTCGTAGGCCTGGCGGCAGTTGGGGCAGACCTGTCGAACCAATCGCTGGTTCATGACGACGCGCAGAGCCCCCACGGCCGTCTTCACGTCACCGACGAGCTTGGCCCAGTGACGGATCTGGTCGTTGATGGTCGGCTGCCGCTGCGGGACGTACATCAGCGGTCCCTCGATGCCGGGCTCGGCGGCGATGGCGGCCGTCTCGGAGTGCTTCAGCTCGGCAATGAGCACGACGTCCGGATCGCGACGAATGATCGACTGGAGATTGGTGCCATAGTCCACGTCGGGGTTGGTCGGATCGAACTGCACCTGGTCCACCCCGTCCAGATGGCCGATGATCTCGCGCTCCAGCGTCTTGACGTTGCACGTGTATGCGTCGTGACGCCCGATCAGGCTGTAGCCGGTCGTGGTGAGACCGTTCCCGGCGGGAGCGGCGAACAGGAAGATTCCGTGGCGATCGTGCTGCTGCTCGACGGACCGCAGCAGATCGAGCTGCGCCGGCAGCAGTCCCAGCCCGTCGAACGGCTTGAGCACCTGGATGGACCGGTTGAAGATGAGCCTCATATCGAGCCCGCTGGAGGAGCCTGCGGTGACGACCGTCAACTCCGTCGTGCCGGAGGGCCCGACCAGTTTCATGTTCGCCGTCTGCCGGCGGCGACGGTCCTCGACGTTCAGACCGGCGATCCCCTTGAGGTAATCGATCACCGGCACGGTCGCGTCGTCGGGGATCGCGTCGCGCTTGTACCGGACACCGTCGATGGTCTGGGTGAGCGCCGCCCCGCGCGGCCCGACCGAAATGTCCACCTGTGAGGCCCGCGCGTCCAGTGCGGGCACGATGACATCCTCCAGCGCCATGTGAATTCCCTGCAGCGGATCCTTCTTGGACGGGCTCTTGTGCTCGGTGCCCTTGGGATCAATGAACTGGACGGCGGCCTTGACGCCGCGCACCGGCTTGGCCGAGTGGAGCCTCCCCGCGAAATGCTTTCCGATCACGAACCGCCGCTTCTCCGGGACGGCGCGGTTGCGCACCTGGACGTACGCGTAGACCGGCGCCAACAGCACGGCGGCACCCAGCGGCCAGCCGATCCAGAAGATGGGGACGGCCAGCCATGCTGCGAACGCCGTCACGGCGCATGCCAGGTAGATCAGATTGAACTGCAGGTACTTGAGCTTGAGGCTGCGGGCGTCCTTCTCGAGCTTGGACGAGATCAGCCACGCCCACGGCACGAAGGTCGCAAACAGCAACAGCGGCTTGTAGAAGCTCACCAGGAAGACGGGGCCGGATGCGAACTGCAGGTGGTCGTCCATGTGAGAGAGCCGTCCGGGTTCAGGAAATGCCTTTGAGACGCATCTTGAGTTCTTCGGGCCTGGGCGTCGCTTCCAGGGCCACCCGGTGATGGATCATTTCCGACTCGACCAGTTCTACCAGCGAGCTGGTGAAGTCGATCATACCTTCCTCGAGGCTCTGCTTGATGACGTCCAGCAGTTCGCCCTCCCGGCCCTCCAGGATGTACTTCTGCACCGGGGGCGTGCACAGCAGGATCTCGAGGGCGGGATACCGCTGGATGTCCTCGTGCAGCGTGGGCAGGAGCTTCTGGTAGACGATCGCTTGCAGGTTGTAGGTGAGCAGCTTGCGGATCTGCTCGCGTTCGCCCTCGGGGAACATGTCGTAGATCCGACCGAACGTCTGCCATGACGAGGACGCGTGGATCGTCCCGAAGACGAGATGGCCGGTTTCGGCGGCGCGAATCGCCGCCTCGAACGTCTCGTTGTCGCGCATTTCGCCGATGAGCACGACATCGGGATTCTCGCGGACCAGCGCGCGCAACGCTTCGTTGAAGTCGACGCAGTCGATACCGACCTCACGCTGATTGATCGTCGCCTTGTCGTCCTTGAAGATGTACTCGATCGGATCCTCGATCGTGAGGATGTGCACGCGCTTCCGCTCGTTGACGTACTGGAGCATGGAGGCGATGGACGTCGACTTGCCGGAGCCCGTCACGCCGGCGAACAGGATCAGACCCTGCGCGCGCATGGCGATCTCACCGAGAATCGGCTTGAGCCCCAGGCTCTCGAACGACTTGATGTTCGAGGTGATCAGGCGGGCGGCCATGGACGGCTTGCCGCGCGCCATGAACATGTTGATCCGGAACCGGTTGTCGTCGTCGAAGTCGTACGCGAAGTCCACGGACCCGTGATGTTGGAAGTACGCATATTGCTTGTCATCCAGGACGTCCTTGGCGATCTGGAACATGAGCTGCTCCGAGCACCGGTCGGTCTGGAGGCTCTTCAGGGCGCCCCTGAGCCGGATCCGCGGCGGCAGGTCCACCTTGACGATGAGATCCGACGCCTCGTATCGAATCGTCGCGTCGAGATACTTCATGAGCATCCGGAGGCCTTCGCCCGCCGCCGTCCCCTTGTCCCCGTGGACGGGCTCGATCATTTCTTCCGTGGCCGGCTTGACGGTGGTCGTGGGGGTCACGATGGCACTCCTTGGCCGAGTATGCTTCAAAGAACGCGGCATCCCCCACGTGTAGTGTACGCAGGCACGATACCGGGTGATCCATGTTGACAAGCTCTGATAAAACCGGCATCATTGCCCAATGGAACGCAAGATCATCCAGGAAGGCGTCACCTTCGATGACGTTCTGCTGATTCCGGAATACAGCGAGGTTACGCCCGACCAGGCGGACCTCTCGACCCGGCTCACCCGCAACATCCGGTTGAACGTGCCACTCGTGTCCGCGCCGATGGACACGGTCACGGAGTCCGCGCTGGCGGTCGCGCTGGCCCAGGAGGGCGGTATCGGCATCATCCACCGGATGCTCACGCCCGAGGCACAGGCCCGCGAGGTCGCCCTGGTCAAGCGCAGCGAGAACGGGGTGATCAACGATCCCGTCACCCTGAAACCGGACGACTCGGTGGAACGGGCCCTGAAGCTCATGGACATGCAGAACGTCTCGGGCTTCCCGGTGACGGCCGACGGCACGAACAGGGGCCGCGTCGTCGGGATCCTGACGCGTCGCGACCTCAAGTTCGTCAGCGGCCCCGCCGCCGAGCAGACGGTCCAGCAGTTGATGACCAGGACCAACCTCGTCACGGCCGAGCCGGAGACGACCCTCGAAGCCGCCGAGTCGATCCTGAACGAGGCCCGCGTCGAAAAACTCCTGCTGGTGACGCCGGACGGGTGCCTTGCCGGCTTGATCACCATGCGTGACATCGAGAACCTGCGAGCGCACCCCGACGCGTGCCGCGACGCCCGCGGCCGGCTTCGTGTAGGCGCGGCGGTCGGCGTGGGGCAGACCGAGCGGGTGGACGCGCTGGTCCAGGCGGAGGTGGACGTCATCGTCGTGGATACCGCCCACGGCCACTCCAGGAACGTGATCAAGACGATCGAAGCGATCCGCAAGCGGTACGACCTGGACATCATCGCCGGCAACGTCGCCACCGCCGAGGCCGCAACGGACCTGATTGCCGCCGGGGTGGACGGGGTCAAGGTCGGCATCGGCCCCGGATCGATCTGCACGACCCGCGTGGTGACGGGAGTCGGCGTGCCGCAGCTCAGTGCGATCATGGCGTGCGCCCAGGCCGGCCAGGAGCACGACGTCCCCGTCATCGCCGACGGCGGCATCCGGAGTTCCGGCGACATCGCCAAGGCCATCGCCGGCGGCGCGGGTTCGGTCATGATCGGATCGCTGTTCGCCGGCCTCGACGAGAGCCCGGGCGAGTTGATCCTTCATGGAGGCCGGCGCTTCAAGACGTACCGCGGCATGGGCAGTGAAGGCGCCATGGGCGCCGGCTCCGCCGACCGCTACGGCCAGCGGTGGGACTCACAGAAGTTCGTACCCGAGGGCGTCGAGGGAAGGGTCCCGTACCGGGGCCCACTCGGCGACCTGCTGTTCCAGATGGTGGGGGGCCTGCGCTCCGCGATGGGCTACTGCGGGTGCAGGACGATGGACGAACTCAGGGAGAACGCCCGATTCGTCAGGGTTTCCGGCGCCAGCGTCGTCGAGAGTCACCCCCACGACATCCAGATCACGAAGGAAAGTTCCAACTACTCCCCGCCCCCGCGCCGCGACTGACGCGGCGGCCAGCACCGCGTTGACACCGCCCGAAGCCGGGCTAGACTCCGGCGATTGAAAAACGAATACGGGGCCATTGGCGCAGTTGGCTAGCGCGCTTGTATGACACACAAGAGGTCACTGGTTCGAATCCAGTATGGCCCACTTCCCCAAACACCTTTGCCTGTAGTGCTTGCGGCCACCTCGGCCGCCACGGGCAGAGGGGCCCCGAAGGGCCACCACGCAGAAACTGCGCCTGTTCAATCCACGGTGGCGACGACGCTCCATCCGGCGCCCACCGTGTACATGGCCTGCTGGTCGGGCACGAGCGCCGTGCCGTTCATGAACCAGATCCGGTCGCGACCATCGGTGATGTGGCGCCAGAGGATGTCCGGGTAACCGTCGCCGTCAAAGTCGGCGGTGCCGACCACGGACCAGTCCGGATCACTGAGGGTCGGCAACCCACCCGACTGGGGCCGCACGGCCGTCCCATTCATGAACCACAGCGAGTTCCTCCCCGTGGGCTTGTGGCGCCACAGGATGTCGCACCTGCCGTCACCGTCGAAGTCATTCGCGGCCACGACCTCCCAGTTGGCGGGCACCGTGTACATAGTCTGCTGGTCGGGCACGAGCGCCGTGCCGTTCATGAACCAGATCTGGTCGCGGCCGTCGGTGATGTGGCGCCACAGGATGTCCAGTTGACCGTCGCCGTCGAAATCACCTGTTCCGACCACGCGCCAGCCCACGTCACTGAGGGTCGGCAACCCACCCGACTGGGGCCGCACCGTCGTCCCATCCATGAACCACAGCGAGTTTCTCCCCGTGGACTTGTGGCGCCACAGGATGTCGCATTTGCCGTCCCCGTCGAAGTCACTCGTGGCTGCGACGTCCCAATTGGCGGCTACGGTCGCGAAGATGCCCGGGCTCGGATCGAGGACCATTCCGTTCCGGAACCAGATAATATTGTACCCCCGCTGCTGATGACGCCACAGGATGTCCTCGTGTCCGTCGCCGTCGAAATCACCTGTTCCGACCACGATCCAATTCAAGTCGGGGACGATCGGCAACCCACCGGACTGGGGCAGCACCGTCGTCCCGTCCATGAACCACAGCGAGTTCCTTCCCGTGGACTCGTGGCGCCACAGTATGTACGGCGGGGCCACGCCGGCACAGTCGCCGCCGTCTAGGCCGAACGCACCGCAGCTGAAGTCGATCAGGTTGCCGTTGTAGAGCTGCGTGCCGTCATCGCAACTGCCGTCGCCGACCCACGCGGCGGGGGCGCAGTTGCCGTTGCAGTCCTCGATCTCACCCGGCGGGCACGCCGGCGGAAGCGGGGCCCCCCACATGGTGTCGATCTGGGAGTCGGTCAGGATGGTGGTGCCGATCGAAATCTTGCTGGCGGAGGCCCAGCCCGCGTACTGGCTCACCGGCCGCGGCACCAGGAAGTCGACCGTTCCGTTGACGATGAGCGCGTCGCTTCGTTGGACGACGCCGTCGATGACGCACAGCGAGTTGCTGAGTTGCGCTGCCCCGAACTGTGAGTCCAGCGTGATGGCCCTGCGGTTGCCCGCGATGGAGAAGCCGTTGATGCGGACGAGCTCGGCGCCCGAGACCGCCACGTGATTGCGGTCGGCCAATGGCAAGTTGACGTTGATGTTCTCCAGTGTCACGCTCCGCGTGGAGTAGAGGCCACCGTCGGCGCCGGTGTAGAGGTACGCGCCGTGGTTCCAGCCGGCGTCGGTCCACACCGCGATGGCGCCCTGGAAAGGCCCGTTGTCGACGGCCGTGATGTTGCGGATCCACACGTCGCCGAGGAACCCGGCCACGGTGATGCCGGAGCCGCCGTCACCGGTGAGATCGTGGATGGTCACGTCCTCGATGAGCAGACGGCCGTGTCCGGACGGCTGGGGAATCTGGGTGCCGTCTTCGAAGGGACCGAGGAAGGTCGTGTCAAAGGCGCGATTGACGATCTGGATCGCGGTTCGCGTCGAGCCCTCGTGCACGATGCCCTTGAAGATGGTGTCGCCCTGCGGGCTGTCGACGTAGATCGAGTGTTCGAGCACGGGCGCGAAGGTGCAGTCGCGGATGTCGTAGCGGCCCAGGGCGCGGAGCCGCAGGCCCCACTTGTAGCCGAAGCCGTAGTGGGCGCCGGACGCGAGGTTCGCCGGCGACGGAACGAATCGGCAGTGGTAGACCCGCA
>JADFOJ010000070.1 GCA_022562915.1 Planctomycetota bacterium | reverse complement strand
AGCCAGACGACCTCGGCGCCTTGCGAGGCGAGTGCCTCGGCGAGTTCCCGCACGGCACTGTGCTCCAGCCGGCTCGTGACCAGGACCCGCCTGTTGGGCTGCGCGTCCAGGGCACCGCGGAGTGCGAGGTTCGCCGCCTCCGTCCCGCCGGAGACGAACACCAGTTCCCGATCCTGGCAACCGATCAGCTCGGCCACGGAGCAGCGCGCCGACTCGATCTCCCGGCGGACTGCCTGGCCGGCACGATGGATGCTGGACGGATTGGCCCAGTGCTCCCTGAGCGCGCGGGTCATCGCGGTGACGACCTCGTCGGCGGGCCGCGTGGTGGCGTTGTTGTCGAGGTAGATCGGCGGCATCACGGTCGAAGGATAGGACGCCCGCCGAACACCGACCTCCGAAGGCGCAGCATGAAGTAGACCATGCCGGCGATCATGAGCGCGGCACTGATAAGAAAGATCCTCTGCGGAGCGCTGTCGAACCCGAATCGGGGTTTGATGATGGCGAACAGACCGAAGCCCGCGGCAAGAAAAGCGAACGAGATTCCGTTCGCCGTCCCCAGGAATCGGCCTCGTTCGTCGTCGGGCGACAGCTGCTGGAGGAGTGCCTGGAGCGGAATGATGTAGAAGCCGGCGAAGAAACCGGCGCCAAAGATGAATCCGGCAACGTTCCAGAACGTCGGCGGGACGACTCCGAGCAGCACGAAGAAGACGGAGAGCCCCACCGCTCCCACGGGAACCAGTCGCGGTTCGATTCGATGGCCCGAGACCAGCCCTGCCGTCACGCTGCCCGCACCGATGGCGACTCCCATGATTCCGAGCAGGAGCCCCGTGCGGCTATAGCTGATAGCGAGGACATCCTTGTACTCGGGGATGATCAGCAGCGCCAGCCCGGCGAGCAGGTAGAAATACCCCCACGCCAGGGCCACCATGAGCAGAGGCGATCGGGACATCTGCCGGATGGACGCCACATAGGTCGCGAAGGGATTCCAGTCATACTTCAGGTCGCGGTCCCCAGCCTCGAGCCTCACCAGAAACAGGACAGCCCCGAGTCCTGCCACCGCCACCGCAACCATCACCGCTCCTGGAAGCCAGAGCACGCCGTTCGCGCCCCCAACGGTTGAGTCAGGCTGCCCGTAGTAGACGTCCGCGATGATGCCTCCCGCCACCGTGCCCGCGATGACCGCGATATTGGTCATCATGTTGATCGTGCCGTTGGCACGGCTCAGATCCCCCGGCTCGACGAGTTCCGGGATCATCCCGTACTTGGCGGGACCGAAGAAGGCGCTCTGGCAGCTCAACGCGACCAACGCCCCCAGCACCACCCAGAGGTGACCTGTCCAGAAGCCCACCAGCGCGATGATCGCGATCGGGATCTCGATCACCTTCACCAGCACGCTCACCGACCGCTTGCTGTTGCGGTCGGCAAACTGCCCGGCGTAGCCCGACAGCAGAATGAACGGCAACGTGAAGCAGAGCCCGACGATACCCTGCCCACCCGCACCCAGCCGCCCGGACCAGGCGCCGTCGATCACCATGAAGATCAAGAGCTGCTTGAGAATGTTGTCGTTGGCGGCGCCGAGGAACTGCGTGCCCAGCAGCGACAGGAATCCTCGCTTGACGAGGTTACTGCTCACCGGCCATGCCGCCCGGACAATGCGGCTGAGAGGACTCGAACCTCCACGGGATATTACTCCCACTAGAACCTGAATCTAGCGCGTCTGCCAATTTCGCCACAGCCGCAACGAACGCGGGCTGATCATAGAGCATTCACAGTTCAGATGTAGCGTTCCGGGCGCGGCGAAGCAAGCGTGGCGCGGAGGGCGAAGCAGGCGTATTCCCCATACGTCGATGCAGCCCGACAAAGCCACGCACAGGTGCAGCCCGCTCAGAACGGTACATATGGACTGTGGGTGCTCTGGCTGTATTCGAGCAGCGCCGCCCACCGCCGGCGCTCTCGAAATGACTCGTGTGCACTCCGACGGGTCAGTCTTTCGTAGCCGACTCCGCCGGGCCGGCGCTGCCGCTGCCGGCGGCAACCGCATCGCCGTCGCCGTCACTGTCGCCGTCGCCGTCACTGTCGCCGTCGCCGTCGCCGTCGCCGTCGCCGTCGCCGTCAGGGATCTTGACCAGCCCTCGCTTGAGCAGCACGGCCTGGCGGACCTCCTCGAAGAGGTCCGCGTTCTCACGCAGGAAGATCTTGGCGTTCTCACGCCCCTGGCCGAGCCGCGTCTGACCGTAGCTGAACCAGGCACCGGACTTCTTGATGATCTCGTCGGCCACTGCCATGTCAACCAGATCGCCGGAGGCGCTGATGCCCTCGTCGTACATGATGTCGAACTCCGCCTCGCGGAACGGCGGTGCGATCTTGTTCTTGACGACGCGGGCGCGGACACGGCTGCCGATGGCGTTCTCGGCGTCCTTGATGGTACCGATCCGCCGGATGTCGATCCGGACCGAGGCGTAGAACTTCAGTGCCCGCCCGCCCGGCGTGGTCTCGGGTGAGCCGAACATCACACCGATCTTCTCGCGCAGCTGGTTGATGAAGATCACCACGCACGTGCTCCTGGCGATGGCACCGGTGAGCTTGCGAAGGGCCTGGCTCATGAGCCGCGCCTGCAGACCCACGTGGGTGTCACCCATCTCGCCCTCGATTTCGGCGCGGGGGATCAGCGCCGCGACGGAGTCGA
This sequence comes from Planctomycetota bacterium, assembly GCA_022562915.1. Taxonomy (GTDB): domain Bacteria; phylum Planctomycetota; class Phycisphaerae; order Phycisphaerales; family SM1A02; genus JADFOJ01. The sequence continues at coordinate 16,792 of JADFOJ010000070.1, read as the reverse complement.
TGACGATGACGTCGATGGCGTTGGAGCGGACGAGCATCTCGCAGATCTCCAGGGCCTGTTCGCCGGTGTCCGGCTGGCTCACGAGCAGTTCATCGAGGCTTACGCCGAGCAGCTTGGCCCAGGCCGGGTCCAGGGCATGCTCCGCGTCGATGAACGCGGCGACGCCACCGCCCTTCTGGGCGTTGGCGATCACCGTCAGGGCGAGCGTCGTCTTGCCGGAGGATTCCGGGCCGAAGATCTCCACCACGCGGGATCGCGGCAGCCCGCGGCCGCCGAGGGCCAGGTCGAGGCTCAGCGTTCCCGTGGAGATGCCGGGAACCTTGAACGTCGCGCCCTCGTCGAGGCGCATGATCGCTCCCTCGCCGAAGGCCTTGGAGATGAGGCTCAAGGTCCGGTCCAGCGATGCGGTGCGGGCCTTGTCCTCCATTATGGTCTTCGCGGTGCCTTGCCTGGCGCTCTTTGTGGGAGCCCTTGCGCCACCCTTTGCGAGACCATGGTCGGCGACAGGCGCGGGGCCCTTCCTGCTCTTGCCGTTGGAGATGGCTGTATTCCTTGAGTCAGTGGTTGTGGTTGCGGTCTTCGATGCGGTTTTCAGTGCGGTCCTGGTCAACATGGCGGGGCCCTCTCTGCCGGTCAATGTTTGGGTTTCGTCAGGATGACGACCTGATCGGCTTTGTCAAGGGCCTGTTCGGTACATTTAGAAGATTTTTTTCCGCCCCTAGCAGGGGCCCCAGTTGCCCAGCAATTCCAGGAAGTCCACGATGCCTACGCCGCCGCCGTCGAGGTCGCAGGGCGTCCCGACCTGCCCCCACTGGGCCAGCAGTGCCAGGAAGTCCACGATGCCGACCATCCCGTCGCCGTCGCCGCAGTCCCCGGGGCACGCGCACGCGGCCGGATCGAAGACGAACGCGACCCCCTTGCCTGCGGCGCCGTTGCGGTCGCCGATGACGGATCTCAGGCCGCTCAGGGCCACCGAGTAGGCGTACTCCGCCGAGACGTCCGGGTCGGCGCTGTTGAGCGTCGCCAGCTCGGCGTACAGCACCAATTCGCGATGAAAGAAGTACGCCTTCGACGCGGTGGTGCCCGACCCGATCACCGCGTTGTCGCCGTCCAGCGCGATCGACCAGCCGAAACGGTCGTTCGCCGCGGGATCGGAGGCATTGACGTTGTCGAGTTCGGTCCAGACGGCGCCGTCGAACGTGAAGAAGTACGCACCGCCGGATTCACTGAGGTTGTCGGCGCGGTCGCCGAAAGCCCCCACCGCGATCACCGTGCCGCTGACCGCCACGGACTGGCCGAACCACCGGAAGTCCGCGGCATCGGATGCCGTGAGTTTCTGTTCCTCCGGCCAGAGGCTTCCCGAGCGACGAAAGACGTGCGCGGCCCCGACGGAGAACATGCCCCCCGGGGCGTCCTGCCACGCGCCGAGCACGGCCACGTCGCCATCCAGTGACGCCGACCGGCCCATCTGCGGGTTCGTGCCGGACGACACCGTCGGCACGAGTTTGTCCTGCTGCTGCCAGCCCCCGATCCCTACCCGGAAGACGTAGCCCGCGCCGGCATTCGAGGCCGCTTCGTCTTCCTGGGGCGCCGCCACGAGGATCGTGGCACCGTCGATGGCCACCGAGGCGCCGAACCGATCGTCGGCCTGGGCATCGGAGGCGAAGAGGTGATCGGCCTGGACCCACTGTTGCGCCCCGGCATCGAAGGTGTACACGTACGCCGAACCCGCCCTGCTGCCTGCGGCGGTGTCGTCGCGCGGCGCTCCGACCACGATCATCTCGCCGCTGACCCCGACGGCAAAGCCGTAGTCGTCGCCGCCGGCGGCATCCAGGGCGGTCAGTTTCTGTTCCTGGGTCCATTGCGTCCCGTCGAAACGGTACACGTAGGCGGCGCCGGAACTTCCACCCGCATCGTCATCCTCCGGCGCACCGACGACGGCGATCGCGCCATCGACGTCCACGGCCGCGCCGAAGTCATCGCCGGCGGTGCCATCGAGGGCGAGGAGCTTGGATGACTCGCACGGGACCTGCCCGGTGACGTCAACGTTGACCAGGAATACGCAGAGACAGCACGGCAACAGTGTCTTCACGATCTATCCCTCCAATGAGAACGAGTGAACGGCCGTGAAGTGTATGGGCACGTGCCGGGGTGGGCGAACGGATTCCCGATGGTCGTTCGCGACTAATAAGATAGCGGGTGGCACGGTCGAGCGAGTCCGCCGGAGGCGGGCGAGTTCGCCCGTGGGCGGGCGTCGCGCCACGGGCGAACGAGTCGCCGGGGCGACTCGCTCGACCGTGCCACCCACTATTCCTAGTAGTTCGGCGTCGGCGCGCGGTAGGCGGCCATGTCGATCGTGCCGAACCAGTCGATGGTCCGCTTCAACCCCTCTCGCAGTGCGATCGTCGGTTCCCAGTCGAGCTTCCGCCGGGCGAGGGTGATGTCCGGCTGCCGGTGCATCGGATCGTCCTGCGGCAACGCGCGGCTCTCGACGATGCTCGACGCCGACCCGGTCAGCTCGACGACCCTCTCGGCCAGCTCTCGGATCGTGAACTCGTCGGGGTTGCCCAGGTTCACCGGGCCGGGGAAGTCATCGGGACCGTCCATCATCTTCAGCAGGCCGTCGATCAGGTCGTCCACGTAGCAGAACGACCGCGACTGATGGCCGTCGCCGTAGATCGTGATGTCCTCGCCCGCCAGTGCCTGCCGGATGAAGTTGCTCACGACGCGCCCGTCGTAGGGGTGCATCCGCGGCCCATACGTATTGAAGATCCGCACGACCCTGATGTTGACGTTGTTCTGCCGCCGGTAGTCGAACATGAGCGTCTCGGCGGCCCGCTTGCCCTCGTCGTAGCACGCCCGCGGGCCGATCGGATTGACGTTGCCGCGGTAGCTCTCCGGTTGAGGATGGACGTCGGGATCGCCGTAGACCTCGCTGGTGGAGGCGTGAAGGATCCGGGCCCGCACGCGTTTGGCGAGTCCGAGCATGTTGATCGCGCCCATGACGGACGTCTTGATCGTCTTGATCGGGTTGTATTGATAGTGCCCGGGCGCCGCGGGACACGCCAGGTTGTAGATCTCGTCCACCTCCAGGAACAGCGGGTGGGTGACGTCATGGCGGACGAGCTCGAAGTTCGGCCGCTCCAGCAGGTGCGAGACGTTGGCTTTCTGGCTCGTGAAGAAGTTGTCGACGCAGATGACGTCCTGCCCGGCCTCGACGAGCCGGTCACACAGGTGAGACCCGAGAAAGCCGGCTCCGCCGGTGACGAGTATGCGTTTGATCATGAGAAGACGCTCTCAGCGACCTGTCGATCAGCCGGCCCGACGGAGATGCAGGAGAGGATACCGGATACCGCCTGGGCTTGTTCTCGCGTTCGGCCCCGGGGACGATGCTCGCATGAGGATCGCCATCGGGGCAATGACCGGCACGAGCCTCGACGGCATCGATATCGCCGTCGCGGCAGTCGAGGGCCGGGGGCTCGACATGCAGGTCCGGCTCGTCCGCCACGGCAGCGTCGAGCTCGGGCCGGCCGCGGCGGGGCTGCGCCGCGCGGCCGACCAGGAGCCGATGACGGCCGAGGCATTCGCTCGGCTGGCGTGGTCGCTGGGCGAACGCTGTGCCGACGCGATCGCCGCGACGCTGAGCGAGTGCCGCCCCGACCGCGACGTCGACCTGGTCGCCGTCCACGGCCAGACGGTGTTTCACCGGCCGCCGATCTCCTGGCAGTTGATCAACCCCGCTCCGATCGCGGCACGGCTGGGCTGCCGGGTCGTGTTCGACCTGCGCCAGGCCGACCTCGCCGCGGGCGGGCGCGGCGCGCCGATCACGCCGTTGGCCGACTGGGTGCTGTTTCGCCATGACAGCACGGACGGCGCGGAGGACACGGACCTCGCGCGACGGGCGGTCGTGAATCTCGGCGGCTTCTGCAACGTCTCGATCGTGACGGCACGGCTCGAGACCGTCGCGGGTTTCGACGTCTGCGCGTGCAACCAGGTCCTCGACGCCGTTGCCCGTGCAGCACTCGGAGCCCCATATGACCATGACGGCCAGGCGGCCCGGCTCGGCACGCCGGACGGCCCGGCCACTGAAGCACTGCACACGATGCTCGACCGTCAGCGAACGCAGCGGCGTTCACTCGGCACCGGCGACGAGGCGGCGGCGTGGGTCGCGGCCCACCGCGACACGCTGTCGGGGCAGGACCTCGCGGCAACCGCGGTCGCCGCGATCTCCCGGTGCATCGCGCTCGCGCTGGGCGACCATGCCGTGGACGACATCGTCGTAGCCGGCGGCGGCGCCCTGAACACGTCCCTCGTTGACGCGATTCGCCGCGCGGCCGGCCCGCCCGTGAGTTTATGCAGTGAACTCGGCGTCCCCGTCCAGGCGCGCGAGGCGCTGGCGATGGCCGTCCTGGGTGCTCTGTGTGCCGACGGCGTGCCGATCACACTGCCGCAGGTAACCGGCTGTCGAGAGCCGGCCCCGGTGGCGGGCGCGTGGTACATGCCTGACACTACAGCGCCGGACAAGCTCAAGCGAATGAACTCACCTTGCTGAGAAGTCCCTTGAAGTCATCGACTTGGGACGACACGCGGCATGGTTGCCGAACAGATCGCCGGGATGCGGCATAGGCCGCGTCGTTTTCCGCGGATGTCTCGGGACTGTTCCGGGCGAAGCGAACCGCGCGAACACCTTGAGCGAACGTGCATGGGCAGCCGTCTGGGGGTGTGACGGTGCCGCGCGGCGCAGTGCGCCGCCTGTTCCTTGGTTGTAGCGCCTATTCCATGGATGCAGCGCCTGTTCCCGACCCGCGCGCGTCCGTCAATGACAAGCACCTGAGCGGCTCGTGGACAGCGTGTCGTCAGCCAGGTGCCGGACTTCTCATCTCGCTGCTGGTCCCTCGGCGTGGACCCCCGGCGGGTGGAGTTCGACTTGGAGGCCAGGATCGTGTCGGGGCCCAGGGGCCGGGGGCCGGGGGCCGGCGCCGCGCAGCACGCGCCATGGTCGGACTCACTGGGCCCCTGCGATGACAGCGTTTTGGTCCGTTCAGCGAACCAGCCCACTCCGTCAATCAGGGTTTTATCCGGTATCCGTTCCGGCCCGGACCCACCGGACCTGCTCCGGCGGCCCCCGGGCGGGCAGTCCCGGAGAGCCCTGCCACCATGGTGTGCCCCGCCCCACGGCGAGCCGCCGTCTACCGGCCGCGCCGCCCACGGGCGTCACCGCTCTGGCAACTGCTCGATCGATACTTCGTCGAGTTCCAACGCGTCTACGACGAGCGCTACCGGCAGCGTTACGGCTTCTGGCGGCCCGTCATCGCATCCACGATTGAGAAGTTCCTCGCCTGCGGCGATCTGCGTGAAGGCTTCGCCCGCGTGCGTTGCCCGCGGTGTCGATACGAGTTCTTCGTCGCCTTCTCCTGCCGCCGACGCTGCCTCTGCCCCAGTTGCCACCAGAAGCGGGCACTGGTCATGGCCGAGCACATCGCCCGTGATCTGTGTGCGCCCGTCCCCCACCGACAGTTCGTGTTCACGATCCCCAAGCGTCTAAGGATCTTCTTCCGCTTCGACCGGAGGCTTCTCGGCGAGCTCCCCAGGGTCGCCTGGCAGACGGTGCTCGAGGTCTACCGCGCCGTCCTGGACCGCCGGGACGTGACGCCGGGCATGATCGGGGCCATCCACACCTTCGGCGAGCTTCTCCACTTCCATCCACATCTGCACGCGCTGGTCACTGCGTGAACGCAAATCGAATCGGCGTGACACCCCTCCGTTTCCGGGCGATCCGCCGGTGGGGGGTTCGGGCGGGGATGCCTTGGGCAGCGGGATCTTGAAGTAGAGTTTCACGGTGTCTCCGCAGAGGACGACCTCCTCGAGGACCGTACGGACCAGAGCTTGTCGTTCCGAAAAGCTCATCGTGTCGAGCCGCTGTGTGAGGACGGACGCGAACGCCTGGATGCGCTCCAGCAGTTTGCTGCCCTCGCTGGTGCGTTGGTGCTCCTGCTGGAGCGCCTGGAGTTCCTTCTCAAGCGTGTCGATTCGTCGCGCGACCGTCGTCGCGCGATCCTCGAATTCCTTCTTCTGGAGGAACCCACACTGATACGCATCGAGCAGCCGGCGTCGTTCGCCGCCGACGCTCGCCACGCGCTTCCTGGCGTTGTCGATCTGGTTCGAGAGGAACGATGAATCCAGCGACGTCGACGCCTGCACCGTCGTCTGCGCGCGAATCAGCAGCTCGGGCCGGAGCAGAACCTCGCGGACCTCCTGCCAGACCAACGCATCGAGCGGGTGCGCCCGAGTATGGCTCGGACGGCAGGACGGGCACCCCGCAAGGCGAGGGGGCCCGCAGCGGTAGTAGTAGGCCGCCGGCATGTGCGGGCGGCGCTTGTCGGCGACACACGCGCACTTCAGACCGCACCGGCCACAGCGCACCAGCCGCCGGAGCAACCAGTGCTCTTCGTGCAGATTGCGCGGACTGAACTGTTGATTGTGACCGTGCCGTGCCCCGGAGCGCTCGAAGACCTCCCGGTCGATCAGCACAGGGATCGAGATCGCGATCCACTCCGATGGCGGTCGGGGCGATCGCTTCCGGCGTGGGGCTCCGCCCTCGGCAGACGGCACCGAGGCCCAACACGACGTGTTGTAGTGCAGCACCCCGAGATAGGCTTCCCGGCGCAGGATCCGATGCACGGTGGTCTCGCCCCAGTGCTCGCCACCGCGGGGCGTGGGGTAACCCTCACGCGTCAGGCGCCGGGCGATCTGCCGGACGGACATCCCCGCGTCGGCGTGCCACGCGAACACGCTGCGAACCACGTCGGCCTCTGCGTCGTTGACCACCAGGTGCGCCGGGGTGCCGTCCCGGCGGGGAATCCGGCGGTACCCATAGGGAACGGAGTCCCAGAAGACTTCGCCCTGTCGCGCGCGATAGAGCTTGCCCCGACGATAGCGTTCGGTGATCTTGGTCCGCTCGTACTCCGCGACCGCCCCCTGGATCTGCACCAGCAGTACCGCCTTGGGATCATCCGGCGGCGGCTGATCGAGAAAGATCATCGGGATGCCCAGCCGTTCGAACTCCTCGAGGATCAGGATCTGGTAGACATATTTACGGGACAACCGGTCGGGGTCGTGTACCAGCACCGCCTCGAACGCGCCGGCTTGCGCCCCGTCACGCAGCCGGTCGAGCTCCGGGCGGGCCAGTTCGGTGCCGGTGTAGCGGTCACGACAGACGTACGACTCGACCACGTCGTGACCGTTCGCCTTGGCGTAGGCTTCCATCGCTTCGATCTGCGACTCGATGGTGCCTCGCTTCTCCTTGGGGTCGGAGACCCGGGCATACAACGCGACGTTCACGACCGTCTGCTCCTGTTGGTCACCAGTCGAACTCCTCAAGAGACCCACGAGACCCCACGGCCCAGGACCAGCTGCACCACCTCCCGCAGGACGGCGTCGCGTGGGTCGACGCCTCCCCAGCGACGAGGCCGCGCCTCGTGGAGCTGCGCCACGTAGCCTCGGGGCGGATCCGGGTCAAAGAGGCCGGCCAATCCCAGGCGCGCAAAACGCTGCCCGGGGGGACCGGTCTCGACGCCCGATCCGTGCAGGTACTGGTCGCGAAGCCGTTCATAGCGTTGCCCGGCGCGATCCGCTTTGACACCCGGCACCGGTGCGGTGTGGGGGTCAGGTTGCGGCGTTTTTTTTTGCGCGAAGGTCCTTCACGAGCTTCTCGAGCGTGCGTCGGTGAAAGGCCACACCGAAGCGGCCCTGAATCTCCTGCTGCAACGCTGTCGTGGGCGGCACCGCCTCGCTCCCCAGGCGCTGGCGCACGAAGGCCAGGACCTCCGCGGTCATTTTTCGAGGCCCCCGGGGCCCGGGCCGCTTCGGCAGCAGTCCTGCGGTCCCTTCGTCCAGGAACTTCGCCTGGAGGGTGTAGAACGTCTGGCGGCTGACCCCGAACCGCCGGCAGATCGCGCGGATAGCGTCGCGGTCGACCAGATGGGCGCGCAGCATCTCGTAACGGACCTGCAGGTGGTCCTCGGCGTCGAAGAACTCCGGCGCCTGCTCGAACAGCGGATCTCCGACGCGCTGGGGATCCGGGTGCAGCAGGCCTGCCTCGCGCAGACGCCTTCGCTTGCGGGCTTTGTGGGCTTGAGGGTCGGTCATGGCGGGGAGGGTAGCGGTCCACGCCGCATATGTCAAGTCGTTTACACCGCATACGTCTCCATGGCGTAAGATCTCTCATGTTTGCTAGGATATCACCCCGGCCTGTCCACATGTTGCGGCCGAGACCACTTGACATGCGGCGTAATCTACTTGACATGGGTTTCGCCCCAAAGGGCCTTCAACCCCTGGCGAATCTTGGGGTAATACGCCTTCAGCCGGTCCTCGGGGATCCGGACGCTGATGACGACACGCAGATGCACATTTGCGTTTCTACAGTGGTCACGGACGGCGTCTTCACGCCCGACGGCTCGTTCCTTGCGCTACCCGCACTCGACGACGAGCCCTTCGAGAAGCTCTGGCAGAAGAAGGTCTTCGACCTGCTGCTGAAGCGCGGCAAGATCGACCAGTCGCTCGTCACGCAGATGCTCGGCTGGAATCACTCGGGCTTCGGCGTCCATCACGCCGTCCGGCTGGACGCCGACGACGGCGCCGGTCGCGAGCGGCTCGCGCACTACATGCTCCGTTGCCCGTTCAGTCTCGAGCGCATGATCCGCGTCACTGACCAGGGCACCGTGATCTACCTCGCCGAGAAGAAAGCCTGCCGACGCTTCCCCAGGCCGGCGAGCCCCGATCTGTTCGGCGGCGTCAGCCGCAACTTCCAGGTCTTCGACGCCCTGGACTTCATCGCCGAGATCACCCAGCACATCCCCGACGCCCGGACGCATCTTGTGCGGTATTTCGGCTTCTACTCGAATAAGAGCCGCGGCATGCGCGCCAAGGCCGCCGGCGACGAGGCGCACGACGCCCAGTCTCCGGCGCCGCGGTCCCCCTCGGCCAACGCAGCCCGCCGCCGGTGGGCCACCCTGATCAAACGCGTCTGGAACGTCGATCCACTGCGATGCTCCCGCTGCGGGTCCGCCATGAGGATCATCAGCTTCATCGAGCCGACCCAACCCGACGTCATCCAGAAGATCCTCGCGCACTGCGGGCTCGCCGACGAGCCCCCGCGGGCCCCGCCGAACGCACCGCCGCCTGGGTTCCGCGAACTCCAGTACGTCAATGACCTCGAGTTCGTCCAGGACCCCGGCCCGGCCGAGCCCGTCTGGTCGGCGGACTGATCAACACTGGTGATTTCCCAAACGCCGCGGCGACGGCCCACGCGGACGGTGCGCTCGCTTCTTGACGGACGGACCGGCTCCAGCCGGGTGCGCGGGCCGGTCGATCCGGCGCCGACGTTGTGAGGCCGTTCAGCCGGGCCCACGCTGGTTCGTACCCACCTGGTGACCCTCCACCAGAGCGCAGGCCCGCCCGGACCGACCCCACGGTCCATTCAGAACCGATCGCCCAGAATCAAAGCTCCTATCAGTGTGTCCCGGCGGCCGCGGCCTTCAAAGCGACTTGCCGGGGGCCCGATGAGCACCGGCGCCGTCTGGCGCGGCTGGGCGCTCGCGGCGGACCCAGCAGGCGTGGCAACCCGTGAGCATTGAGCAGTCGCGCGAGCGACCGCCTCGCAGTTGCGGGTTCAACGATTGTGGGATCTCGCCGATCTGTTCAGGGGATTGCACTTTCCGGCGTTCTGGTGCACCCCCAGGGGGACCCCATGCGGATCGCTACCACGTTCGTACTGATGCTTCTCGTCGCCACCTGCCCGGCCCGGGCCGGGTGGACGGAGCAGAACTCCGGCGTGACCGACAGGCTGTATGACGTCCACTTCCCGGTCGACGACCAAACCGGGTACGTCGTGGGGAGTAATGGCGTCATCCTCAAGACGACCAACGGCGGAGCGACGTGGTCGGACGTCTCCGATCCTTCGTACAGCAACAGGCTGTATTCCGTCCACTTCACCGACAACTCCGCAGGCCACGCGGTGGGCGACAACCTGACCATCCTGAGGACATCGGACGGCGGCACGTCGTGGACGGCTACCACGCCGCCCGCCGGAGTGCACTTCTACGGCGTCCGCTTCCCGGACACCCTGACCGGCTACATCGTCGGCACCAGCGGCACGATCCTCAAGACGATCGACGGGGGCGATAACTGGACGGACGACATCTCGGACCCCGCTTACCCGACCACTACCTACTGGGACGTCGACTTCGTCGATACGCAGACGGGCTACATCGCCGGTAACGGGGACGTCGTCCTCAAGACGACCAACGGCGGGACCTCCTGGACCAACGTCGTCGACGCGCCCAACATGGGGAGCACGCAGGCTGCGGCCATTTATTTCACCGACGCGTCGACGGGCTACCTCGTTATGGGGATCTCGAGCAAGATTCACAAGACGACCAATGGTGGAACCAGCTGGACCTCCCTGAACGAGGCCCCCATCTTGTATGACGTGCATTTCCCGACCGCCTCGGCCGGCTACGCCACCGGCAGCAGTTCGACCATCCTCCAGACGACCGACGGGGGAGCTACCTGGGTCGAGCGGTATCTGCCGGTGACTCCCAATGCGCGTTTTAGGGGCGTGCATTTCCCGGCGGGTGACGCGAGCACGGGCTACGTCGTAGGCGACGGCGGGATGATCTTCAAGACCACGGATGGAGGAGACGGTTCCCAGATCGCCCTGCACCCCACGGGGAATGGCTCGGTCAGCGGTTTCCCCTCGTCGACCGGCTGCGGCAGCACCAACCACTGGGACTGCATGAACGATCAGGACCCCTATGCCGGGACGGGAATGCCACGCGGCAGCGGGATGGCGGCCACGGAATCCTACATTCGCGACAACAACGGCCAGACCAACCGCGACATGTTCAGCCTGGACGACGGGGTGAGCCTGCCCGGTCAGACGGTCACCGGGATCGACGTCCGGGCCCAAATCGCCAAGGGCAGCGGCCCGGCCAAGTATGTGAGCCTCAGCTACCAGCGCATGGGAACCGATGACTTCCCGATCGACGGCCCCTCCACCCTGGTGACGGAGTCAACCTGCTGCGGGCAGTTCCTCCATGCGAGCTGGACGGGTCTCAACTGGACGGACGCCGACATCGACGCCCTGGAGATCGGGATCAAGCACAACAGCGGGGGTGTGGTCGACATCAGCCAGATCTTCGTCGTCCTGACCTACGGGGTGGGTGGAGAACCCCAGATGGCCACCGGTACCTACACCGGAAACGGGACGGCCGGCACGCAGATCACGGTGGGCTTTGCGCCCGACGTCGTCATCGTGAAGACCAGCGATGGCAGTAACCCCCCCCAACAAATGGCGTTCATCCGCACCTCAACGATGACCGGCGACGTTTCGAAGAAGCTGAATAACGCCAGCCAGAACCTCTTTGCCAACAGGATCCAAAAACTTGATGACAACGGGTTCACCGTCGGGAACAACGCCGACGTGAATGCGGACGGCCTCGACTATTACTGGATTGCCTTCAACGCATGGGCGGGCGAGCTGAAGGTCGACACCTACCTGGGTAACGGCACGAACGACACCAGCATCGGAGGCGTGGGCTTTTCGCCAGACTACCTGATCGTGTTCGGCGAAGGCGCGTCTGCGACCTGGTACCGGTCTTCTCCCATGCCCGCAGGTAAAAGCACGAAGTTTGCCGAGGTTGGGCTGTCCGACAACTTCATTCAAGCCCTCGAGGTGGACGGCTTCCAGGTGGGCTCGCACGCGCAGGTCAACGCCGACGGCGTGACCTTTCACTACGTCGCCTGGAAGGTGGTCGCGGGCAAGATGGCCGTCGGGCAGTATACCGGAAACGGCGGCGCAACTCAGAGCATCGCGACCGTCGGCTTCCAACCGAAGTACGTGATCGTCAAGGCTGACGACACCCTAACTCCTGTGCATCGCCCCGAGTCGCTCGTGGGGGATTGGACACTATACTTCGTCGGCCTCGGGAAGGTGGGTGACGGAATCCAGGCGCTCCAGACCAATGGGTTCCGGGTGGGAGGCATCGCGGAGGTCAACCAGAACACCACGATCTACCACTGGATGGCGTTTGGGGGCGGGTTGCCGCCGCCGGGGGCGTTGCACCAGTGGGCCCTGGATGAAACGAGCGGCACCCTCGCCGCCGATTCGATCAGCAGCAGCGACGGCACGCTCTGGAGCTTTCCCGTTGACGACTCGCAATGGAGCTGCCAGAACGGCGGATCGCTGATCTTCGACGGCGTCGACGACTACGTCACGCTGCCCATAGAATCGGACTACGACTTCACGGACGCTGTCACCGTGGCCGCCTGGGTCAACGTGACGAGTTTCAGCGTCGACGAGCAGGCCATCGTCACCAAGGGCGACACGGCCTGGCGGCTCGAGCGGAACGCAAGCACCGATACGCTTCAGTTCGCCGTCGACGGGCTGACCACGAACACCGTGGTGCAGGGGAGCGTTTCGGTCAACGACGGCAACTGGCATCACGTCGCCGGCGTCTACGACGGCGCGCAGCTCCTGCTGTACGTGGACGGGCAACTGGACACCGCCGTCACCGCGACCGGCACGATGGACACGAACAGCTCAGCGGTGTACTTCGGTGACAACGTCGGTACGTCGGCACGATACTTCCATGGCCTGATGGACGACGTGTACATCTACGACACCGCGCTCGACGCTGCATCGGTCCTGGCCCTGGCCCAGGAATCGCTGGTCGGCTGGTGGAAGCTCGATGAGACGTCCGGCACCACCGCCAGCGACAGCACCGCGTACGGCAACGACGGCAGCCTTCAGAACATGGACGGCTCCGAATGGACGATGGCCAAGGTCGACAACGGACTCGACCTCGACGGCTCGTTCAATTACATCGAGACGAACATGGCCAGCAACCTGGCGACCACGGCCACCATGATGGCGTGGTTCAAGTCCGACGATGCCGGCACGATCGGGGACAACGACCTCACGCAGCGCTTCCTCACGCAGCGTCGCACTGCGACCTCTTCCCGGCTGGCGCTCGGCATCAACAACGATCGTGTCGCCGTGTCCTGGTACGACGGTACGTTTACTGTAACCCAGGAGGGCACAACCACCCTGATCGCGGACTGGTGGTACCACGCTGCCATGACGTACGACGGCACGACCGTCCGGCTGTATCTCAATGGCGTCGAGGAGGGAAACTGGGCGGAAGCGAGCATGGGTGCTCCCTCCGCGGACACCTTCCTGATCGGATGCCATTACGCCACGGATCGTCTTTTCGACGGTGTGCTTGACGACGTGCGACTGCACAGCCGGGCCCTGTGCGCGGCCGAGGTCGACGCGGTTTACCAGCAGACACGCGGCCGCGTCCGGATCATAAGTTGGCTGGAGGTCGATCCGCACCCGTGACCTCGGCATCTTCGGCGCTGTCCAGAACGAGCGTGGCGGCACGTTCGGCACCTCGCCTGCAACAAAGAGCAGTGGGGGAGTGGCCGCGTGATCCTGATCATGTGGTCATAGCGTAGATATTCGTTGAGCGCGCACATTGGCGAGTGACAAGGCCGCGGATCTCCGAAGAGGTCAAGGGACCTTGATCTCGCGTCAACTGCAAGGCCCCCAGTTGGCGAGCAGCTCCAGGAAGTCGGTGATCCCAACATCACCGTCACCATCGAGGTCAGGTGGCCCACCGGGGTCAGTGCCCCATGCACCTAATAGTGCGAGGAAGTCAACGATCCCCACGTCGCCGTCCAGGTCGAGATCCGCCGGGCAGCTCACCACATAGTCAACGACCACCGGCAGATGGTCCGACGCATCGTGCAGCGCGTCGGCCAAGGCGTTCGACCGCGGCACGTCGTCCGGGTAGTAGAAATTATCGCCGTCATTGATGGCCGCGTCGAAATGCATCCCGTCGTTGCCCAGCGCCCGGTACGTACCGGGGACCAGGTCGAGCCCGTCGCCCTGGAACTGCGAGGCGTTGCCGCACAATAGACGGCGCTTCTGGTACTCCGAGATGGTCAGTCGCTGGCGCTAAAGACAAACTGTCGGTGGCCGCCCCCTCGCCCCGGTCGTATCACCATTTCGAGCTCCGACGACTGACGGACCTGGCGAAAAGGCCGCGAGTTCTCCGCCGGCTCGGCGCAGGTAACACGGGCAGTCTGCGGTAAGTGGGCCAAGCGAGCGGACGGGCGAACGGCGAGGGGAATCGCTGCGCGAGTTCGAGAGCGCAGGGAGCTTTGCTTCACCAGCTTTCCATATCCGTACCCGCGGACGCGCTGCGCCCGCGCATCCAGAGGACCGCTTGGCGAATGACGAGCCAATCGTATAGTCGTAGTGCGCCGCTGCCCTCAAAAGTCCCGGCCCTACGGCGCTGCGTGAGCCCGAGAGCGTTGGAGGAAGCCTCCAGCTTCCCGCCGATCCGACCGACCGCTCTGGGCCGCCGCATCCAAAACAGGACGCATTGAACGACACTCTCCCCTACTGGAGTTCGTTATGCGGTCACGAGTCTTTGTCCCCGTCAATTCCTCCGTTCTCCTCGCGGCATGCATCGGCTTCGCGTTGCCCGACCTGATGAGCCTGCGCACCGCCTTCGCGGAGCCGCCGAGCGAGTTGAAACTCATCGGCGTCATCCGGGACTTCTCTGCAGGCCATCCCGACTTCAACGTCATACCCGGAGCCGGCAACGGCCACTATGCACGCAACGTCGATCTGACCCTGGGTGCTGACGGCCGGCCCGTCTTCACCGGCAGCGGCTACCAGGTCGCGTCCCAGTGGACCGACGCCGATGGCCGGCCGATCCCCCCGCACCTGTACAACACGTTTGCGGCACCGTGCGGCATCGGTGTGCCCGGCATCGCGGTGGACGGCTGGTTCAGCATGAAGAACCAGTCCGAGATTGACGGCTACGACTCCACGCTTGGACCCTACGGTGGCGCCAACGTCGGGGACGCGGTGATTACCCTCAACAACCCGCTTGAACTCAATGACCGGCTCAACGTCCAGAACAATTCGACCTTCTACGGAAGTGTGCTCGTCGGCGTCGGCCCCGCCCAGACGGCGGATGACGTCGTGGACGTCTCGCCCAACAGCGACATCTTCGGGACGGTGGGCGTGCTCCCCGAGCCGATCCCGATGCCGGTCGTGACGGACCCGGTCGGTCTCCCGTGGGTCGGACCGGCCATCTACGACGACGGCGGCACCTACACGATCAACAGCGACATGCATTGCGACGTGTTCGAGATCAGCGGGGGCACCACGGTGCAGATCGACGGCAACATCACGATCCTCGCCGACGGTGTCGTCGACATCGTGGGCGGCGGCAGCCTGCAGGTCCTGCCAGGCTCGACGCTCGACTTCCACCTCAAGAAACGAATGGTCATCTCGACGCCAGGCAACGGAAACCCATTGGATCCGTCGAGTTTTCGCATTTACAGCTCCGTTATGACTCAGGTGAAAAGCAACACGGGAGAGCTCTTCGCCCAGGTCTTCGATGGCTTGTTGAACATCGCGAACAGCGCGGAGTTCTACGGCACCTATGTCGGTGGCTGGCTCGACCTGGACCAAAATGCCAAGTTCCATCTCGACATGTCTCTCGTCGGGGTAGGCGGGTCTCCTGGGGACTCCGCCGGTGCCGCGGGCTCCGCCGACAACGGCGGGATCACCGATTCCGTGACGTTCTCAGAGTGGTTCCGCGACGTACTGGGCGAGAATCTCTCGACGGCCCACACCATCACGCTGACTCGGGACGTCAGCGGTGTCTACGAGTACCTTGAGGACGCCTTCTACCCCATCGACGACAGGCTCTTGGGCAACGCGGGGGAACCGCGCAACAACTACTTCACTTACACCATCAAAGCTGAATTCACCTATCAGTCTTGCGCCGGCCAGTTCGTCGAGTTCACGGGCGCCGACGACCTCTGGCTCTTCATCAACGGCGAGCTGGCCATGGACGCAGGCGGCGTCGTACCGATGGTGGCTCAGTACCTTGACCTGGATCGCCTGGGGCTGGCCGACGGGGCCACGCACCGGCTTGAGCTCTTCTACGCCCATCGCCAGCCGATCTCGTCAGTGTTCCGGCTGCGGACCGACCTCGTGCTCTCCTCGACCGCTCCGACCACCATCTCGTACTCGTACGCCGGCGACTGATCCTCCCACGGGTTGCGGGCTCCGCCGCACAGCGGTCCTGTGACTCTCTACCCACGCTTGCGCCGCGTCGCGGTCCCGCGTCACGCGACCCGCCCCCCGGGCCCCCCTTCGACGTTCCACCAGTGAGGGGCCAGTTGCTCGCATCGACGTGGATGACGACTCCAGCCTGGACGGGTCGAAACGGCCAGGACGGTCACTGCACAGATCAGCCTCTTCATGCGGCACCTCCCTGCTGGCATTGTCGCACCGGGGAGAGGCCGCGCCTAGCCCTTTGCGGGATCGTCTACGGGCATGGACCCCACGCCCCCAGCAGTTGCAGGAAGTCGGTGATGCCAACCGTGCCGTCGCCGTCGATGTCGCCGGTACATACGGGGATGGGGCAGGTGTCGCTCATCTGAATCTGTCCGCCCATGAGTAGCGGACCGTCGATGTGTTGCGGACTGTTGTCGCAGAACGTGGAGTCGGTCACCGTCGGGCTGCCGTCGAGGCTGTACATCCCGCCGCCCTCATCAGCCGAGTTCCCACTGAACGAGCAGCCGGTCACAGTTGGGCTGCCGTCGATGTTGATGAACAGTCCGCCGCCCTGTCCAGCCGTGTTTCCGATGAAGATGCAGTCGGTTACCGTCGGGCTACCGTTGTTGCTGTACATCCCGCCAC
>JADFOJ010000002.1 GCA_022562915.1 Planctomycetota bacterium | reverse complement strand
GCCTATCGAAACGACCTGTGCGACGCAAATGCCGTCGCCGCGCTTGCCAGAAGCGCCTATCACGAAGTTCGCTTTTTCGATCAGGATCGACCCGGCTCGATGCGATCTGATCGCTGCCTGATGGGCGTTCCGTTGGATCAGCTCTTCGGACAGATTCGGCGGGAGCAGACGCGACTGGGCCGGACGGCTCCTGTCCTCGTGCGCGTTCCCGCATCCGGCGGACGCAACGAGCCCGATCCGCAAGGCATCCCCGTCCTGACACTCCGCGACCTGCTCACACTCAAGCTCGCCGGCGGGATGACCGCGCCGCACCGGCCCCGCGATCTGAACGACGTCATCCAGCTCATCCGCAAGAACGACCTGGCCCGGGCGTACGCCGAAAAGCTGGACCCCTACGTCCGCCGGAAGTTCCTGGAACTGTGGGAGGCGGCCCAGGTCCGCGACGAATACTGATCGAGGCACACCTGACCGGGTTGCAGCGAGCGACGCTACTCGCTGACGATCGCGACAAGCTCGACATCGAAGATCAATGTTGCCGACGGGGGGATCCCAGAGCGACCGCGCGTACCGTACGCGAGTTCGTGGGGAATGATCAGCTTGCGCTTGCCGCCGACCCGCATGGAGCCGATTCCCTCGGTCCACCCGGCAATCACGCGATTGAGCGCGGTTTCATAGGGCGTGCCGCGATCCACCGAGCTGTCGAACTTTGTCCCGTCGGTGAGCCAGCCCGTGTAATGCACCTTGACCATGGTGTTGCGACCGGCCGGCTGCGGACCGTCGCCGACGACGAGGTCGTAGTACTTGAGCCCGGAAGCCGTCTCGGTCGCCGCTCCGTCAACCGCATCGCCGGGGTAACTCGGGGCAGCCGGGGCGGCCGGTGCCGACGGGGCAGCCGGGGCCGGCGGCTCAGCCGGAGCAGTCGTGGGCGGCGCGCTCACCGCAGTCGACTCAACGGCCGCTTCTTTCTTCGCCTCGCAGCCGTACAGGACCAGACCGCCGACAACAAGCAGGACCGGACGCATCGAGATCATGGCTTATCTTGCCTCATGCCTCATGGCTCATGGCTTACGGCTCTTCGTATCTTCCCGGCAATCTCATGTGCCGTCGCCTCATCCAGGCTCCCCGGCTCCCAGCTGATCTGGAATCCCGACCCTTCGAACCGTGGAATGATGTGGAAGTGTACATGACGGACTGCCTGATGGGCAGCGGAGCCGTTGTTCTGGAGCACGTTGTACGCGGTCGCCCCCGTGGCGTGCATCACGGCCCGGCACAGTCGCGGCAGCACCCGGCCCAGCGCCGCGGCCGCGTCATCGCTGAGCTCGTGCAGTTGGGCGACACGCTCCTTCGGAATGACCAGCGTGTGACCGAGGCTCAGCGGACCGATGTCCAGGAACGCCAGCACGTGGTCGTCCTCGTACACCCGGTAGCAGGGGATCGTGCCGTCGAGGATCCGGTCGAAGATCGTGGGCTCACGCTCGGGCATCGCCCAAAGATACACTGAAGCGGTGATCGACCTCAACACACTGTCCCTTGCGCATCTGTTCGACGAGCTCACGTCCGACGGATCGCTCGACCGGCTGCTGGCCGCGGCCCGTTGCGAAGATCTGGGCGACTTCGGAGACGTGACGACGTCGGCGATCGTCGACGCGGAGCTGACCGCCCGGGCCGCCGGCGTCGCCCGCGGCGCGGGCGTGGTCAGCGGGATGGCCGCCGTCGGGCGGATCCTGGAGTCCTTCGACTGTGCCGCCGAGGTCGACCTCGTCGCCCGGGACGGCGCCGCCTGTGAAGCGGGCGAGGTGCTGTGGCGCCTGCACGGGCTGCTGGCACCGATCCTGGGCGTCGAGCGGACCCTCTTGAACATCGTCGGTCGCCTGTGCGGCATCGCGACGCTCACCGCGCGATACGTGCGGGAGATTTCGGGCACGGGCGCCGTCGTCTGTGACACTCGCAAGACGACGCCCGGTCTGCGCGCCCTGGAAAAGTACGCGGTCCGCTGCGGCGGCGGCACGCTTCACCGGTCGGGTCTGCACGACGCGGTACTCATGAAGGACAACCATCTCGCCCACCTGGATATCAACGAGCTGACGGCCGCCGTCACCCGGGCCGCGACGGCGGCCCGGGCCCGGCACGACCTGCGGTTCGTCGAGGTCGAGGTGGACGGGATCGAGCAACTGGAACAGGTGCTGGCGTGTCCCGAGGGGCTCATCGACATCATCCTGCTCGACAACATGTCACCGGAGATATTGCGTGACGCGGTGGCGATGCGCGACGCCCTGCGACCCGGCCTTGAGCTGGAGGCGTCCGGCGGCATCGATTTGGACACCATCGCCACCGTGGCGCGGACCGGCGTGAACCGGATCTCCGTCGGCGCGCTCACTCACGGCGCAACGTCACTCGACGTCGGCCTGGAGGTCTCGTGACCATCGCCCGCGCCGCGCAGGACACAATCGACTCGTGGACCGGTCGCCTCAACGCCGTCCTGACCGCCGCCGATGGTCCGTTCGATCGCGTCGTGGTCATCCGCGAGACGGCGTCCACCCAGGACGCGGCCCGGCGACTCGGCGCGTTGCCGGGAACGATCGTGGTCGCGTGGCGGCAGACGGCGGGGCGCGGCCGCCTCGGCCGCGCGTGGGCGGACACACTGGACCAGGGCATCGCGGCGAGCTTCGTCGTGACGGCCCCCGCGCAGACCGAACGGCTGGTCATCGCGTGCGCCGTCGCCGCGGCCCGCGCGGCCCAGACCGTGCTGGGCCGCTCCGTCGGCATCAAGTGGCCCAACGACATCGTCGTGGACGGCCGCAAGCTCGCGGGCATACTCATCGAGCTCTCCGGCGAACGAGCCGTGGTCGGGATCGGGATGAACGTCCTGCAGACCCGATGGCCGCTACCGCTCGCGGACCGCGCCGTCAGCCTCGTGCAGCTGGCGTCGCGCCCGGAACCCATTGAACGCCTCACCGTGCTGGAATCCCTGGTGCGGGCCATGAACGAGACGCTGCCCGATGACAACGATCGCCTGTGCGACGAGTTCGCACGGCGGGACGTCCTGGCGGGCACGCGGGTCGTCTGCCGCAGCGGCCGGCGTACGATTACCGGAACTGTTCTGAAGGTCGATCCGATACGCGGACTGCTCGTGGTGTCCGACCGAGAACAGGTGTATCTGCCGGCCGCCGTGACGACGATCCTGAACTGGCAGCCGGATCGAACCGACCGAGACGAAGGCACGTCGTAACACGCGGTCCCATGGCCATGCACGCACCCCCGACCATCGTCAGGAGATCCCGTCCGGCACTGTCGCTCGTGATCGCACTGGCGGCACACTCGGCGTCCGGGCAGACCGCATCGCTCGACATCGTCGACGAGCGGATCGAGGACGTCTCACCGCTGGCCATGAGCCTGCGCGAGTCCCGGCCCTCCCTTCGCCAGCCCGCCGACTTCGGACGGGTCTACCGCTTCCAGGACGGCACCAATCGGCTCACTCGCGCACAGGGCGCGCTCTACGCGGTCTTTCCGCGATCCGTCTACGCGTCCGACAAGGACGGCAACGTGTTCCCCGTCGTGCCGCCCGGCACGGTCTTCTACATCGGACGTCCGGCGGGCTTCACCGCCGCGACGGCACACCGCGACGCGACGGGCCGGGATGGCGCCGGCTCCGGCAGGATCGACGGTCGTCTTGATGCGAGAGTCGCACCGCGGCTCATGACGGCACCGTTGCCCCGGCACCGTCAGAAGGAGCCCCTGCGGGGCCGTTGGGCCACCGGCATCGTCGGTGATCCGGAGTACCGCGCCCGGCGGCTGCGCTCGCTGATGCAGGACGCAGTCAACGCGCGGCGGTCGCTCACGCCGCCCGAGGACCGTCATCGTCGTCGAAGTATCCCAGGCACCCCAGCGAACGGGCCAGCGACTCCATCCGGCGGCTGACGTTGTCCAGGGCGGCCAGGACTTCCCTGGTCGACGGCACCTGCCCGATGACATCCCGCGGGGCGTCGGGAATCTCCGGCCAGAGGGGCGTCAGGCCCGCCGCCGGCCGTGGAAAAGGGATCGGTCCCAGTTCACGCCTGGAGCGGTCGTCGAAACCTGGAAAGCGAATCGTCACGGACTCGCGAATCGGTCCGATCGGTGCGGGGCTTTCGCCGCATCCGGCGTTCGGCTCCGCCGGCGGCGTCGCAAACCGAAGCTCTTCGCGCACCGGTGGGAGTTCTCGGACATTCGAGCGCTCTATTCAGAACGGCCCGCCGGCGACCATCGCCGAGTCGTCCTCGCCCAGTGCCGCCTTCGCGGCGACCAGCCCGTCGTGGATCCGCTTCAGCAGGACAACGCCGATCGCGGATCCCACGACGAAGAACACCATGCCCGCCTGGAAGCGATGATCGCTGATCGGCGTGGGGTTGATCGAGGCATGCCGGACCCGGCCTGACTCGTGCCGTTCGCCGCCGACGACCGCGATGACCCCGTTGTGGCGGCTTCCGAAGTGGCGCGAGGACTCCCTGGCCAGTGTGGTCGCGACCGTATCCAGCAGCACGGTCAGCGCTTCGGGATCGGTGCCTGCAAGCGTCAGCGTGATCGCCCCAGGCTTCGGCGAGTCGATGGCCAGGTCGTCGCGGATCCGCGCGGCGGCGTGTTCCTGGTCGGTGAACCCGCCCGGCATCTGGTCGGCCAGTCGTTTGGTCACGGTCGCGTGGAACTCCTCGTCGGCGAGCGTGTCGCGATGCCACGCGTCCCATTCAGCGGCCAGGGAATCCTTGATCGGGTCGCCCTTGCGGGAGCGTGCCTCGAGAGTGACGGAGGCGGCAACCGTGGGGGGAAGGAACCGGTTGGCCGCCAGCGCGCTGGCGGCCGCCCCGACGACGGCCAACCCCGCCAGGCAACTCAAGATCACCAGGGCCCGCTGCCACGGCCTGCCGGCGGGAGGCGCCTCGATCGCCCTCTCGCCCAGCGCGGCCCGATCTTCCCGCAACTGCTTCCACTGCTCGCGCAGTTCCTTGGCCTGCTGCGCGTGAAGCTCTCCCTGCTTGTCGGCGGCGCGGGCCCCGGCAAGCTCCTGTTCAAGACGACTGATGCGCTGCTGAAGGACCGTGGCGCGGCCCTCCTCGTCGCCCTCCGAGACCGCCTCCAACTCGTCCTCGAGCTGGGTGACTCTCGCGCGCAGCGCACTGGTTATTCGGGCGTTGTCCTGTTCAGCGGAGTCCCCCTCCCCGGAATCGGGGGCGCCTCCCGAGGATGACAGTGCCTCGATCTCCCGGCGAAGCTCATGGGCTTCCTGCCGGGCTTCCCTGGCCTCGTCGCGGAGATTGTCACACTCGGCCGTTACTTCTCGGAGTCGAAATTCGAGGGCGCTGGAAGCGCCCTCGTCAACACCTTTCTTTCCGCTCCTGCTGCGGACCTTGCTGAGTGCGTCTCCGAAACCGGCGACGAGTTTTCCGACCTTGCCACCCTGATTGCCGATGCCCTGGAGCTGTTCTTCCAGTTCCGCGATGCGATCGTCCCGTTCCTGGATCTCCTGGGGCTCGACGTCGGATTGAAGCGACACGAGCTGCTCCGTCAGCCGTTCGATCTGGCGGCGCTGCCGATCCACCAGCTCCATGCCCGAGGCGACCTCGGCATCCGCGGCGTCAGCGGGCTTCTGGACGTCAGCTGGCTTCTCGACGGCAGCTGGCTTCTCGACGGCAGCTGGCTTCTCGACGGCAGCTGGCTTCTCGACGGCAGCTGGCTTCTCGACGTCAGCTGGCGGCTCGACGTCAGCGGGCTTCTCGGCATCAGCGGGCTCTTGGACGTCGTCCGGCTGCGCCTGGGCCTGCTCGAGCTGGGCGATGCGCGACTGAAGACCGTCGATGCTGCCGGCCGCTTCCTCCAGGGCCTGCGTCTTTTCCTGGAGTTCGCGATGCATCTGCTCTGCCTGGCCGACGAGGTCCTGGACCTCTTTCTGCGCCTCGCCGACGTGTCTTTCAAGAGCGTCCGTCTGGTCCGCCTGCGCGGAGGACTCCTGAAGCTGGACCTCCAGGTCCGTCACGCGTTTGCGCATCTCGTGCAGTTCGCCCTCGCGCTCGGCCAACTCTTCCATTGTCGGTCGATCCTCGCACCCGTCCTCCGCGGCGGGTGCGTTCTCGACCGGCCCCGGCACGATGTGGTATTCGCCGAGACGGCAGAGTTGCTTCTCGATCTGGGCCAGCACATCGAGCACGTCAACCGTCGCGGCGACCGGCGACTCGGCGACGACCGCCTGGTCATGCTGGACATCCTCGACGTCCTGGACATCCTCGATCTCTTGCTCAACCCGGCTCGCCGGGCTGTCAGGGGTGGCCTGCTCCACTGACACCGCATCGGACGCCTCCTCCGTTGCGTCCGCTGTCTCGTCGTCAGGCCGGCGTGGCTCCGAGATTTCCGCTGCGGGTGCGGCCTCCGCTGCGGGTGCGGCCTCCGCTTCGGGGACGGCTTCCGCTTCGAGGACGGCTTCCGATTCCGCGACGGCTTCCGATTCCGCGACGACTTCCGCTTCCGGGGCGACTTCCGGGGCCGGGGCGACTTCCGGGGCCGGGGCGACTTCCGGGGCCGGGGCGACTTCCGGGGGCGGGGCGACTTCCGGGGGCGCCGGAGGATCGACCTTCTTGTCCTGTCTGAGCCAATCGGGAAGTGGCATCCCGGTTCTCCGGCGTGTCTTGGGAGCGTGCAGGAACTCAGGGCGACCCCGGGTCGCCTGACGGGATATCGGCACGGCACGGGACACGCTCAAGCCCGGGCTTCGTTTTGCGACCTGATAAAACCGCTAGAATTCGTCTTCCATGCACACCGCCACGTCGCCTGCCCGTACCTCGGCCACCTCCGGCGCCCGCCGCCACGGCACGCCGGCGGCGTCCGACCCCAACCTCGCTTCGATCGCCCGCAAGGTCGCCAACGGTCGCCGCCTCTCCATCGAAGACGGCGCGGCGCTCTACGCGACGCCGGATACCTGGAGCGTCTGCGCGCTGGCGGACCTCGTGCGTCGACGAATGCACGGCGACATTGCGTACTACAACGTCAA
The DNA here is from genome assembly GCA_022562915.1 of Planctomycetota bacterium. Classification (GTDB taxonomy): domain Bacteria; phylum Planctomycetota; class Phycisphaerae; order Phycisphaerales; family SM1A02; genus JADFOJ01. Next base: position 110,891 of record JADFOJ010000002.1, on the reverse strand, counting down.
CCGGCATCTCAACTACTCCAACGTCTGTGCGCTGTCGTGCACGTTCTGCTCGTTCTATCGCAAGGCCGGCCAGGACGGCGCGTACGAGCATTCGATCGACCAGATCCGGGAGGAGGCCGCCGCGGCGGCCGCCGCGGGCGCGACGGAGATTCACATCGTCGGCGGGCTGCACCCGCATCTGCCGTTCGACTACTACACCGAGATGCTCCGGGCGATCACCGCCGTGGCGCCGAGGCTGCACATCAAGGCGTTCACCGCCGTCGAGATCGTCCACTTCGCGCGCATCTCCAAACGCGGCCGGGACAAGTACGAGGGCCTCAAGGCGGTCCTGCGCGACCTGGTGGCGGCCGGTCTCGGCTCACTGCCGGGCGGCGGCGCCGAGGTGTTCGACGATCGCGTGCACGACCGGGCGTTCAAAGGCAAGATCCGCGCCGGAACCTGGCTCGACGTGCACCGCGCCGCCCACGAACTCGGCCTCAACACCAACGCCACGATGCTCTACGGCCACATCGAGAGCCGCGCCGAGCGCATCCGCCACATGGACATTCTTCGCCGCCAGCAGGACCGCACCCTCGGCGAGTGGGCACGCGACTCCGGCATCGGGCTCCAGAGCGGCGACGCCGTGGTGCTGACGGGCCCACCCGAGCTGTACCCCGGTCCGCGGCTGCCCGAGGCGGGCCGGTGCCGCAGGGGTTTCTTCCAGGCGATCATCCCGCTGCCGTTCATTCCCGATGACAGCTCGCTGCAACACCTGCCGGGCCCCACCGGACTCGAGAACCTGCGCACGATCGCCGTCGCGCGGCTCATGCTCGACAACTTCCCGCATGTCAAGGCGTTCTGGATCATGCAGACGCTGGAGCTCGCCCAGTTCATGCTGCTCAACGGCGCCGACGACATCGACGGCACGGTGGTGTGGTACGACATCACCAAGGTCGGCACAACCTCGACGCACCAGGAGACGACCGCGTGGGACCTGCAGCGGGCGATCCGCGAGGCGGGCTTGCGGCCGGTCGAACGGGACACCCTGTACAGGCCGATCGACCGCGACGGGAACACCTGGCGGGTCTCAACGCCTGCCGAGTGCCCAGCGCAGCTCCGGCATCCGTAACGCCCACGCCCCGGCGCCGAAGACCAGCACGCCCGCGCCGACGCCGGCCAGCAGGTTCGTGACGGTCTGCCACCACGAGTCGGCAGCGGGCATGAACCGCACGACGACGGCGACCGTCGCGGCCATCACCGCCGTGAGCAGGAGCGTCACCCCAACGCTCGACCAGACCTCGGCTCGCAGTATCCGCGGCACCCTGCGCCTGATGAGCGCCGGCAGGACGATCGCCTGGATGATCGCGCACACCGATGTCGACCACGCCAGGGCCGCCTCGCGAAGCGGCGTCCAGATGAGCGTGCAGTTCAGGAACAGGTTCAGGGCCACGATCGCCACGGCCACCCTGACCGGCGTCCGGGCATCGCCCATCGCGTAGAACGCGCGCGTGAACACGTGGATCATGGAGTAGGCCCACACCCCCGCCGCGTAGCCGTACAGCACGAAGGCGACGCGGTCGGCGTCCCCGGCCGAAAACCGCCCGCCTTCGAGTATGGCCCTGACCAGCAACGGCCCCACCAGCGCGAGCCCCACGCTCGCCGGCACGCCGATGAAGATCACCAGCCGCACGCCGCGCCGCAGCAGATCCCCAAAGGCCTCGCGGTCACCCGCAAGCCGAGACAGCGCCGGGAAGATCGCGGTGGCCACCGCGATCCCGAAGACCCCCAGCGGAAACTGGTAGAGTCGCTGCGCGAAGCTCACGGTGGCCATCGCCCCCTCGCGAAGCGGATACTCCACGCCGAAGATCGTCTGCCCGAACGTCGTCGGATAGCTGGCGATGACGCCGTCCATGAACACGTTGAGCTGAAGCACGCCGAGACCGAGGATCATCGGCCCCGCCTGTACGAGCACCGCGCGCATGGGGCCGCGGGCGGCGCCCGCGTGGCGCGCAAACCACTCCCGGCCGCGCAGTGCCCACGCCATCCAGCCAAGCTGGATCACACCCGCCGCAATCACCGAGACCGCCACCACGGTCACGTGCGCGACCCGGTCGCCGGCGCCGAACACCGGTACGAGTCCGACCGTGGCGCCGATGAGACAGAGGTTCAACACGATCGGAACCGCGGCGCCGGGGCCGAAACGGCCATGCACCTGCAGCATCGCTCCCAGGATCGCGACCAGGCAGATCATCGGCATGTACGGCAGCATGATCATCGCGAGACGCACGACCAGCTGCTCGCCGTCGGCCCGTGCGTGCAGCACGGCAAGAATGACCTCGCCGCCGAGCGTGATCGTGCCGAGACCCACCACGAGCATTCCCACGGTCAACGTGGCCAGGCGACGCGCGGTGACCGGATCACTGGTGTCGAGCTGTGCGTAGACACGCAGGAATGCCGCGGAGACCGCGCCTTCACCGAAGAGTCGCCGGAAGAGGTTGGGGATGAGGAACGCAAGAAAGAACGCATCCATCACGGGCCCGGCGCCGAAGACGCGGCTCATCGCCGCGTCGCGGCACAGTCCGGTGGCCCGACTGACCATCGTCAGCACCGAGAACGTGCGCGCGTGTCGCTCGAAGTTCTCAGTCATCGGTGAACCGCGCAAACATCGTCCCGCACTCGCTGCACCGACCCGTCCCGCGAGTCACCACGGCCCCCGCCAGGAGGTGATCGCAGCACCGGCAGCGACGATGCTGCCCGTCGTACAACGGTGCCTGCCGGTGCCGATAGACGCGCACCGAGACAGCCAGCGCCACCGCGATCAACGCCATGTCGACGACGAGCTGCATGTCCGGCACCAGCGCGTGCCAGCCGCGCAGCAGCGACCGGGCCGCGGTCAGGTGGATCGACAAGCCGAGCACCAGGCCGTAGATCGCCAGGGCGCCCAGCAGGATCGCCCCGCCGGCCAGGATCGCCGGAATCGTTCCCCGCGCCGCCACCCGCAGCGGCAGGAGCATGGGCGGCGCCCATTGCCCCGCATGAAACGAGGTCCGGCAGGCGGGGCAGTCGCCTCGGCCGTCGCCCGCCACGGCGACCTCGCGACAGGGGTTGCCGCAGGCGAAGCAGGGGCGGACGTCTTCCAGTACGATCCCGCGCCGTCGCGCGGCTTCCGCGAGCGCCGCCGTCGAGGCAGCAACGCCCCCGGCAAAGCCTCCGGCCATGATCGAGGTCGGCAGCATGGTCCCGGCGCCGGCGCCGTGAGCGATCAGCCCCGTCGCGGCGCCGACGACGACCGCGCCGCCGGCACCCGCCCCCGCAACGACGATCCATGCCCCCGGGCGCGCCAATAGATCGTCGACCACGAACGCCCGGTACCCCAGCCGCGCCCGGTTGGCGGGCCCGCCGATCGGAGACAGCGCCCAGTACCATGCGAGCGTGACCGCGACACCGATCTGGCCGGCGGCGACGTCCTGCGCGCTGAAGGTTCGATCCAGGACCGGCAGCGCCTGGGTCAACTCGTCCAGCACGGTCCACGCCAGCACGATCAGCCCGACGGGCCACAGCCGTGCGATCCAGCGGGTGCCCCTCAGCAGGACGACCAGGCTGCCGAAGGTGATCATGTGGACGATCTTGTCCGGCGCCGGGAACGTGTCGCTGCCGACCTCCAGCCTCGGCCAGTGCGTCGCCAGCGTGACCACCAGCGCCCAGAGCACGAACACCGCTCGCCACGGCCGCGCCAGTCGCCGCGCCAGTTCTGTCGAGGCGGTCGTCACGCCCCTCAGTGAGGACACCGCTGTACTTCGACCGCATCGACGACGGTCACGATATCCAGGGGTTTCGCCTCGACGCTCTGCGCGGGCGGCGCGACGGGCACGTCGAGCAGGCTTTCGGCAAGGGTGCGGTAATCGTTGGCCCCGGCGCACCACCGGGCGTAGTCGAAGATCGTCTGACCGAAGCTCGGCGCCTCCGCCAGCTTCACGTTGCGCCGGATCGCGGGCTTGAGCACGCGGCAGCCGCCCCACGGAAGATCCTGGTCCCGCACCTGTTCGAAGAACTCCTCGATGTCCGCCACGACCTCCCTGGCCAGCGTGGTCTGCCCCTCGTGCATGCACAGGATGATCCCCGTGACCCGCAGGGACGGGTTGACGGAGTCGCAGACCAACCGCACGGTCTCCAGTAGTCTTCCCACGCCCTGCAGTGCCAGGAAGTGCGCCTGCATGGGGACGAAGACCTCCCCCGCCATCGAGAGGGCGTTGAGGGTGAGCAACCCCAGGCTCGGCGGGCAGTCCACCAGCACGAAGTCGAACACGTCACGGAGCGGCTCGAACTTCCGCTTGAGGATCTCCTGGCGATCGGGCCGGCCGGCCAGCTCGATCTCCGCGGCGGCGAGATCGACCTCCGCCGGGATGACCGACAGGTGCGGGCGGGCCGTGATCAGGCACTCGGCCGCGGTGCAATCCGGATCGGTCAGCAGGTCGTAGACGGTCGGTCCGGCCGCCGCGTCGATGCCGAGGTGCAACGTCAGGTGGGCCTGCGGATCGAGATCGATCAGGCACACCCGCCGCTCGGCCTCCGCCAGCGCCGCGCCGAGATTGACGGTGGTCGTGGTCTTGCCGACCCCGCCTTTTTGATTCATCAACGCTACTGTGCGGGTAGCGGTTGCAGTGCCGACCATACTCGGGAGTATATCGACACAACCAACCGCACCCGGCCAGAGGACGCCAATGCCCACGGTCACGGACAACGCGATCTGCATCCGCCGGTGGGATTACTCCGAGACCTCCCAGACAGTGAGCCTGTTCCTGCGGGACCATGGGCTCGTCCGGGGGATCGTCAAGGGCGCCAAGCGGGCCGGCGGCAGTTTTGACGGCGGCGTCGACGTGCTGACGCACGGGCAGGTCGTCATGATCCTCACGCCGTCGCGAGAACTCGCCACGGTGACCGCGTGGCACGTGCTGGAGGCTTTTCGCCCGCTCCGGGAACGGCTCGCGGCGAACCGGTGCGGGCTGTACATGGTTGACCTGGTCCACCACATGCTGACCGAGCACGATGCTCACCCGCTTCTGTTCGATGCGTTGCGCGAATCGCTGGCGGCAATGGGAGACACCCCGCGCGTCGGGCGGACGCTGCTGGTGTGGGTGTGGGCGCTGTTGTGCGAGACGGGCTATCAACCGCGGCTCGATCGCGACGCCGAGACCGGTTCCGCGCTTCCTGCGGAGGCGCCCACCCTCGCGTTCTCCTCGGCGGCGGGCGGCGTCGTCGCCGACACGGGGGAGGCCGACCGCTGGCGGGTACGCCGCGAGACGATCGATCTGCTCCGCGAGGTCGCGGCCGGTCGGCCTCCGGCGGACATCGAGCCGCGGCGGCTGGAGCGGGCCAACCGCCTGCTGGCGGCGTATATCCGGGCGCTGCTCGGCCGCGAGCCCCCGGCGATGACGTGGCTTTACCCGGACTTGGCGACATAGGGGAACCAGGGACGGGTACGGGGCCCTTCAGTCACCCCTGCGGTCCACCGATATACCCCTGGTGTTCCCCGGAGGCGGTCCCGGCGCCGATTGGCGCGTTCCCCACAGCAGCACCAAGGATGATCGCTTCGAAACTGGAACAAGTTCTGTCGTCCTCGAAGCTGCCGACGCTCCCCACCGTGGCGGCGAAGCTGCTGCAGTTGACCAGCGACCCGGATGTCGAGCTGCGCGAGATCGCCAAGCTTGTCCAGTACGACCAGGCGCTGTCGGCCAAGATCCTCCGGACGATCAATTCCAGCTATTACAGTCTTGCGCAACCGTGCCCGAGCATCACGCGCGCACTGGCCTACATGGGACTGAGCACCGTCAAGTCGCTCGTGCTCGGCTTCAGCCTCGTGGAAATGACCCGCACCTGCGAAGACAGCTTCGACCTGGCGGACTACTGGCGGCGGTGCGTGTACTCGGCGGCGGCGGCGAGGCGCATTGCCATGGTCACGGGTACGTGCGATCCCGACGAAGCCTTTATCGCGGCGCTGATGCAGGACATCGGCATGCTCGCCATGCACACCGTGCTGGGCGAGGAGTACGACCAACTGCTGGCCGGGACCAACGACAATCACATGATGCTCCCGCGCCGCGAAACCGCAGCGTTGGGGTTCAACCACGCCGAGGCGGGCGCCAAGCTCGGCGAGCAGTGGAGGCTGCCGAACCAGCTGGTGGAGCCGATCCGGCTGCACCATACACGCGGCAGCCCCTTCGGGCGGCAGAACCCCCTCGTCAACGCGGTGATTCTCGGCTACCGGATCTCCAACCTGGTGTCTGCCGGCGATCGCAAACCGGTGCTGGATATGGTCAGCGCCATGTCTCAGTCGATCTTCCACATGACCCCCGAGGACGAGCGCACTGTCCTGCTGCAGACGACCGAGGACGCGCGCGAGCTGTCGGGCCTGCTCGAGGTACACGTGGGCGAGCTCCCGGACATCGAGGCACTGCTTGCCGACGCGGACGACGCGCTGATACGGCACCAGACCGAGCGCGACCTGGAGATCGGGCAGCCTCGGCGGCCCGCCCTGTCGCAGGTACCGGAATCGATGACCGACCGGCTCACCGGCGTCGGCAACCGCGAGCACTTCGACAGGGAGCTGCCGAGCCTCTTCGACCGGGCTCGCCGGACGGACGGGTGCCTCGGCCTCGTCCTGGTCGCCACCGACCGGTTCACCTCGCTGGTCGACACGCTCGGCGCCGCGGCCGGCGACACCGCGCTGCGAGCGATCGCGCAACGGCTTCACGAGAGCGTCGGTCAAGTCGGCGTGGTCTGCCGATCAGGCGGCGAGCAGTTCGCGGTGATCATCCCGGGCGCCACTCGTATGGATGCCGCTCGAATGGCCGAGCGCGCCAGGCGGCACATCGAACGGGATCACGTCGATCTGCATGGCGCCGGCACTGACGTCGAAGCGGTCCAGGTGACCGCAAGCATCGGTGTCGCCGCGCTCGAGCCGGCCCTGGCCGGAACCCTCCACGATTCGCAACTGTTGATTCCGCTCGCCGCGAAGGCGTTGGATGCGGCCCGGCACGCCGGCGGGAACTGCGTTCGCATCTTCAAGCCTCGCTCGGATCAGTCCGACGCGGCGTAGCCGGGGGTGGCACGGTCGAGGCCGACGGCGAAGCCGGCGGACTCGCCCGTGGTTGGGCGTCGCTCCACGGGCGACCTCGCTATCGCTCGGTCGACCGTGCCACCCCTTTGGCCGGTCGAAGGTGACCGCTCACGCACGGCTGGAACCCGTACTCCCTGCCGACCGCAACCACGTCGCCGAGTGTCACGGCATTGATGCGATCGAGCTCCTCGTCCAGCGACAGGTATTCACCCGTGTAGGTCCACTGCCGGCCGAGCCGCTGCATTCGCCCCGCGGGCAGTTCCCCCTGCAGCGTGGCCGAGGTGGCGATCTTGCTGCGTATCCGATCGAGGTCGTCCTCGGTCACGGTCTCGAGCAGTTCGTCGATCTGGGTGGCAATGACGTCACTCACCCGGGTAGCATTGTCGGGCGAGCACACGTAGTAGACGGCGAAGCTGCCGACACCGTCGTGGCCGTCGTACTGGGCCCGGGCCTCCTCGGCGATGCCGGTCTCGATCAATGCCCAGTACAGCAGCGACCCTTCGGCATCGCCCAGCGCGTCGGCGAGCATCGATGCGGCGTATCGCCGGTCGTCCTGGATCGACGGAGCGGGCGAGAGCATGATCCCATAGTGACGGTTGACGGTGTCGGACTCGATCGTGAAGTCGTCCGTGACGTACTCGAGCTCCGGGTAGCTGCGGCGGGCGTCGGTGGTGCTCCACTCTCCGCAGAGGCCGGCGAGCTGCCTCACCGAGGCGTCGAAGTCCACCCGCCCGGCGAGCGCGATCGTGGTGTTGTCCGCGGAATACCGGCGGTCGAAGTACGCCTGCATCTGCTCGCAGCGCATGGCCTGCACCGTCTCGCGGGTGCCCAGCACGCGGTGGCTCAGCGGATGGGTACGGAAGAACAGCTCCGTTGCCCGCTCGTAGACGACCCAGAACGGCTGGTCGTCGTACATCGCGATCTCCTCGATGATCACGCTCTTCTCGTCGTCAAAATCCTTGGGCCGCAGGGCGGGCCGGAGAATATCGGCAAGGATCTCCAGCGCCGTGGACAAACGTTCGGGCAGGGCGTGCGCCCAGAAGGCGGTCATCTCCCCGCTCGTAAAGGCATTGTGCTGGGCGCCGATGTCGTCGAAGTCGCGGTCGACGTCAGCGGCGGTCCTGCTCTCGGTACCCTTGAACATCATGTGCTCGAGGAAGTGGCTCACGCCCATGATGGCGGGGTCTTCGTCACGGCCGCCGGTCTTGACAAAGAACCCGGCCGCCGCGGTGTGCGCGTCGGCATCGACCTCGGCAATGATCTCGAGGCCGTTGTCAAGGGTGGTGCGTCTGAACTCGACGGGCATCAGCTACATTATGGACTGTGGATGCTCTAGGCTCGCCGGAAGAGCGCCCGGATGCGTCTGGCGTTCTCGTCGTCGGTGAAGCAGCACACGCCGTGGTCGGGCACCAGTCCCGCCTGGGCCGCCGCGTCCAGGAGTTGCCGCTCGGTCAGCGGCCAGGGCGGCCCCTCGTCGTATCCGGCAGGCTCGTCGGCGCCGCGGCAGATCACCAGCAGGCGGCCGTGCGGCGCCATGAATCTCGCCAGCGAACTGACCGCGTCCTCCTGCAGCGAGGGCGTGAGGTACTGGAGGTTGTTGATCTCGACCACCAGGTCGAAGCGATGGACCCACCGGCCCGGCGGGTTGAACAGGTCTGCCTGGGAATAGCTCTCGGAGTGCGTCGGATCGAGCCCGCGGGCCCACTCGACCGCGGTGATGCTGCAGTCAAAAGCCGTCACGTCGTAACCGCGACGGATCACCTCCCGGGCATCGTCGCCGAGGCCGCAACCGACCACCGCCACGCGGGCGCCGCAACGCACCAGCGACGGGGCCACGGCGTTGAGCCAGTTGACCATCGCGGTGCTCGGATGCCTGCTCGCCCACGGAATGCGTGCCCGGTCGCCACCCGCCTCGGCGTACACCGATTCGAAGTAGTCAACCGTGGTCGCGGGTGTTTCGATCGTCGTATTCATCGACCGCTCCAATCGGTCCGGCGTTCCGGTGGCTGAAGTTGCCTCAGAATAACCGATCTCGATGCGTTCGGCCACAGAGTCAGGTAACTTACTGTGAATAAACGACTTATCGGCATATGACGATGCGTGCCACTTTCCTGAATTACGCATGCACCGTCCGCCCCTCGGTCGCCAGGGCCGCTTCGTGGATCGCCTCGGACATGGTCGGGTGGGCGTGGATCGTCGAGATGATGTCCTCCGCGGTGGCCTCCAGGCGCTTGGCCAGACCCATCTCGGCGATCAGTTCGGAGGCGTCCTCGCCGATGATGTGGGCGCCGAGGATCTCGCCATAGGGTTTGGAAGTGATGAGCTTCACGATGCCCTCGGCCGCCCCCACCGCCACGGCCTTGCCGTGGCTCTTGAGCTGGAAGATGCCGACGCTGTACTCGATTCCCTTCTCCCGCACCGCCCGCTCGGTCAGGCCGATCGAGGCGATCTGCGGGTTGCAGTAGGTGCAGCCGGGGATCGCGTCGTAGTCGATCGCCAGCGCCGCGTGGCCCGCGATCCGTTCCACGCACACCACGGCCTCCTCCATCGCCAGGTGTGCGAGCCACGGCGGACCGATCACATCGCCCACGGCGTGGATCCCGGGCAGGTTCGTCCGGTACGTCGGCTCGGCCGCGTCGCGGTAGTCCGTCGCGATGTGCCCCTTTGTAAGGGCCAGCCCCAGCGCGTCGTCGAACAATCCCTCGAACCGGGCGGTGACGCCGACCGCCACCAGGACCATGTCGCACTCGATCGTCTGCGACTTCGACTCGTCCGACGCATCGACGATGGTGACGGTCGCCCCGGTCGCTTTCGCAGCGGTCTTGACGTCAATGGCCTTGACCGTGTGCCCGGTGTGAATGGTCATGCCCTGCTTCGTGAAGACGCGCCTGGCAATGGTGCAGATGTCGTCGTCCTCGATCGGCAGGACGCGGTCGAGGATCTCCACGACCGTGACGGCGGTGCCGAAGGAATTGAAGAAGTATGCGAACTCCATCCCGATCGCCCCGGAGCCGACGATGACCATGGACTTCGGCTTCTTCGGCAGGTTCATCGCGTCGTAGGACGACACGATCGTCTTGCCGTCGAAGGGGGCGAACGGAAGCTCCCTGGGCGCCGCTCCCGTGGCGATGATCACGTTGTCGGCGGTGAGCGTCTCCGTGATTGCCGAGCCGCCGGCGCCGTGGTAGTAGTCACCGGCCGGCCGGGAAACCTCGACGCGGCAGGGTCCCCGTGCGCTCCGCCCGCTGACGATCTTCGCGTGGCCCTTGACGACGTCGACGCCGTTCTTCTTGAACAGGAACCCGACGCCCTTGTTGAAGACCTCGGTGACGCCCCGGCTCCTGTTGATAATGGTCTTCCAGTTGATCGTGACCTTCTCGAATTCGATACCCCACTCGGCGCCGTTGGTCACCGCTTCGCGGTACAGTTCGGCATTGTGCAGCAGGGCCTTGCTGGGGATGCACCCCCAGTTCAAGCAGACGCCGCCGAGCTTGTCTCGCTCGATGCACCCGACCTTGAGGCCGAGCTGCGCGGCCCGGATCGCGCCGACATACCCGGCCGGGCCCGCGCCGATCACGATGAGGTCATAGTGTCTGGGTTCCGCCACGCGCAGGAGTCTCCTTGTTCCGTCCGTGAAGTCGGCGGCATTGTACCGGTTACGATCGGCACCGGCCCTTGGGGCCATTGACGCCTCGGGGGTACTCTCCTAGCATCCGCGTCCCTCACCCGACACTCGATCCCGGAGGTGGCCGGTGAAGCTCGCCGTCATCAGTGACATCCACGCCAATCTCGAAGCGCTGAATGCCGTCCTCGAGCACATCGACGCGCAGCAGGTGGACCGCATCATCTGCCTCGGCGACATCCTCGGCTACGGCCCGAACCCCGTCGAGTGCGTGGACGTCATCGCCCGGCGATGCGAGTGGTCGCTCATGGGCAATCATGACTTCGGCGTGGTCTACGAGCCGACCAACTTCAACCTCGCCGCCGAACAGGCGGCGTACTGGTCGCGCGAGCAGTTCGAGATCGACAGCAATAAAGAGGATGCCGCGCGTCACTGGGAGTTCCTGAGCCGGCTGCGGGTCCGGGTGACATTCGACGACTTCCTGTGCGTTCACGGTACCCCGCGCCGCCCGATCAACGAGTACCTGTTCCCGGAGGACGCGCTCAACTCGCCCGTGAAGATGCAACAGATCTTCGACCTGGTGGACAAGTACTGTCTCGTCGGCCACACGCACGTGCCCGGCGTGTTCACGGACGAGCCCGACTTCTACCCGCCCGACGACCTCGACGGCGTCTACACCCTCCGCGACGACGAGAAGGCGATCATCAATCCCGGCTCGGTCGGCCAGCCCCGCGACCTCGATCCGCGGGCGAGCTATGTGATCATCGAGGACGACGCCGTGCGATTCTTCCGGCTGGAGTACGATATCGAGGCGGTCGTGAACAAGATCCGCGCCATTCCGGAACTGCTCGACTGGCTGGGGGAGAGGCTCTACGAAGGAAGGTGACCGCCCGACCGATGGCGGCGCGTCCGCTCGGACGGCTCTGATCTGCCGGCATGAACCCACCCCTCAGACGATTCCTCATCACCGTGGTCGTGCTGGGCCTCGCCTTCGGCGTGCTGCTGGTCACGATGCTGAGCCAGAAGCGGCAGGCGGCGGCGCCGCCGCCCGCACCCGCTTCCGACCAGGCCGTCACCGCGAGCGAAACTCCCACCCAGGCACCGGCCGAGGCACCGGCCCAAGCACCTGCCGGTTCACCTGCCGGTTCACCTGCCGAGACGCCCACGCCCCTGCCCGGTCTGCACGCAGAGTGGGTGGCCGTACGGGACACGCCGCCGGCGACGCTCGGATCGCTCGATCCCGGACAGGCCGGCATGTTCCTGGAGTTCTCGACCACCGGAGCGGGCCTGGAACGGATCATCCTCTCCGAGTACTGGCTGACGGCCCCGCAGAGCCGCCAGGCCCGCGCCCACGCCGTCGCGATCGCAGCGAACGACCCCAATCCACCACCGTTGCCGGACCCGTCGGGGCGGTACGTGCTCCAGGCCGCTCAGTCGGTGCCGGTTTTCGACACCGCCACCGCGCAGTGGGTCACCGTCTCGGTGCCGCAAATGGCCGCCTATGCCATCGTCGTGAACGGTGTCCAGGTAAGCCTCGTCAAGCAATACACCGACGACGTTGGCACGCGATGGGCGCTCTGGCGGGAGACCGCCCCAGGCGCCTTCGAATCGACGCTCCTCGACGAGAACGACCGGCCCGTCGCCCGCATCACCCGCCACTTCGAACTGGGCAGCGACTACGACATCGCGATCCGCCAGGAGATTACCAACCTGACCACCTCGCCGCTGGAGGTGACGTGGATTCAATACGGCCCCGGCGACCTCATCGTGGACCGTGCCCGGTACATGGATCGCCGCCGCTTCCGCTTCGGCTACCTGCCCGACGCCGCGCTCTTCCCCGACCTGATCGCGTCCGACGACGGCGACATGCTGTTCGAGCGACAGAAGGTCCTCAAGCACCTCAAGAAGGCGGCAAAGACCACCGACCCCCAGCGGCTCCGGGAACTGACGACGCTGTGGCCGGACCCCGCCGGCGTCAACGCGGGCTACGAGTTGTCGTGGTTCGCCGCGACCAACCGGTACTTCGCGCTGGCGGTGCATCCACTGCTCGACGTCAGCGCCACGGGTTCCGTTTCGGGCAGTCGCTCCCTCGCCGTGGAAGTCTCGGAGATCCGCCCGGGGCTCATCGGCGACGTGGCGGCAACGCAGGTGATCTTCACCCACCTGTACAGTCCGCCGCGCACGATCGAGGCAGGCGGCGCGACTTCGTTCGATCTCGGCGTGTACGCCGGGCCGCTGAGACGCGACGTGCTGGCGTTTCAACAGCCGCTGGCGGCGCTGCAGATGAGTGGGCTCATCCTCTACCAGATGTCGGCCATGTGCGCGATCTGCACGTTCCAGTGGCTCGCGATCGGCCTGCTCAAATTCCTCTCGATCGTGGACGTGGTGACGGGCGACTGGGGCGTCTCGATCATTCTTCTGGTGCTGCTCGTGCGAACGCTGCTGCACCCGCTGACCAAGAGGGCGCAGATCAGCCTGCAGCGGTTCGGCAAGGTCATGTCGGACCTCAAGCCGGAGATCGAGAAGCTCCAGAAGAAGTACCCGGATGACTCGCGCAAGCTCCAGCAGGAGCAGATGAAGCTGATGCGCGAGCGCGGCGCCAACCCGCTGCAGATGCTGGGCTGTCTGCCCATGCTCCTCCAGACGCCGATCTGGATCGCCCTGTACGCGATGCTCTACTTCGCGTTCGAGCTGCGCCACGAACCGGCCTTCTGGGGGTTCTTCCAGCTCTTCTGGGGCTGGGAGTTTCTCGGCGACCTGAGCGCAGCGGACCATTGTTTCTGGGTGTTCCAGAAGCCGTTCAAGTTCCTCATGTGGAACATGACCGGGATCAACCTGCTGCCCCTGTTACTGGGCGTCGTGTTCTACATCCAGCAGAAGTACATGTCCCCGCCGCCGAGCGCCGCGATGACCTCGGAGCAGGCCCAGCAGCAGAAGATCATGAAGATCATGATGGTGGTGATGTTCCCGCTGATGCTGTACAGCGCTCCGTCGGGACTCTGCCTCTATATCTGCACGTCCAGCTTCGTCGGGATCATCGAGAGCAAGTACGTCCGGGCGCACATCAAGGCGCTGGATCTCAACCCGCCCAAGCCCAAGCCGAAGAAGAAATCCAAGGACATCCACTCCCGGGCGTACGCCAGCGCCATGGAGCGGGCCAAGCAGAAGCGAAAGCCCCCGCCCAGGACCTACAAGAAGCGCAAGTGACGCACCGTGAATACGACCGCCGTCATCCTTGCCGTGGCAAGCCCGCCCGGACGGTCGATGCGCGGCATCGTGCGCGCCAGCGGCGCGGCGTGCTTCGAGCTGCTGTGGCCGTTGCTCGGGAACCCGGCACGCGACCGCGGCGTCCGGCCGGCACGGCTGCGGGCCGACGGCCTCGACGTCGCGTGCCTGGTACTGGTGTTCCCGGGGCCGCATTCGTACACGGGGGAGGACTCGGCGGAGATCCAGCTCCCCGGCAACCCGGCGCTGCTGGAACGGGTGATCGAGTCGCTCCTGCAATCGGGGCGGGTTCGAGGCCTCCACGCACGCCGCGCCGAGGCCGGCGAGTTCTCCGCCAGGGCCTTTCTCAATGGCCGAATGAGCCTGACCGCGGCCGAGGGCGTCGCCGCAACGATCGCCGCCCGCAGTGACGCGCAACTGCGGGCGGCCCGCCTGCTCGCCGGGGGCCGGCTGGGCGTGCTGGCCCATGAACTTGCCGACTCGATCGCCGGAACGCTGGCGCTTGTCGAAGCGGGGATCGACTTTTCCGACCAGGAGGACGTCGTGCCGATCACGCCCGGCGATCTGCTCCGGCGGCTCGCGCCGCCGCGCGACCGTGTCGGTGTGGTGTTAGATCGGTCCGTCGGCAGCGAGCAACTCGACGCGATCCCCAGGGTCGTGCTGACCGGTGCGCCCAACGCGGGCAAGTCGACGCTGTTCAACGCGCTGCTCGGTCACACGCGGGCCGTCGTCTCGGATATCGCCGGCACGACCCGCGACGTGCTCACCGAGCCGTTGACGATCGACACGCCGCACGGGGCGGCCGAGGTCATGCTCGTCGATCTCGCCGGCACCGCCGCCGCGGAATCCAGCCTCGATGAGCAGATGCAGTCCCTCGCCAGGCAGGCGATCGCGGGGGCGGACCTGCTGCTGCACTGCGTGCCGGCAGGTGCAACGGTCCGGACGCCGCCCGTGCCGGCCGGCAACGGGATCCTCGTGAGAACCAAGTGTGATCTCGCCGACGCGCCCGGCGACGGCGGCGTGTGCGCGCTCACCGGCCGGGGGCTCGACAGGCTTCGAGACGACATCGCCGAGCATCTCGCCGATCGCACCGTGAGCCTCGCCGCCGATGCGCTGGCGCTGCAGCCGCGTCACGAAGCCGCCCTGCAGTCGGCCCGGGCCAACCTGGAGGACGCGATCGACCTCGTGGAGCCTGCCAGGCGCGAACGGACACTGCCAAGCCCCGAGCTGGTCGCCGCCGGCCTGCGGCTGGCCCTTGACGACCTCGCCGCGCTCGCCGGCGATATCTCGCCGGACGACGTCCTTGGTCGGATCTTCTCGACCTTCTGCGTCGGCAAGTAGACTACGCCGCCTTGTCGAATCGGATGTCGTTGTCATTGAGCCAGTCGACGGCGATCTGCTCGAGCCGGTGGTTGCGAAAGCCGATCCACTGCTGCTCGATTCCGAACTTGCCGATGAGCCTCCGGAAACTCGTCACGGCGTTCTTGCCCCGGATCGCCTTGAGCAGCTTCTTCTTGTGCTTCGGGTCGTGGACTGAGTCGCAGAAGCGCTCGATGCTCGAGAACTCGCGGTGCTGGTACGACGACGGCAGTTCCAGCAGATCCCCGGCATCCATCGCCTCGCGAACCTGGTGTTGTCCATCCGACAGATCGTGACTCGCCATGGCGTTCTCGAGCAGTGCCCGCTGCTGGTGGTTCATCGTGAACAATTCACCGGTCTTGCGATTCAGGAAGGCCGTGTGGTTGTTCCCGACCTCGGCCATCTCGTTGATGATCTCGCGGAGCGTAACGGCGGCGAACATATCGTGATCTCCATGGTGCGTGGCGCGAGCGGCCCCGATGGGCGCCATGACCAGTTCAATCGGTCATCGAGGCCGCCGGGCGAAGTCCCCGGTTCGTTCTTTGCGGATTGCCTCTCTATTATCGGTTGCACCAATGACCCTGCCGTCACACACCAAACGCACCGGCCTCCTGGAAGTCCGCGTCCGGTACACCGAGTGCGACCCGATGGGCGTGGCCCATCACACGGCGTACCCGGTCTGGTTCGAGATGGGCCGGACGGAGTTGCTGCGCGACAGCGGCGTGAGCTACCGCGACCTCGAACGGCAGGGCGTCCTGATCGCCGTCGTGAAGCTCAGCGTGCAGTACAAGCGGCCTGCCCGCTACGACGACCTGTTGGTCCTGGAGACGACGATCTCCGGTTCCGGCCGCGCGACGATCGAGCACGCATACGAGCTTCGTCTGGACGGCCGATTGCTCACGACCGCGTCGACCACGGTGGTGTGCCTCGATCCCGACGGTCACCCCCGACCTTTGCCGGACGCACTTGCGCCGGCGGAGGTCAACCCACACGTCCGACGGTGATCCTGACGCGCAGCAGCGTCTTGCCGAAGGCGCGGCGCATCTGCTGCTCGACGCCTTCGCGCAAGCAACGGTCCAGCTCGTAGGCGGTCGCGGAGGTGTCCACCGTGACGTGAACGACGCCGCTGCGAAGGCCGGTGACCCTCGTGTGCAGGGCGAGCTCGTCGGGCAGCACCGACTCCCACAACTCCACGAACGACCCGAGCTGTTTCTGGGCGCGCCGGGCGTCGGCGAGCCTGGCCGCGATCAGCGGCCCGACGGCCAATTCGGGCTCCGGCCTGGCTCGCCAGCCTCGCAGTTGCTCCAAGCGCCGGGCTGCGTCTGACCCGTCTGGCATGGCGACAGGATATCAGGTGGACCTGCGTGAAGTATCCTGCACACCGACCTGACGCGCATCGCCATCGAGGGTGTCACGTGCCGTTTCGGCCCGAGGGTAGCGGGTCAGTTTGAGGGACGGGATTTACGGCGAGCTTTGCACAGCCGAACAAAATCGCTTGCCCGGATAATCTGACTCCTTCGATGTCGGTATCCATCAGCTTGCCAAAGTGCTGTAGATCACCTGTTATCAGGTGAGTTGCCCCGCAGTCGATCGCGGCCCAGAGGATCGGCTGGTCTTCGTCAGGCAGGCCGTGAGCCTCTCGAAAGAGGTTCGGAGCCTCGTCAGTGATTTCGACGGTTTCAACTTTGCTCAGCAGTCGCGTCATGTCGGCGATCTGCTGCGTTGCCGTGATGTTCCGTCGGGCCTCCTGGATGGCATAGGACGACGTGACGAGTGCCACATCTTCCAGTTCCCACAACCGACGGAGGCCACTGTTTTCCAGGTAAGATGCGGAAAACAGGATATTTGCGTCCAAGAACACCCGCCACAAAACTGCGCAGCTCCTCAGGGTCTGCGATGTCGAATGTCATCGGGATTGAATCCCATCCGCACGACTTCCTCCCTGATGCGCTCGTAGTCCTCTCGATCGACTGCGTTATTCAGCAGCAGTTGGGCCTTCCGGCGCAAGGTGTACTCTTCGACCGGCACTGCGATCGCCGGTCGGATCAGGAGAGTACCGTCCTTCTCCTCAATGATTGCAAGGGACCCCTCAGTGAGCCCCAGCCGATCTCGGATCTCGGCTGGGATTATGATTGTTCCGCGCTGGCCTACTTTGATCGTCGTCATAATCGGTGTTCGTTTTGGTACACGAAATCTGAACAACAGTATTTCTGATGTTCAGATTATATGTAATGCTTTCGGGCAAGTCGAGAACATCCTTGAGGACTTGCTGAGTGATCCCTTGCCAGCGGCTGGCGTAGCTCATCAGCTATGGTCAATTGAGGACCTTGTGGGGCTATTGCACGATCGCGAAAGATCGCGGACGTAAACTGACCAACTACCCACGTTCGCGCATAAAGACAGCAGTTCGATCTTCAGTGTCGAACATGCCGCCAACAGCTTCGATCATGCCGCCTTCTTTGGTACTGGTGCGCTGGCGATGGTCTTGAGGGAGATCGCGAACGAGGCGCCCTGCCCGGGTTCCGTGGGCTGATCGAGCATGATCGACCCGCCGTTGTTCTCAACCAGCCGTCGGCAGACGGCGAGGCCCAGCCCTGAGCCGCCGTGGGCGGGCGGCGACTGTGTGCCTGGCCTGCGAGTGCGAGTGGTCACGAACGGCTCGAAGAGCGTCGACTCGATCTCGCGGGGAATACCCGGACCGGTGTCACGGACCCGGATCAGCGTGGTCCCGTCGGGACGTTCTTCGGCATGGATCCGCAGCTCCCCGGGCTTGCCCTGGAGAGCGGACACCGAGTTCAGGATCAGGTTCAGCAGCACCTGTTGAAGCGCCAGCGGCCTGATCCGGACGGTCGCGGCCGGGTCGACGTCGACCACCACCCGTAGTCCGTCGCGGCGTGGATCGCGGCTCAGGCACGCGAGCGACGAGTCGATCGTCTCGGCGATGACCGCATGCTCGGCCTCGTCGTCATCGTCGTTGCGGGCGAAACCGAGAACAGCCTCGGTGATGCGCGACGCCGACTCAACGCCGGCGATGGTCCGCTCGAGGGTCTTGGCCCGCAGGGCCGCATCGTCGGGGTTTGACCTGGCCAGCTGCGCGTAGGCCAGGACCGGGGTCAGGATGTTGTTGATCTCGTGAGCGATGCCTGCGGTGAGCGTGCCCAGCGTGGCGAGCCGGCAGGTGTGGTCGAGCTCTTTCCTCAGGGCGTCCAGATCGCCCTGGGCCTTCTCGAGGCGGGCAAGGACGCCCTCCTCCGCCGGTACTGCCGAAAGCTCGCTCATGCCGCTGCGCCCCTGACCAACCTCGATCGTGCGCGTATCGACCAGGAATCTACATGACTCAAGACAGGGCCCAAGGCCGGCTTCGAACGGCGCGGCGCTGCCCGGAAAGCCGACCCAGTCTCACGGGTTCGCCCCCACCCCCACTTGCCATGCTCCCCCTGTCAACGTCCGATAACCTTGCGAGGCAGCACTCTGTGCGTGCAGCCTCGGAGCCGGCCCGCTAGGATGGCGCTCCGGCATGGAGAGGCCAACCGGCACGGACGCGGAGACGGTTCCGCGCGGAACGCCGGGCCAGGCAACCATCCAGGAGACCTCAACGATGACAGCACGCAAGGACGCGTCTCGAACGACGACTGGTCGCCGCCGCCTCGGCCGCGGCTTGACGAGCCTCATGTCGACCCCTGTACCGGTGGAGACGACGATCGGCGAACGGGTCGCCGAGCCCGCCGGCGACCTCACGATGGTCGCCATCGACCGGATTCACCCCGACCCCCGCCAGCCGCGTCGCCGGTTTGACGAAGCGGCACTGGAGTCGCTGGCGGCGTCGATCCGTACGGCCGGGCTCATGCAGCCGATTGTCCTGAGGCCGCGTGAGGCAGGGGGGTTCCGGATCATCGTCGGCGAGCGACGCTGGCGTGCCGCGCAGAACGTCGGTCTCGCGACCGTGCCCGCGATCGTCCGGGAGATCGACGACCGGACTGCCGCGGAATGGGCGCTCATCGAGAACATCCAGCGGGAGGATCTCAACCCGCTGGAGCGCGCCGAAGCATTCCGGCGGCTCACCGATGAGTACGGCATGACGCACCAGGATGTCGCCGAGCGGGTCGGGCTGAACCGGTCGACCGTAACGAACCTGCTGAGGCTCCTGGAGCTGGACGACTTCTGCAGGGACGCCGTGATCAACGGGCTTCTGGGCCAGGCCCACGCCAAGCTGCTGCTGGCCGTGGGGGACCTGGCACTCCGCCGGAAGCTGACCGAGCTGGCGATCCGGGAGGAGTGGTCGGTCCGGACGCTGGACAAGCGGATCGGCTCAGTGGTCGGACCTCCCAGGAAAACGGTAACTACCAGTGCCGCGCCAGCGCATCGGCACGATCTCGAGCGACAGCTCAGCGATCACCTCGGTACCCGGGTCAGGGTTCACCCCGGCAAGAAGAAGGGCACCGGCAGACTCTCCATCGAGTTCTACAGCCTGGACCAGTTCGACGGACTGATGCAGCGGCTGGGATTCAAGGGCAGCGAACTCTAGGTTATCGGACCTTCAGGCGGGGCCCCGGAAAAGACTCCCGGTCTCTTTTCTGCGCCGGACGCGCAAACTCCGGCCAAGTCGCCCCGTCAATCCGCCGATCACACCTCTTGTGTGCCCCTGCCGACGGCGTCGTTCGACCTGACAACGCACCGCCTCTCTGGCCCGTGGTTTGCAAGGAGACCTGCATTGACCATGCACGAGTCCGCGCGCAGTCTGATGTCTAGCGAGCGATCCGTCGCGGAGGCGCGGCGCCTCTTCCAGCGAACGCTGTCGGCGTGGGTGTGCGACCTGCTGGACCTGCGGCGCAGGGGCCTCGACCAGCCGGGCTGGGTTCGAATCGAGGACGACTCGCGGCGGCGGGAAGCGGCCTGAGCAGCCCCGGCGCAGAGGACACCGATCGATGTCAATCACGACCGGAATCGGGCTGATCAGCGGCATCGACACCGCGACGTTGATCGATCAGCTCCTCGCGCTGGAGTCCCGGCCGAAGATCAACCTCCAGGTCCGGCTGGCGAACCTTCAGAACCAGCAGTCGGCGTTCCTGGACATCAATGCCCGGCTGCTCAATCTCAAGACGACCTCCGCGGGCCTTCGAACCGACAGCGTCTTCCAGTCGATCCTCGCCGCCAGCAGTGACACCAACGTGCTGAACGCCAACCCCGTCATCGGGGGCAGGGCCCAGCCCGGCACCTTCTCGTTCCTGGTCAAGCAACTGGTCTCGACGAGCCAGAAGATCACCAGGGGGTTCACCGACACCGGCTTGACCCCGGTCGGGCTGACCAAGCTCAGCTTCGAGCTCGGCAACGGCTTCGTGGTCAACGACACCGAGCTGGCGGACCTCAACGCCGGCAACGGCGTGGCCCGCGGCAAGATCCAGATCACCGACACGACGGGCACGACCACCGTCGACCTCACCACCGCGACCACGGTGGGCGAGGTCATTGAGTCGATCAACAGTTCCGGGGCCAACGTGACCGCCTCGGCCAGCGGCGATCACTTCGTGATCACCGAGAACACGCTGGGGACACTGATCATCTCGGAAGTCGGCACCGGAACGACCGCGGCCAGTCTCGGCATTATTGAGAATCCCAGCGTCCTCGGGGTCATCACCGGCAACGACATCCGGACGCTCGGCGGCGTCACACCGCTGTCGTCGCTGAATGACGGTACCGGTGTCCTCATCGTCGCCAGCAACCCCGACATCTCCATCACCACCCGCAGCGACCGCGTGTTCAACGTCGACTTCGGACGGATCGACAACCCGATCGATCCCACCACACTGATCGAAGATCTCAACAACGGTCAGGGCATCACGACCAACCCGGACTCAGAAGAGGACATCAAGTTCATCGATCGCGACGGCACCGAGCACCTGATCGATCTCACCGGGATCGTCACGGTGCAGGACTTCATGGACCGGGTCAGCGATCAGAGCCAGGGCAAGATCGTCATCACCGTGCACGCCGACGGCGACAAGTTCACCGTCACCGACACAACCATGGGGACGGGGCTGCTGAAGGTGCTCGGTGCGGGGCCCCTCGACACACAGAGCGCCGACGATCTCGGCATCCTGGAAACGGACGGCGTCGATGCCGACATGTTCGACGGCACGCTCATCCCCAACGCCGACAACACGCCCGCGGCAACGACCCTCCAGCAGATCGTCGACCGGATCAACAACGCCATCGGCGACGACCTGCTGCCCAACGCAGGCGACATCGTCGCCTCGATCGCGCCGGACCTGGTGAGTCTGCAGGTCGAGGACACCACCGGAGGAGGTCCGCCGAGCGGCTTCACGATCACGAGCACCACCGCCAACCCCTCCGCCGTACGCGACCTGGGGTTGGAAGGCATCACGCCGGTCAGTGACATCATGAACGGCAACCGCCTCATCGCCGGGCTCAACTCCGTGCTCGTGCGCAGCCTCAACGGCGGCAACGGGCTCAGTGGCTTCACGGCACTGGACATCATCGATCGCGTCGGAGGCAGCGACTCGTTTTCGCTCGACGAAGACGGCTCGCTGTCGGAGATCATCGCCCTGATCAATGCCTCGACGATGATCGACGTCACGGCATCGATCAACGACGCCGGTAACGGCCTGCTGATCACCGACAACGCGACCGCGCCAACCAGCAACCTCATCATCGAGGGGGACGCCGCAGCCGAACTCAATATCGACACCGGCGGGACCGGCGTGGCGTCCAGCACGGTCCGCGGCGACGATCTCGAGCTCCGCTACGTCTCCAACGCCACGGCGATCTCGCAGCTCAACTACGGCCGCGGCATCGGCACCGGCTCGTTCCGGATCACCGACGGCCAGGGCAACCAGGTCATCATCGAGATCGACGACCAGAAGAACGTCTTCGAGATCATCCGGGAGATCAACGGCCAGGCAGGCCTCGACGTCGACATCCTCGCCCGGATCAACGACACCGGCGACGGGATCATCATCGACAACAACCAGGCCACCGGCCTGATCAGGGTCGAGTCGATCAGCGGCACGACCGCCAGGGACCTGCGCCTCGAAGGCCAGGCGACCACCGAGGGAGGCTCGATCAACGGCTCGTTCGAGGTCGAGGTCACGCTCAACGCCAGTGACACCCTCAACGAGATCATCCAGGCGATCAACGACGCCGGGATTCCCGTCAACGCCACGGTGCTCAACACCGGCACCGGCGCGATACCCTTCAGGCTGGTCTTCAACTCCGAGATCGCCGGCAAAGACGGCGACCTGCTCGTCGACGACGACGGCTTCGGGCTGAACCTCACGACGCTCTCCGAGGCGAGCGACTCCAAGGTGTTCTTCGGCTCCGACGATCCGACCAAGGCCACGCTGATCAAGCGGTCCTCCAACACGCTCACCGACGTGCTCCAGGGCGTCTCGATCGATCTCGTGGCGGCGAGCGACACCGCCGTCACCGTCACCATCACCCGCGACACCGAGACGATCGAGGACAAGATCGGCGACTTCGTGGCGGCGTTCAACGACTCGATCCAGCGCATCGACCAGTACGACTTCTTCAGCGTGGACACCGAGCAGCGCGGCGTGCTGCTGGGCAACTCGACGACGGCACGGATTCGCGGCGCGCTGCTGCGCACCGTGCAGGGGCCTGCGACCGGCGTGGAGTCGCAGTTCCAGTTCCTCAGCCAGGTCGGCATAAAGGTCGGCGCCAACAGCAACCTGACCTTCGACCGCAACAAGTTCCAGGAGGCCCTCCAGGAGGACTTCGACGCGGTCGTCGAACTCTTCACCGCGTTCAAGGGCGCCACCACGACGACCGAGCAGATCGCGCCGGGCGTCACGATCACCAAGACCACGCAGACCTTCTCGGAGCTTGGTTTCGGGGACCTCTTCGATCAATTGCTCGACGGCCTGACCAACTCGATCGACGGTACCGTGAAGCTGGCGGACGAGTCGCTCCAGAGGCAGATCGATCTCACCACCGATCGCATCGAGGCCTTCGACGATCGCCTCGACAGGAAACGGCAGCGGATGGAGCGGGACTTCACGGCCATGGAGATCGCGCTGGCGCGCCTCCAGTTCCAGCAGGGAGCGCTGTTCTCGCTCATCAACAACCTCGCGATCAGCCAGGGGTTGTTCTAGATCCCGTTTCCGATTGGTCCGATAGAAGTCCGTGATGGCGGCCGGTACCGAGCCCAACCCGTACCTGAAGACGAAGGTCATGACGGCCGGCCCGGCCGAATTGCGGCTCATGCTGTTCGACGGCGCGCTCAAGTTCGCCGAACAGGGCCGCCAGGGGCTGGCCCGGAAGGACTACGAGGCGGCGTACAACGGCATCAGCCGGTGCCAGGAGATTCTCGCCGAGCTGATGAACAGCCTCGATCCGAAGCACGCCCCGGATCTCTGCGAGAAGCTCTCCGCGCTGTACGCCTTCATGATGACACGGCTCATGGCCGCCAGCACCGAGCGGGACCCGGCGATCGTCCAGGAGGTCATCACGCTGCTGGAATTCGAGCGGGAAACCTGGCTCATGCTGCTGGAAAAGCTCGCCGGCGAGAAGGCCGCGGCCGGTTCGACGACCGGCGACCCGGACCAGCCTGCCCAGGCCGGCACCCTCAGTTTCCGCGGCTAGACGCTGCCTGAGACGCAAATCCGAACGCCCGGGCGTGTCGCTACGTACCGGTTTCAACGCCGGCGGTCCCTGCGGGCCGCAGGCTCATGGGGGATCTGTCGCGATTCAGTCGGGAAAGGAACGCCAGATGAAGAAGGATCAGCTCATCGTCGTCGCCGGGGGCGGCGGATTCATCGGCGGCCACCTCGTCGGCGACCTGCTGCGGCGCGGCTTCACGCAGGTTCGCTCGGTGGACATCAAGCCGTTCGACGAGTGGTACCAGGTTCACGAGTCGAGCGACAACCTCCAGCTCGACCTCCGGCTCAAGGACAACTGCGTCCGGGCCTGTGACGGCGCCGGCGCCGGCGAGATCTACCAGCTCGCCGCGGACATGGGCGGCATGGGCTTCATCGAGAACAACAAGGCCCTGTGCATGCTCTCGGTGCTCATCAACACGCACATGATCATGGCGGCCAGGGACGCCGGCGTGACTCGCTACTTCTATTCATCCTCGGCGTGCGTGTACAACCAGGACAAGCAGACGAGCGAGGACGTCGTCGCCCTGAAGGAAGCCGATGCGTACCCCGCCGACGCCGAGGACGGCTACGGCTGGGAGAAGCTCTTCTCGGAGCGGATGTGCCGCCACTTCACCGAGGACTACGGGCTCATCTGCCGGGTTGCCCGGTTTCACAACGTCTACGGCCCCGACGGCACCTGGGAAGGCGGCCGCGAGAAAGCCCCCGCCGCCATCTGCCGGAAGGTGATCGAAGCCAAGGCCGCCGGCACGCACGAGATCGAGATCTGGGGCGACGGCAAGCAGACGCGCAGCTTCATGTGGATCGACGACTGCCTCAAGGGCGTGGACATGCTCATGCACAGCGAGGTCGAGGTGCCGCTGAACCTCGGGTCCAATGAACTGGTCACGATCAACCAGCTCGTGGACATCGTCGAGGAGATCGCCGGCATCACACTCAAGCGCCGGTACAACCTCGACGCCCCGAAGGGCGTCAACGGGCGCAACAGCGACAACACACTGATCAAGCAGTACCTTGGCTGGGAGCCCGACACGCGGCTGCGCGACGGCATGGCAAGGACCTACGCCTGGATCCATGACGAGTACATGGCCAGGTACGGCACCGGCGTCACGACGGCATCATGAGCGTGGAGCTCTTCTCGTCCACACGCTGACGGCTGATCACGGGCAGCAGAATCGCAACCGGCTGGGCGCCATGGCATGGCTGATCGCTCTCTCAAAACCCTGCTGGTCCTGAGCCAGGTGTACCCTCCCGACCCCGCCAGCGTCGGCCAGCACATGGCCGACGCCGCGGAAGCCATGGCCGGGCGCGGCTGGCGGGTCGTCGTCTTCGCCGCCGACCGGGGCTACGACGACCCGTCCGTCACCTATGCCCGAAGCGAGCAGCGCCACGGCGTTCACGTGCGGCGAGTGCCGCTGTCGAGCTTCGGCAAGAGCTCGATCGTGCTGAGACTCCTCGCCGGGACGATCTTCATGGTCCAGTGCATTGCCCGGGGGCTTTTCGTGCCCAGGCTCGCCGTCATCCTGGTGAGCACCTCGCCGCCGATGTGCTCCGTCGCCGCGATGGTCATCGCCACCGTACGGCGCGTGCCGATCAAGTACTGGGTCATGGACCTGAACCCCGACCAGATGATCGTCCTGGGCAGGACCACGGAACGGTCGATTCCCGCCCGCGTGTTCAACTGGATCAACCGGCGCATTCTCAGCCGGGCTGCCGACGTGATCGTGCTGGATCGTTTCATGGCCGAACGGCTCAACCGCAAACGCGACGTGCGCTCCAAGCAGACGCTCATGCCGCCGTGGCCTCACGACGACCACCTCGCCGTCATCGACCACGCCGACAACCCGTTCCGCCGGGAGCACGACCTCGACGACCGGTTCGTGATCATGTACAGCGGCAACCACGGGTACTCCACGCCCGTCACGACCGTCCTGAAGGCCGCGCTGGCCCTCCAGGACCTCCGGCGGCTCCTCTTCATGTTCATCGGCGGCGGCGTCGGCAAGAAGGAGGTCGAGCAGACGATCGCCGAGCATGCCCCGCGCAACATCGTCTCGCTTCCGTACCAGCCCCTGGACAGGATCAAGTACTCGCTCTCCGCCGCGGACGTCCACCTGGTCAGCGTGGGAGACCCGGTGGTCGGGGTCGTCCACCCGTGCAAGGTGTACGGCGCGATGGCGGTGGCGCGGCCCATCCTGCTGCTGGGCCCCGACCCCTGCCACGTCTCGGACCTGCTCGGCGAACACGATCTGGGCTGGCACATCAGCCACGGCGACGTGGATGCCGCGGTCTCGACGATCCGCCGGATCGTCGAGACCCCCCGCTCGGAGCTGCTCGCCATGGGCCGGCGCGGCCGCGAGGTCATCACGACCCGGCTCGGCAAGGCCGCGCTGTGCGGCCGATTCTGCGACGTGCTGGAACGGGGCGTGCGATGACCCTCGTCAAGTACGTGTTCATCCAGAACGATCCGTTCTACCTGCCCGGGGTCCTCGACACATACCTCGGCGAGTTCGGCAAAACGACTGCGGGCGTCAACGTCCAGACGGTCGCCCAGGGCAAGCGGTCGGTGCTCCACACGGCGCTGGACCTGTACAGGATGTACGGGTTCGTCTACTTCCAGTGGAAGCTGCGACGCTACCTGCTGCGCAAGGTCCAGGCGAAGGTCATCAACGGGCTGCTCGGTTCGACGAGGACGTGCTACTCCGTCGCGGCCGTCGCCCGCAAGTACGGGGTCCCGGTCACCGACGCCGTGGACGTCAACAGCGAAGGATTCCTCGGGCACCTGCGCGATCTCGGCGTCGAGTTCATCGTGTCCATTTCGGGCACGCAGTACTACGGCCGCCGGCTGCGCGACCAGGTCTCCCACGGCATTGTCAATTGCCACGGCGCGCTGCTGCCGAAGTATCGTGGGCTCATGCCCAGCTTCTGGACGCTCGCCAACGGGGAGACCGAGGGGGGCGTCACGGTACACCTCGTTGACGCGAAGATCGACAACGGGCCGATTCTCGTGCAGAAGCGGTACAGGATAGACCGGGACGACACCCTCGAGCAGATCATGGCCCGCTCCAAGACACTCGCCGCCGAGGCGATCATCGAATCCGTCCGTCTCGTCGAGGCCGGCGGGTACGCCCTTCTGCCCAACGACGAGGCCGAAGCGACCCACTTTTCGATGCCGAACCGCCAGGACATGCTGCGTTTCCGCGCCGCCGGACGACGCTTCCACTGAGGACAAGGACCCAGGGTCCTTTTTTCGCCCATGAACGCAACGGTAACCACGACAGCCCCCGCCGGCGACAAGACGGACCATGTTCCGGTCACCAACGCGCTGTCCTTCGACATCGAGGACTGGTTCCACATGGTCGAGATCGAGGCCGTCGCGGACCCCCGCTGCTGGCCCGATCTCGACTCGATCGTCGAGCGCTACACGGAGTGGATCGTCCAGACCGTCACCGAGGCGAAGGTGACCGCGACCTTCTTCATTCTCGGCTGGATCGCCGTGCGGTACCCGCGGCTCGTGAAGCTCATCGCGGACAACGGCCACGAGCTGGCCACGCACTCGTACTGGCACCGCAAGGTCTACGAGCTGACGCCGGAGTCCTTCCGCCAGGACATGCAGCAATCGATCGACGCGATCGAATCCGCCGGCGGCCGCCGGGTGCTGGGCTTCCGGGCACCGTCGTTCTCGATCACGCCCGGCACCGAGTGGGCCTTCGACGTGCTGCACGAAGTCGGCCTTCGCTACGACGCCAGCCTGTTCCCCGCGCGGCGCGGTCACGGCGGCTACCCGTGTCCCGCGGGCCCGCACGCGTTTACCGGCGCCCCGTCCGGGCAGCCGATGCCGGAACTGCCCATGAGCGTCATGCGCGTCGCCGGCGCCCGGGTAGCCTTCTCCGGGGGCGGATACCTCCGGCTCCTGCCGCCGTGGCTCATCCGCCGGGGTTTCAACCAGTTGAACCGGCGCGGCATTCCCGCCGTGGTCTACCTGCACCCGCGCGACTTCGCCCCGGATTGCCCGCGGGTGCCGATGCCGCCGCTGCGGCGCTTCAAGTGCTACGTCGGTCTGGGCGGGACCGAGGAGAAGCTCCGCATGCTTCTGCGGCACTATCGTTTCGACACCTGTGCCGCCGTCGTCGGCGTGGACGACAAGCGATGACCGAGCGGGACAGTCACTACGCGACACACGGCATCGACACCACCAGCCCGCACGGGTTCGGCAACCGGGTTGCCCGGTTCATCTGGGCGCTTGCGTACCGGCTGCTGTTCCGGCCGTCGCCGCGGAACATGCACCGCTGGCGCAACCGGCTGCTGCGAGTGTTCGGAGCAAAGCTGCACCGCACGTCGCGGGTCTATCCACGAGCGCGGATCTGGGCGCCGTGGAACCTCACCATGGCCGAGCACGCCTGCCTCGGCGACGACGTGGACTGCTACTGCGTCGCCCCGATCACGATCGGCGCCTCCACGACCGTGAGCCAGTACGGCTACCTGTGCGCGGCAACCCACGATTACAAGGACCCCCGGCACCCGTTGATCCCCATGCCGATCACCATCGGCGCGCAGTGCTGGCTCGCCGCCGACGTCTTCGTCGGGCCCGGCGTCTCGATCGCCGACGGCACGGTGGTGGGCGCACGCTCCTCGGTCTTCAGTGATCTTCCCGAATGGGTCGTGGCCATGGGCACGCCGGCGAAGCCCGTCGGCACGCGCGAGTTCCGGCACGAGCCCTAAGGGGCTCTAACAAAGTGAGCCTGCATTCGCCCCGGCGAGGCTCGGTGCAACGGCTCATTCTGTTAGAGCCCCTGTAAGATAGCCGGCAATGTCCTTTCGCCTCTACAACACGCTCACGCACGGCATCGAGCAGTTCACGCCGCTGGACGCCGCGGGCCGTCGGGTGACCTTCTACAGTTGCGGCCCCACCGTCTACGACTTCGCGCACATCGGGAACTTCCGGTCATTCCTGAACGCCGACCTGCTGCGCAAGGCACTGGAGCTGACGGGATACGAGGTCGTCCACGTCATGAACATGACGGACGTCGGCCACATGACCGAGCCCGATGCCGGCGTCGAGGCCGAAGACCGCATGGAGGTCGCCGGCCGCCGGCTTCTGGAGGCCAAGAAGTCCGGGACACTGCCCGCCGATGCCGGCGACATCGACCCCGGCGACCCCTGGGCGATCGCCGACTACTACTGCCGCGCGTTCCTCGACGACGCCCGGCGGCTCGGGCTCACCGTGGCGATCGAGGCCGCCGAGCGCCCCGACCTCATGCCGCGACCCACCCGCTACATCGACGAGATGATCGAACTGGTCGGGACGCTCATCGAGAAGCGCTCCGCGTACGTCGCCGGTGACGGCGCGGTGTACTTCGACGTGCGGTCGTTCCCCGACTACGGGCGGCTCTCGGGCAACAGCATCGATCAGCTCCGCGAGGCGGCCGGCGGCCGGATCGACGAAGCGCACCAGGCCGTCAAGAAGCATCCGGCGGACTTTCTCCTGTGGAAACCCGATCGCCAACACACGATGCGCTGGCCCAGTCCGTGGGGCGAGGGTTACCCGGGCTGGCACCTGGAGTGCTCCGTGATGGCCTCGAGCCTGCTGGGGCGCGAGACCGGCGGCGTGATCGACCTGCATTCGGGCGGCGAGGACAACATCTTCCCCCACCACGAGTGCGAGATCGCCCAGACGTGCAGCGCCTCGGGCGAGCCCCTGTTCGCACGCTACTGGTTCCACACGCGGCACCTGACCGTCGAGGGCGCGAAGATGTCCAAGAGCACCGGCAACTTCCACACGCTCGCCGATCTCATGGACCGCGGCGCGTCGCCGGCGGCGATACGCCTGGAGCTCACCAGGACTCACTATCGCTCGAATGCGAACTTCACCTTCCAGGGATTGCGGGACACCCAGCGGCTCGTGGATCGGTGGAGCCGGCTCGACGAGGCACTGGGCGCGGGCTGCGCGCGTTCCACCGGGACAGCGCCGCTTCACGCCGCGCTCGGTGAGTTCCGGACCGCGCTGTCGGACGATCTCAATGTCGCCGGCGCCATCGGCGCCCTCAGCCGGGCCGTCGGCGGGTACACCATTGACAACCCGGCCGGCGAGGTGCCGCAAAACGAACTCGACGCCCTGCGCACCATGCTCAAGGCACTGGGGGTCCTCGGGCTGGATCGGGCGGCGGCCTCGGGGACCCTGGACGAGACGCTGATCGAAACCAGGGTCAGCGAGCGCGCCGCGGCCCGCACGGCCAGGGACTGGGCGACCTCCGATCGCATCCGCGACGAACTCCTGTTGATGGGAGTCGCGATAAAGGACGGGCCCGACGGAACCACGTGGACAAGGATCGCCAGGTAATCCTCGGCATCGCCGGCGGCGTCGGCGCCGGCAAGAGCACCGTGGCCGGGATCCTGGCCGGTCTGGGCTGCGTCGTCGCCGATTCCGACGCGCTGGGACGCGAGGCCCTGCGCGACCCGGACCTCCGCGACGAGATCGTCTCGTGGTGGGGTCCCGGCATGCTCGACGACTCAGGCGAGATTGACCGGGCCGCGGTGGCACGGATCGTCTTCGCTCGTCCGCGGCATCGGCGGCGCCTAGAATCGCTGGTTCATCCGAGGATCCGTTCGCGCCGCCGGGCACTGTTTGAGCAGGCCCCGCCGGACACACCGGCCCTGGTCATCGACGCACCCCTGTTGTTTGAAGCCGGTCTTGACCGTGAATGCACCGCGGTGATCTTCGTCCAGACGGACCGCCCGCAGCGGCTCAGCCGGCTGGCGGACTCCCGTGGATGGGACGACACCGAACTGACCGGGAGAGAGCAATCCCAACTCTCGCTTGATGACAAGCGGGCACGATCCGACTATGTTGTTATCAACAACGGTGATCTCGACGAGCTCAGCGAGCAGATTCACCGTATCCTGAACGAACTGAGGCAACCCCGCCGGAGTTGACTGCACGCTCCCGGTGGACGTTCGGAACAGGTTGCTTCCGGTGAGGGCTCCACGGCCCTCCACGACCCGAACGTCGTATCTCCACACCCACCTTCGCACGCAGGCGCGACGAACGCAGAGAACGTGATGCCTACCAGAAAGTATCGCAAGCGGCGCAAACGACCATCCTCCTCCGAGGCCGCAATGACCGTGACGCTGCAGCCCGGCGAGGTTCCCTCGGACGAGGCCCTCGAGGCCGAAGCCGCCGCCATCGGCGACGACGCCCACAGCAAGTACGAACTCGCCAAGAAGGACGACATCAGCCTCGCGACGCTCCGCAAGATGTCGACCGAGCAACTCGGCAAGATCGCCCGGAAGGAGCAGGTCGAAGACTACGTCGCGATGCCCAAGCAGAAGCTCGTCTTCGAGGTGCTCCGCGCCCACGCGCGGCGCCAGGGGCTCATGATGGGCGAGGGGACGCTGGCGATCCTGCCGGACGGCTTCGGGTTCCTGCGCAGCGCCGAGTATTCCTACCTGCCGTCGCCCGACGACGTGTACGTCAGCCCGTCGCAGATCCGCCGCTTCGGGCTTCGCAAGGGCCAGGTGCTCCGCGGCCTGATCCGGCCACCCAAGGAGACCGAGACGTACTTCGCCCTGCTCAAGGTCGAGGAGGTCAACGGCCGCGACCCGGCCATGCTTCATGACCTGCCGACCTTCGAGAACCTCATACCCCTGCACCCGGACAGGCGGATTAACCTGGAGACCACGGCCGATCGCCTCGAGACCCGCATCATCGACCTGGTGACCCCCTTCGGCTTCGGCCAGCGCGGCCTGATCGTCTCTCCGCCGCGGGCGGGCAAGACCGTCATTCTCCAGCAGATCACCAACGCCATCGCGACCAACCACCCGGAGGTGAAGGTCTTCGTGCTGCTGGTCGACGAGCGGCCCGAGGAAGTCACGGATTTCAAGCGCAACACCCCCGACGCGGTCGAGGTCGTGGCGAGCACCTTCGACGAGGAGGCCACCCGCCACATCCAGGTCGCCGAGATGGTCATCGCCAAGAGCCGCCGCATGGTCGAGTACGGCGATGACGTGGTGATCCTGCTCGACTCGATCACCCGTCTCGCCCGCGGCTACAACAACGCCATGCCCTCCACGGGCAAGATCGGCACTGGCGGCGTCGACACCCAGGCGCTGATCAAGCCCAAGAAGTTCTTCGGGTCCGCCCGGAACATCGAGGACGGCGGGTCGCTGACGATCTTCGGCACCGCGCTCGTCGACACGGGATCCAAGGCCGACGAGGTGATCTTCGAGGAGTTCAAGGGCACCGGCAACGCCGAGCTGCACCTGACCCGCAAGCTCGTCGAAAAGCGGATCTGGCCCGCGATCGACATCTCCGCCTCCGGCACGCGGCGCGAGGAGCTCCTTCTGGACCCCAAGGAACTGGACCTGGTCACCCGCCTGCGCAAGGTCGTCAGCGACATGTCGGTGATCGAGGCGATGGAGCTGCTCCGCGGCCGCATGCTCAAGACCAAGAGCAACGCCGAGTTCCTGATGACGATGAACCTCGGTTGAGGGTGGCACGGTCGAGCTTGCTCGCCCGTGTCTTCGACCGTCGCTCCACGGGCGAGGTCGTCCGCCAGCGCGGACTCCCTCGACCGTGCCACCCCGCGCGGTTCGGCAGGTCCTCGTCCGCCGGAAGCGATCGTGCGGTACCCTGCACCGACGCCATGGACGGAACGTTGACGGAGAGTGTTCAGCAGGTAATCCGCCATTATTGGGGCTTCGATACGCTGCGCCCGCTCCAGGCCGAGGCGATCCGGGCCGGCGTGGAGCACCGCGACTCGCTGGTGGTCATGCCGACCGGCGGAGGCAAGTCGTTGTGCTACCAGGTGCCGCCACTTCTGGAGCGGCGCACCGACATCGTGGTGTCGCCCTTGATCTCCCTCATGAAGGACCAGGTCGACGGACTGCAGGCGTGCGGGTATCCGGCCGAAGCGCTGCACAGCGGCGTCGATGCGCCTCAGCAGCGGCGGATCGAGGCGTCCGTCGCCGCGGGCGAATACCGCCTGGTCTTCGTCTCGCCCGAAAGACTGTTGTCGCCGTCGTTCATGGCGCTGATGGAGCACCTGGACATCCGGGCGTTCGCGATCGACGAAGCACACTGCATCAGTCAGTGGGGCCACGACTTCCGGCCGGAATACCGCAAGCTCGCGACGCTCAAGCAGCGGTTCCCGCGTGCCAGCGTGCACGCGTATACCGCGACGGCAACCGGGCAGGTCCGGGACGATATCGTCGAGCAGCTGGGTCTCAGCGATCCGAACGTGCTGATCGGCGTCTTCGACAGGCCCAACCTCGTGTACCGCGTGCTGCCGCGCACCGACGGCGCCGCGCAGGTGCTCGCCGTACTTGACCGCCACCGGTCCGAAGCGGCAATCGTCTACTGCATCACCCGCAAGGAAACCGAGGCTACGGCGACGCGCCTTGCGTCGAACGGGATCAAGGCCGCCGCGTACCACGCCGGCCTCGATGCCGACCAGCGGCGGCGCACGCAGGACGCCTTCGCCGAGGAACGCATCGACGTCGTCGCCGCGACCGTCGCGTTCGGAATGGGCATCGATCGGAGCAACGTGCGCTGCGTCATCCATGCGGCCATGCCGAAGTCGATCGAGCATTACCAGCAGGAGACCGGCCGCGCCGGGCGTGACGGGCTGGAAGCGGAGTGCGTGGCGTTCTATTCCGCGGCAGACGTCCTGAAGTGGCAGTGGCTGTTTGAACGCCGCGCAGAGAACGCGGACGCCGACGAGGGTGACATGGACGCACACGCCGGCGTCGTGGCGGCCCAGGTCGATCTTCTCCGGAAGATGCAGCGGTATTGCCGCGCGCTGCGCTGCCGGCATCGCGCGTTGTCGGAATACTTCGGGCAGGAGTACCGGCAACCGAACTGCGGCGCGTGCGACGTGTGCCTCGGCGAAGTCGAGGGACTGGTCGACGCGACGGTCGAGAGCCGGAAGATCCTCTCGTGCGTGGCCCGGGTCGGGCAGCGTTTCGGGATCGGCCACGTCGTGGACGTCCTGGCGGGGGCGGACACCGAGCGGGTCCGCGGCCTGGGCCATGACCAACTGAGCACGGCGGGGATACTGCGGGACGTGCCGCGCAAACACCTCACCACCATGGTCTACGAGCTCATCGATCAGGGTCTGCTGGAACGTACCACCGGTGACAGGCCGGTCATCACCCTCAACGACGCGTCCTGGGAGGTTCTTCGCGGCCTCCGGCAGGTCCGGCTTCCCCGGCGCGACGTCAAGCGGGCCAGGAGAACGACTTTCGACCGCGAATCGTGGGAGGGCGTGGACCGCGATCTCTTCGAGCGACTCCGTGAGGTGCGCCGGGACATTGCCCGCCTTCGGCAGGTGCCGGCGTACGTGATCTTTTCCGACGCGACCCTTCGGGATCTCGCCCGGCAACGCCCGACCACGATCGAGGAACTGGCCGATATCTACGGGATCGGCAAACAGAAGCAGACCGACCTGGGCCCGCGGGTGATCGAAGAGATCGCCCGGTTCACCGGCGGTGAGTGCCGAGAGTGTTCGTGAAATTTCTCACGATGAATCATGCCCGGACAACGGACTTAATCGCCGCTCGGGGCACTGCCCGCCTGTACAATTGCAGCGCACGTAATGGGTCTTACCGCCCAACTCGATCCCGGCCCGACGCCGCACGTCCGCCAGCCGCGGGAACAGGGTCTCCCCACCACGCTGCTGGTACTGCTGCTGGTGTCCATGCTCTGCACGGGCTTTTCGGTCGCGGCCTTCTTCGTGCCCGGCGCGGTCGTGTCGGCGCTGTGCGTCGTGTTCTGCTACGCCTTGATCGTCGGCGTCAAGCTTCGTGACCGGCGCGCATGGGCGATCGCCCGGAGCGGCCATGACCACTTGGACAAGCAGCCCCGAGACGTTGTGGACGAGAACATCGACATCGAGGAGATCGCGCCGGACGTCGACCGGGAGATCGTCGCCGCCGAGCGGGCGGGCTTCAAGATGGGGATCATGATCGTGGCGCCGCTGGCCGCGCTGGCGGTGCTCATGGCGGCCGTCTTCGTGGGCTGGAAGGTGATCGGGCTGGGCGCGCTGGCCGTCTTCGGGCTCATGATGCTGATGGGCGCCCCGGTGTGGGTCGCGGCCCTGGAAGAGCAGATCGACGACGAGGAAGAGCGGATCGGCGTCGAGACGCACCGGATTCATTGAGCGGGCGAAGGCCACGACTTCCTGAACCTGCCGGCACGGTTCGTGCGTATGGTTCCCCGACCGCTTCAGGAGCACCGCCATGACACGCCGTACCGAATGTTGCAGACGCGGCTTTTCGATGACCGAGCTGCTGGCGGTCATCGCGGTCATCGGCGCATTGCTTGGGCTGCTGTTCCCGGTCATTTCCGGTTTTCGCAAGAGCGGCCAGATGACGAAGTCGATGGCCCACATGCGGCAGGTCGCCGGCTGGCTCAGTCTCTACGCCGGGGACAACCGCGACTTCGTCGTTCCCAGCCAGTTCGACTACGCACCACAGCCGGGCGACCCGCCTCGATACTCCGGCAAGGTGCGGTCGGAGATCGGCGATCAGTCGGAGCGGCTCGGTCGGCAGTTCGCGGGTACGTGGGCCGACATCATCTGGACGGAGTTCAAGCTGGGCGTCTTCCCGGAAGCGACCGCGCCGTGGCCCGAGGGCTTCGGCCACGACTATCGGTATGACTCACCCGACGGCCTGTTCTACGGACAGAAGAAATACGCGGTGAATCCCGGCCTCAGCATCGACATCGACAACCCCCTGCGATCGGCGGCCACGAATACGCGGGACACCTTCAGCCGCCAGGAGCTGGGCCGCCAGGAGCTGGCCACGCCCTACGGGGCCGGCGCCGGTGAAAGGGGCCTGCCGGGGTACTTCGCGGCCAATAACTTCTTCAACGCCGACGACAACGCGGTGGACCTGAGCGAGGACACGCCGGTGTGGGCGGACAGGGAGGACACGAAACAGGGCAGGTGGTACGCCCACGGACAGATCAGGGCGCCGGATCGGTCGATGTACCTCGTCGATTCGTTCGCAGGCGAGGTGATCCAGCCCTGGCCGCAGCGCTACAAGCTTCCGATCCTGCGGACCGGCGATGACCCCGTGATCGACGACCCCAACCTGTCGATCGCCCCGGAGATCCGGGTGGATTTCCGGTACTCCGAGCTGTGCCTGATGCTTTTCCTCGACGGCCATTCCGAGGCCCAGGCCAAGTGGAGGACCATCGAGGACCTCGAGGGCTGGGCGACCGAACAGGATTTCCAGGATTCGCGCCGGCGCAGCCGCGGCATCCGGATCCGGAACCTGGACCGACGCTGAACCCGACAATCTGCCCGCCCCGGCTTGCCCCGGTGGCGGAAATCGCTACACTGACACCGTCCGTCCCGGTATCTGGGGGCGGTTTTTCAATCGGGACCTGCCACTGGTCGCCGAGCAGGCCACGACAGGCCACCGTAGCTCAGTGGTAGAGCACACCCTTGGTAAGGGTGAGGTCAAGGGTTCGAGCCCCTTCGGTGGCTTCCGTTCGAACGCGGATGTCCGCACTCGTTTGCACTGTTGCACTTATGATGACGACTCACTGCCGGTGAAGATCCGGCCACCGTACGACCCCTCGCGTGGAGGCTGACTGAAATGGCCAAGAAGGCTGTATTCGAACGAAACAAGTTGCATGTCAACGTCGGCACGATCGGTCACATCGATCACGGCAAGACGACGCTCACGGCGGCCATCACCATGCGCCAGGCGACGAAGGGCCTGGCAACCATCCGCACGTTCGAACAGATCGACAATGCTCCCGAGGAGAAGGCACGCGGCATCACGATCGCCACGAGCCACCAGGAGTACGAATCGCCGAACCGTCACTACGCGCACGTGGACTGCCCGGGCCACGCCGACTACATCAAGAACATGATCACCGGCGCAGCCCAGATGGACGGCGCGATCCTCGTGGTCGCCGCCACCGACGGCCCCATGCCGCAGACCCGCGAGCACATCCTGCTCGCCCGGCAGGTCGGCGTGCCCGCCATCGTCGTCTTCCTGAACAAGGTCGACGCCGTGGGCGAAGAGGACAGCGACCTGCTGGAGCTCGTCGAGCTCGAGGTCCGCGAGCTGCTGAGCAAGTACGACTTCCCCGGCGACGACATCCCGATCATCAAGGGCTCGGCGCTGAAGGCGATGGAGTGCGAGGGCAAGGACGACGAGGCCTGCAAGGCGATCGACGAGTTGATCGAGGCGCTGGACACCTACGTGCCCGACCCCATCCGCGAGATCGACAAGCCTTTCCTCATGCCGATCGAGGACGTCTTCTCGATCAAGGGCCGCGGCACGGTCGTCACGGGCCGAATCGATCGCGGCGTGGTCAACGTCGGCGACAGCGTCGAGATCGTCGGGCTCATGGAAGAGAACAAGAAGACGGTCGTCACCGGCGTCGAGATGTTCAACAAGACGCTCGACTCGGGCCAGGCCGGCGACAATGCGGGCTGCCTGCTCCGCGGCATCGAAAAGGAAGACGTGCAGCGCGGCCAGGTCGTCTGCAAACCCGGATCGATCACGCCACATACGAAGTTCGAGGCGGAGGTATACGTGCTCACCAAGGAGGAAGGCGGCCGGCACACGCCGTTCTTCTCCGGGTACAAGCCGCAGTTCTACTTCCGCACGACCGATGTCACCGGCAAGCTGGAGCTGCTCGGCGGGGCCGAGATGTGCATGCCGGGCGACAACATCACACTGACCGTCGACCTCGAAGGCAAGCCGATCGCGATGGAGGAGGGCCTCCGCTTCGCCGTCCGCGAGGGCGGCCGCACGGTCGGTTCGGGCGTGGTCGTCAAGATCGTGGAGTAACCCCAACGCTGAGAGCGTCGTCATGGCTGCAAAAGGCAAGAGCAAGGGCAAGAGGTCCGCGGATCGCGAGTACGTCTGGCTCCAGTGCGCCGAGACCGGTGACCTGAACTACCGCACGAGCATCCGGGTCAAGGGCGGGATTGCCGACAAGCTCAAGTCGGGCATGCAGAAGTACAGCCCCCGGCTGCGCAAGCACACGCTGCATAAGATCAAGCGGAAGTGATCGACGAACGCCAGTAGCTCAATTGGCAGAGCAGCGGATTCCAAATCCGCAGGTTGGGTGTTCGAGTCACCCCTGGCGTGTTGGACGCCTTGCCGTCGAGAGAACCGTCACCGAGGAACCGTCGTTTCATGTCCGGAATCTACAAGAGAGGCCAGGGCTACTGGACACGGATGATGTCGGCCATCGCCGCGGGCCTGCTCATCTTCATGGGCGCCGTCTGGCTGTGGGACACCATTGCCGGTGTACGGCTCGGGGACCTCCAGACGGTCTATGTCCAGGCGGGCGCCGCCGTCGTGTTCATCACGGTCCTCGCCGTCATGAGCTACTACCTCCTCTGCGTGCACAAACGATTCGTGGACTTCCTCATCGCCACGGAAGGTGAAATGAAGAAAGTCAACTGGTCGACACGCCGCGAGATCATGGGGTCGACCTGGGTCGTGATCAGTCTCACGTTCATGATCGCGTCGCTGATCGCCGTGCTGGACCTGGTGTACTCGATGACCTTCCAGGCCCTCAACGTCCTGGAGTCGTCCGGCTGAGAGGAACCGCCACGCCATGATGGCCGAAGCCGCGACACCCAACGAACCGCCGAACCCTGCACAGGACACCGGCATGTCTACTGATACCCCGACAACCACTCCGCCGGCCGAGATCACCGTCCAGGCAACGGAAGCCGGGGGCGAACCCGACACAGCGGTCCCCGCAGTCGAGGCTCCCACGGTCGACGTCACGCCCGTCGAAGTTCCCACGGCCGAAGTCGCCCCGAGTAAAGTCACCACGGCCAAAGCCTCCGTCGAGAAATCCGCCGACGCGGACGGCGACGGCGAGGAAAAGCCGTTCGATCCCGCCACCGACCTTCCCATGTACCGCGAGGGAATGGACTGGTTCGTGCTCCGAGTGGCGTCGAACAAGGAGACCTACGTCCGCGAAACGCTGATGCGCAAGGTGCAGATCGAGGGGCTCCTCGAGCGCGTTGGCCGGATCATGGTCCCGACCGAGAAAACCAAGACGCTCAAGGGCGGCAAGGCACGGATCACCGAGACGAAGCTCTACCCCGGCTACATCTTCGTCGAGATGAAGCTGGAGTCGGACGGCCGCATCCCCCAGGACGTCTTCTTCCTGATCAAGGAAACCACCGGCGTCGGCGACTTCGTCGGGACCGCGGGCCGCCCAACCCCCATGGCGCCCCACGAGGTCGAGAAGATGCTCTTCGACTCGCGCCGCCCGGAAGAGACCCCCACCGTCAAGATGGAGTTCGCTCCCGGCGACTTCGTCACGATCACCGAGGGACCCTTCGAGTCCTACGAAGGCACCGTCGACGAGGTGCTGCCCGACAAGGGCCTGGTCCGCGTGCTCGTGACGATCTTCGGCCGCCAGGCGCCGATCGAACTGGAATACTGGCAGATCCAGAAGGCGGACTGAGGGGGGGGAGGGAGAGGGAGAGGGAGAAGAAAATAGACCGGGAGTAATTTTCGGCGCACACCAAACTTGCCATGCGCGGGGCGGTACCGCCGCCGAAAAATACTCCCGGTCTATTTTCTTCTCCCTCTCCCTCTCCCTCTCCCCCCCGTCACCATACCAACCTCGCAATCCTCTCCCGCGGAACATTGTCGGCGTGGCCGTCAACAAAGACGACCGCGTAGCCCTGCACGAAGCCCGGTGTCGCGGGCAGCAACTCCGGCCCACCCGCGAGCGGGCTGCCTGGCTCGGCCTCGAAGAACAGCACCGTCAACGCCGGCGCGGCGACGTCCTCGAGACGTCGGCCGTCCAGGGCGCGGTTCATCGCATACGTCCGGACCCCGTCGGGCGATGTCACCAGCGCCCGGATGCCGCCGGCGTAGCCATCGAGCACCACTACCCAGTCTTCGACCGGTGGCAGCCCCTGGTCATGTTGCACGAGGTATGCACGGGTTGCCGCGGCGACTTGCCTCAGGGCCATCATCGACCTGGCGTTGTGCGCCGTCTGCTTCGCCGCCGCCAGCGACGGAATCGCGACCGCGGCGACCACGGCCACGAGAACCGGCCCGGCCAGCAGGCTCAGCGCCGAGACGACGAGCCCCGCGACGGCCAGCCCGTGACCGCGGACCGGGCCCCCGCCGGGGGCCTTGCGGAGCACCGCCACGATCCCCAGCACGAAGCCGATCAAGCCGGTCAGCCCCGCGGTGCAGAAGCCCAGCGAGCCGAGCAGCAGGCTGGTGATCGCCAGCGGCCGAGGGTCGGTGCTCACCCCAGCAGCCCGATGCCGAGCGAACAGGACGCCGTGATCAGCAGCGCCGCGCCCGCCACGAGCAGCAGCGGCCGCTGCCGCCGGCGCGGCTTGTCGATGCCCACCTCGGCGAACGCCGAGCCGCACTCGGGGCAGCAGGCCACCGAGCCCAGCGACCCGGTGAGGTCATAGCCGCACCCGCCGCACGAAGGAAACCCCGTCCCGCCCCTCAGCCCGCGGACGAAGAGCCAGACGCCTCCCACGACCTGTACGGCGATGAGCGTGATGTACACCGGCAAAATCATGGTGGGACCGTACGGAACCTGTTGCAAGAACGAAGGCCATGGTATCGTGGAGCCGTGTGGGACACGTCCGGGCAGCAGAAATGTCAGAACGTCGGAACAACCCGAGGCAGTTACGAGTGGTTCTCCCGTGTGAGAGCTCTCGAGGGTTGTGGCGGACAGTGAGGCCGACGCTGCACGCCTGCCCTCGAGCTCCACACATTTCCACAGAATTCGCCCTGGGGCCGAAGCGGGGCCGATAGGAGGCGTACCGGATGCACCCTGATCGCGTGACCCGGACGGCGCTTGCGGCAGTGCTGGGATTCCTGTTGTGGTCCGGACCGGATGCGGAAGGCTCACACCGGCCCGGCGTTCGAAGGCACCACGGTCTGGGTGAGGGGTGCTACTGCCATTTCGACGGTGTGAGGCGGTACCACGGCCTCGGTGACGGCCACTGTTATCGGTCGTACCGGGGCGGGGGGTATTCCCCTTACGTCCTGCCGTATCGCGTGGTCGTGGTCGAACCCGGTTACCAGCCCAGGCACGAGTCCAGCCATGCCCCGCTGGCACAGCCCGGCGTCGGGGTGGGCCTGACGTCGCCGGCGGCACCGCAACTGTCCCGGAGCAGGCGTGCCTGGGTAACGCTGGTTCGCGGCGAGACCCGCGCGGCACTGCGCGAATTCGCGGTCCTCGCCCTGCGGGACCCACGGGACGCCGCCGCGCGGACCGGTTACGGGCTCGCCGCCGCTGCGCTGGGCCGCCACGAGACCGCGGCCTGGGCCCTGCGCCGCGCGGTGGTCACCGACGCCGCGGGCTTCGAGCAGCTGGCGATAGACGCCGCCGGGCGTGACCTGGTCAGGCGACTGCTGGCGTACTACGCCCGCACGGCGTCCGAGGCCCGCGACCGCGACCCTGTGGACGCCATGTTCATGGTCTCGGCCCTGTGCGTGCTCCTGGACGATCTCGACACGGCCCGCTCGGCGATCACGATCGTCCTGGAGCGTGACGGGGCCGACCCGGCAGCGAAGATCCTTCATGACTTGCTCGGCCCGGCCGATGAAGTTGACGAACTGCTGCCGGTCGCGATGGTCGCGGGTGCTTGACAGCCCCCCGCATCTCCCTACACTCCGCCGTCGTTGAGACTGTGTCTCAGTTGACGGAACGAGACCCCATGCCAACCTGGATGAAACGAGTCGCCGCAGCCGGATTCCTGGTCTTCCTGGTCAAGGGCCTTGTATGGATCGGGATCGGCGTCGTGGTGGTCGTCTGCAGCCTGTAACCGGTCCTCGGAGTACGCGATCATGAGCATCATGAGCCGGCTCAAGTCGGCGACGGCTGAGCTTCACCGACAGGCCGAGGGCACGTCCCTGCAACAGCGACTCGTCAAGGGCGCGCTGCCGCGGGATCTCTACGCGGCGTTCCTCGGCCAGATGTACCTGGCCCACTCGGCGCTGGAAGGGGCCATTCGTGAGGTCTCCGCAACGCACCGGGGCTTTGCGACGGTGGTGCGGGACTACCACCAGCGCGAGCCGCAATTGTCCGAGGACCTGGATTTCCTGGGTGTCGATCTCGACGCGATCACCGCCGTCGGGGCCACCGACACCCTCCTCGCTGACATTCACCAAGTCGCCCGGGAGCAGCCGGTGGCATTGCTGGGCATGCTGTACGTCCTGGAAGGCAGCACGAACGGCTCGAAGTTCATCGCCAGGGCGATCCGCAGGGAGTACGGACTTGGCCTGGGTCCCGGCGCGTCGTACCTGGACCCCCACGGCGAGCGTCAGCAGGAGCGATGGCAGGCATTCAAACGTGACATGGACGACGTCGGCTTCACGGAGACCGAGACATCGGCCATCGTCGACGCCGCCAGGAGAATGTTCCGCGCCCTCACCGACGTGAGCGACGAACTCTCCGAGCCCGCCGGCGACCGCCCATCACGGCCAGGGCCAGCAGCGGCAGCGTCCCCGGCGACGGCGTGATCGACGCCTTGTCGAGGTCGACGGTGATCGTCCGGCCGATCATATCCGCGGTGACGTTGATGCCGATCTGGACGTTGCCGATGTTCGAGAAGACGTCGCCGAACGGGAAGCCTTCCAGGATAATGTTCGGGCTGCCGTCGAAGATCGGGATGACGATCTCGGTCCAGACGTTCGGCATCACCGGCTCGAAGGAGATCCCCACCGCACCGGGGAAGTTGTCCGCGGTGGCGAACCGGGCGAAGATCGGCAGGGGGTCCAGGGCGTCGTGGCGCACCCAGAAGCTGAACTCGCTGACGCCGTCGGTGATCCAGTTCCCGACGAAGTTGTCGCCGCTGCTGTCGAACGCGTCGTGGCCGCGGAAGAGGATCGCGCCGAACGGCGGGATCGGATCCGGCACGAGATAGCTCGTGCTCACGTAGGCGCCGCCGTCGGGGCCGCCGGTGGCGAACCACGACAGTGTGTCCTGACTGTTGGTGTCACGCCAGTTCGACACGCCCGTGTTAAAATCCTCGGTGAACGGCACCGTCGCTCCCGAAGCCGCGTCGACTCCGACGAGCACGCATACCGACGCGAGCGTTGCAAGAACGTTTCTCTCAGTCATTTTCTTTACTCCCGTAATAACAGCGAGCCGGCAGGTGTTCCCTTAGCTCCAGTTCGCCAGCAGAATCAGAAAGTCCGTAATCCCGACCACACAGTCGCCGTCAAGGTCCGCCGGGCACGAGGGCGGGCACGGCGCGCCGCACGGCCCCCACGCGCCCAGCAGGATCAGAAAGTCCGTGATCCCGACGAGCCCGTCCCCGTCGAGGTCACCGGCGGGCCCGCCGGTCGTGACCGTCATCAGGAGCTGCGCGGCGTCGACGATGTTGAACCCGACCAGCGGGTCTTCCTTGCAGTAGATCTTCGGGAAGGCCCCCGCCTGCTGCTTGACGGCCGAGAAGATCGACGCCACCAGGACATCGAGCATCCCCTCGTCCAGGGCCTCGCCGAGGTACTGCTGGACGCAGGCGTTGTCGACGTCGATCTCGAACGTGAGCACCGTGCCGGTGGGAACCGGGTCACCGGCGAGCAGCGTGTCGGTCGTCGCGACACCGAAGGGAGTTGGATCGAACGCGTCGTCCACGTTGTTGGAGATGTCGCGCGGTTCGCAGGCCCCGATGAAATCGACCGGGTAGACGCAACGGACCTCGCGGCACGGGCAGGGCGGGAAACAACAGCAGTTGTCGCAGAAGGGGCCGTTCTCCGGAAAGGTCAGCGCCGTGAAATCGCACCGGAACCCGATACCGAACAGCTCCAGCGGTCGGCCGGGATCCGGATCGGGCGCGAAGTCGGGGTGGAAGCTCGGCAGCCAGCTCGTATACGGATCGGCGGTGGGGTCGTACCCGAAGGCCAGGTCGTTCTTGATCGTGACCGTGACGCTCGCCTGGGTGATCGTGTAGCTC
Organism: Planctomycetota bacterium; assembly: GCA_022562915.1. Taxonomy (GTDB): domain Bacteria; phylum Planctomycetota; class Phycisphaerae; order Phycisphaerales; family SM1A02; genus JADFOJ01. Next base: position 67,025 of record JADFOJ010000002.1, on the reverse strand, counting down.
TCCGGTCCGAGCCCCGCGGGGACGACACCTGAGGTAGCGAAACCGATGAGCATCTGCCCGTCGCGGTTGTCGAAGGCGGGATCGAAGCCGAGGTCCAGGTCGCCGACCGCGCCGAAGATCGGCGCGTCGGCCCTGAACCCTGCGCTGCCGTTGAACGGGTAGAACCACCGGTCCAGTGTCGGCTCCGGGAGGTCGACGCTGATCACCTCGGCCGGGCAGGCCGTGGCCACGGCCAGTGCCGGCCCGATGACGACGAACAGCAACGCTTTGTCCGACAGGCATTTGCGATTCATTCTCGAACCCCTTATCCGGGTCAGTCGATGGTTCACGCCGCGGTGCTGGAAGTATTCGCCGGCGGAGCCCGTTGCTGCCCCCCGGATTCCGCCCCGATTGGGCCCGGTAGTGGCCGAGACGAGTTGAAAGAGGCGAATACCCGGCTACGGTACGAGTGTTGGCCAGGGAAACCAGGCCGCGAACTCTACTTGCAACTGAGTCGCAATTGCGGGTAAGGTACCACTTCCGTCCGCCTCGTCAAGCGAGGAGCAGAGATATGACCAGGCTTTCCATGGCACACCAGACAGACCGCCAACGCCGCCGGGTGCCCCGCACCCCCCGGGACGCCTTCACGCTGATCGAGTTGCTCATCGTGATTGCCGTCATCGCGCTGATGGTCGGCCTGCTGTTTCCGGCACTCCGTTCGGTCCGGCAGTCCAGCGGCCTGGTCCGCGAGCTCTCGACCGCCCGGCAGCTCATGGTCGCCTACCGCTCCTACGCGTACGAGAACCGTTCGATGCTGCTGCCCGGCTACTACAACAACGATCAGGTCGGGGTTCCACAGCCGCTTCCGGCCTTCGACCGGTCGGGGGAGCGTCTCGACGGCGGAGCGGCCTACCGCTACCCGTGGCGGATCGCGCCCTTCCTGGATTACAACCTGCGAGGTCTGTATCTCGACGCCCTGCTGCAGACGAGGCTGGACTCGGACCCGAACGTCGACTCCCACTACCTGCTGAGCGTCTATCCATCGATGGGCATCAACGGCGTCTTCGTCGGGGGTGACTCGGAGTTCAGCGGCTTCCTTGCGGACAACCCCAACATCCCGCAGGATGCCATTCCCGACGTGGCCCGGAACTTCTACGCGAGACGAATAACGGACGTGCGGCTGCCGCCGCAATTGATCGTCTTCGCATCGGCCCGCATCGACGGGCAACTCGCCGTGGACAACGCGGCGGTGACCGAGGGATTTCACAAACTCAAACCCCCGAGATTTCGCAGCAGCGGTGGCCAGCCGCCATGGCCCGAGCAGTACGTCAAGGACTGCACGAACGGGTGCGACACGGCGGCCTTCGGGCACGTCTCGCTGAGACACCCCGGTCTGGCCGCCGCGGTCGGGTTCTTCGACGGCCACACCGGCACGCTCACCTACGGCTTCGACCCGAACTCGCCCAACGGTGACCCGGGCATCCAGGACAATATCCGGGACATGCGGCACTGGGCCCCGCGAGCGAATCGGTTCGACTGGGAGGTGGAGTTCTGATCCCGTGATGATTGCGTCGCTCGTCACCGCCCAGGCCGAACCGATCCACTACCTGCCGATCGCCACGACGGCGATCGCGGCGGCGTTCTTCGCCGTACTTGTTCGTCGCTACCTCGCGACGCAAAGCGGCCCGCACCTGTTGTGGTGGGCGGGCGGGATCTTCGCCTACGGTCTCGGCACGGCCCTGGAAGCCACGATCACCGTCGCCGGCAACAGCCTCGCGCTCACCAAGGCGTGGTACATCGCCGGGGCGCTGCTTGGCGGCTACCCGCTTGCCCAGGGCACGGTGTACCTGCTGCTGCCGCGCCGCACGGCACACGTCCTGACCGCAATCACGGTGCCGTACCTGCTGGTGATGGCGGTCCTGGTCCTCCTGTCGCCGGTCAACATCGAGGCCCTGCTGCCGCACAAGCCCAGCGGCTCGATTCTCGGCTGGACGTGGGTGCGCGCGATGACGCCGTTGCTCAACGGCTATGCGGCGCTGTTTCTCATCGGCGGGGCCATCTACAGCGCGGTCAAGTACGCGCGCAAGACCGGCGGCGGCAACCGGGCCCTCGGCAACAGCCTGATCGCATTCGGAGCGCTGCTGCCGGGTGTCGGCGGCGGGATGGCCAAGGCCGGCATCGTCGAGGCGCTGTACCTCGGCGAGTTCGTCGGGCTGATCTTCATCTGGGCCGGCTATGCCGCGTGCGTACGGGTTCCGGCGGAAGTGCCGGCGGCCGCGGTCGAGCCGATCTGAGAAAGAGTCGTCGGGCTGTTTCTCAGCACGGCCCCCACGCGGCCGATGTCCTGGAAACGCTGGAGTTGCATGATCATGAGTAAGCAACTCGACAACCTTCTCCGTCAGTGGACACAGAGTGGCGCCGGGTTCAGCGCCGAACCGGACGGTATGACACCGGACCTTGAGCGGTTGCTGCTTGACACCGCACGGCACGCTCACGAGATGGCGCGTCTGTTCATCATGGCCGCGACATGGTTGCACAGGTACGGCGATCTGATCGCGAAACATCGCCTTAAGCGACTGATCCGCGAAGAACTTGAGCCGGAGTATCGACCGGTTCTCGGCCTTCTGCTGGACATCGCGCAGCAACGTACGCATCCGCTTGAGTTTCAGAGCGTTCTGAAGACGATCAATCCGGCCGAACATCCGCGTCCTCTGTTCAGCATTGAGGCGTCGAATGAGCGGTTGGCACGTCGTGCCCAGCGGAAGGCCAGCGACATTTCGAGGCGATGGAATCTCTGGTGCAGTCAGATCGACTTCAAGAATGATGCGATCCGGCCTGCACACTGGATCATGCGAAGGAACAGCGGGCTCATCATTCGCGGCGATCTGCGTGGCGACTTGCGGGCATCAGTGCTTGCTTCCCTTCGATTCGACCCCGGCGCCGGTACGAGCGAGGTCAGCCTGGCCGAGGCGTCGGGTGGTTCCCGTGCGCAGGTGCGAAACGCGTTGGACAACCTCGAGTTGACCGGGCGAGTGCGACGACTCCCGAACCAAGGTGAGAAGAGACGGCGAACGGCGGTGGAACTGGCTCGGAGCCCGGCACGCAGCGCTCACACCAATAACCAGGGGCTTTCCTGATACGATGGCTCGTCCATCATCGGGAGAACCCCATGACCGCAACGGATATCAGCCGGATCGAGGCCGCCGCCGAGGCATTCCGCGCCGACTACGGCAAGGCGAAGCAGCAGATCGCCCTGGCGGTCGTTGGGCACGAGGAAATCATCGACGGCGTGCTGACGTGCCTGTTCGCCAATGGGCACGCCCTGCTGGAAGGGGTCCCCGGGATCGGCAAGACGCTGCTCATCCGGTCGCTGGCCCAGGCACTGCACCTGAGGTTCTCGCGCATCCAGTTCACGCCGGACCTCATGCCGGCGGACGTCACCGGCACGACGATCGTCGTCGAGACGGAGCACGGCCGGGAGTTCCAGTTCCGCCGGGGTCCGATCTTCGGGCAGATGGTCCTCGCCGACGAGATCAATCGCGCGACGCCCAAGACGCAGTCGGCGTTGCTGGAAGCAATGCAGGAGCACTCCGTCACCGTCGGCGGCGAGACGCACACGCTCGATGAGCCGTTCTTCGTCATGGCCACGCAGAACCCGATCGAGCAGGAGGGGACCTACCCGTTGCCGGAGGCGCAGCTCGACCGGTTCTTCTTCAAGCTGGAGGTGGGCTACTCCAGCCGCGAGGAACTCTCGGAGATCCTCGACCGCACGACGACCGGCCGCGAGACCGAGCTCACGCAGGTGCTCGACGGACCGACGATCATCACCCACCAGCAGATGGTGCGCACCGTCGTCATCGCCCCGCACATCCAGGACTACGCCGTACGGCTGGTCCTGGCGACGCACCCGCAGGGTGAACTGGCCACGCCGATGGTCAACCAGTTCCTGCGATTCGGCGCCAGCCCCCGCGCGGCCCAGGCGATGGTACTGGCCGGCAAGGTCCGGGCGCTGCTCGACGGCCGGGCCAACGTCTCGATCGACGACGTGCGGGGCGCGGTCCTCCCGGCGATGCGGCACCGATGCCTGCTGAACTTCGAGGGTGAGGCCGAAGGCAAGACCACCGACGAGATCCTCCAGAACATCCTCGAGACGCTGCCGGCGGACGTCGGGGTTACGGCGGCGTGAGAAAAGACACGGGAGAAAAAACTCCGGGGGAAAAAGAGACCGGGACTCATTTTCGGCGTGGGTCTTACTTTGGTCGGCGAACATCGCCGTAGAAAATGAGACCCGGTCTCTTTTTCCCCCGGAGTTTTTTCTCCCGTGTCTTTTCTCACGCCATGGTCCGCGCTGCTCGGGGCCGCCGTCGCGGTGCCGTTGCTGGTGCTGCTGTACTTCCTCAAGCTGCGGCGGCAGACCTTGCGGATGGCGAGCACGATCCTGTGGCGCACCGCCACCGAGGATCTCCAGGCCAACGTCCCCTTCCAGCGACTGCGGTGGTCATTGCTCCTGCTCCTGCAGATGTTGCTCGTCGCCGTACTGCTCGCGGCACTGGCACGGCCGGTCGTGCAGACCGGTCGCGGCGCCGCGTCGCGGATCATCCTGCTCATCGACCGCAGCGCGTCGATGAACGCGCCGGCCGGGGTGGGGGCAACACACCGCAGCCGCCTCGACGCGGCGAGGGACGCCGCGCGCGAGACCGTCGACCGCCTGGTGCGCCGCAGCGAGCCTGCGCAACTGATGGTGGTCGCCTTCGCGGCCACGCCGCGACTGTACAGCGGCTTCGAGTCGAACCGGCGACTGCTTCTGGATGCGATCGACGCGATCGAGCCGACCGATGAGCAGGCGGACCTCGAGGCCGCCCTTGACCTCGCGGCTGCTTTTGCGGTGCGCGACGAGACGGTCGACGAGGCGCCGCCGGACATCGTGTTGTTTTCCGATGGCGACCTCGGCACCGGCGCGCAGAGCGACCGCGGCTTCCTGCTTCCCGCCGGGGCGTTGCGGTTCGTCGGAATCGGCCCGCCGGAGGGGACGCCCGTGGACAATCTGGGTATCGCGGCCTTCAGCGCCAGGCGCGATTACCGCCAACCCGGCCGGCTCCTGGTCTTTGCGCGGCTGGTCAACGCCGGCCCGGCGACCATCGACACCGCGGTGACCCTGCGTGTCGACGGGAGACCCGTCCAGACCACGTCGCTGACCGTGCCTGGTGCGACGGCGCAGGGTCCCGGCGAGGCGGCATACACGGCCTCGCAGGACATCCCGTCGTCGGCGGTACTGTCGCTGACCTGCGGCCGTCCGGACGATCTGGCTGCCGACAATACCGCGGCACTTGTCATACGACCGCCTGCCTCGCCGCGCATCGGTGTGGTCCACGCGGGGTCCGCGCCGGATCGTTTCCTGGTCGGGCTGCTGGAGGCGATGGAGCCGCAGCGGCTCGTGGTGATTCCCGCCGGGACGGGCGACGGCGAACTGGAACTCCCCTGGTCGGCCGGCGACCTCGACCTGGTCATCTTCGACCGCGTGGCCCCGCCGGTACTACCACCGCTGCCCACGCTCACGCTCGGCGCGGTGCCGCCGGGACTACGGTTGCACGAGCCCCCCGCCACCGGCGCCGTGCGCGTGCTGAGCTGGGACCGGCTGCACCCGGTCATGCGGCACGTGTCGCTGGACGGCCTGGTGTACGCGGGCTTCGGAGGCTATGACCTTCCGGAGCAATGGACGGCCCTGGCGTTCGGTCCGGGCGGGCCGGTGATCGCCTCCAGGGACGGCGGGCCGGACCGTCACGTGGCGGTCGGTTTCGAAATGACCCGGAGCAACTGGCCGATGGACGTCAGCATCACGGTGTTCCTCCAGAACGTGCTGGACCACCTGCTCGGCGCGGCGGGTGAAGCCGCGATCTCGTTTCGTCCCGGCGACGCGATCACGGCCCGGGCCGGACCGGACGTCACCGAGATGGTCATCGAGGGCCCGCTGACAGCGACCGTCGAGGTGACGCCGGGGGGCCTGGCCACGCTGCCGCCATTGCGCCGCGTGGGGCTGTATCGCGTCCGCGGAGCCCGGCCGCCGATGGACCGGGTCGCCGTCAGCATGCTCAGCGACCAGGAATCGGACATCCGGCCGCGGCGGTCGGTGCGCGTCAACGCCATCGAGACCACGGCGGGAGCGGTCGGCGACGCGGCCCCGCTGGAACTGTGGCCGGCCCTCGTCGCCATCGCCCTGGCCCTTCTGCTGGCGGAGTGGGTGGTCTACTGCATGCGCATCCGCGGCACGTGACCGAGAGCCGATTCCAACAAAAGTACCTCCTCCAACAGGGCGATACCGATGGAGCCTTCCAGAGGGATCTTGTGTGGGAGTTGCCGTGAACACACCAGCCAACGGAACACGACCGGCCGCCATCATCGTCGCACTGACCGTTGCGGCTGCCGTGCCGTGCACGGCCCGGAACATCGGAGAGACGGCGCAGCTCACCACGCCGCTGGACGCGTCTTCCGGCGGCAACGATCTGCGGTTCTCGATCTCCGCCGGGTACCAGGGCCTCTTCGAGACCGACATCGACGGCGGGGGCGACTTCAGCGTCGACCGGGTCGGCCTGGAACTGAATGCGCAGACGGAGATCGCCGCCGACTGGCGACTGGACCTCAACCTCCGGTACCTCTTCGATGACTACGACTTCTCGAACGCCGTGAAGCTGGGCGGCGATCCGTGGAGCGACATCACCACGCTGGAGATGGACGCCCGGTTCCAGTGGTGGGTGAACAGCGACCTCGCGGTGATCTTCGGCCCGTTCGTCATGTGGTCGCGTGAGAGCGGCGCGTCCTGGAACGATGCCGTCACCGGCGGCGGGTTCGCCGGTGTCCTGATCCGCTCCGGCGACAACCTTGCCTGGGGCGGCGGCATCGGCGTCTCGTCACAGCTCGAGGACAGTGTGCTGGTGTACCCGGTGCTGTTCCTGGACTGGACGATCACCGACGACATGAAGCTGACCTCGGTGGCCGGACCGGTGGGCCTCGCCTTCACCGGCCTCGAGTTCGTGTGGGCGTTCGCCGAGCAGTACGAAGCGGCGGCGGGCTTCCGGTACGAGTTCCGCCGCTTCCGCCTCGACGACACCGGTGTCGCGCCGGGCGGCGTCGGCGAGGATTCCAGCTTCCCCATGTGGGTCCGGTTGTCCTACCGCTTCAACGACCGAATCTCCGCGGATCTCTACGCCGGGTTCGTTGCAGGGACCTCGTTCGAGCTCGACAATTCCCGCGGCAGACGGCTCGGCAGTGACGACACCGACCTCGCTCCGACGGTCGCCTTCACGGTTCGCGTGAATTTCTAAAATGAGGGGTGGCACGGTCGAGCTTGCTCGCCCGTGTCTTCGATCGTCGCTCCACGGGCGACCTCGTCGCCGGGATGACTCGGTCGACCGTGCCACCCCGTCTTTTCCCAAAGGACCGCTACGGAGCGCTCGAGTTGCCGTCCGGCGTGATGTCCGTCCAGCTTCGCAGATCGATCACCGCCCGGCCGGGATCGGGGCGCCACGGCAACGACGCGAACGGTCCGGTCTCCATGAGGTCGCTGTCATCGTGCGTGCGGGTCGCCCCGATCAACAGGTATTCGGCCTCCGTGGGCAGCCAGCGCTGCGGCACGACGATGCGGCAGTACCACCGGTCGGCATACGACTGCCGATGGATCTCCAGGGTCCCGTCGTCGGACCCCCGAAAGAGCCGGTAGTCACCCGTCTCCGGCACGGCCAGCACCACCGACGCCGGCGTGGCACCGAGCAGGAGCGTGATCGCTTCGCGTCCGCGCATCTCCGCGGCGTCGCGAAGTCCCGCAAGATCAGCCGCGCGCGGAAGCCGGCCGGGGCGACGGCACTCCAGGAAGATCTCCCACCGGGAATGCCTCCGTCGAAGCTGGAGGAACGTCGTACGCCGGCCCGCGCCGCCGGAGCGCCGGCCCGACTGTACCTCCGCGAGCGTCAGCGGCGGCCGCAGCTCGAAACCCACGCCGGGCGGTTCGGCCTGCAACGGCCCCGTCGGAAAGGTCATCTGCGTCACTTTGCCGGCGGCTTCCACCAGCAGCACCTGCACGTCGCCATGACCCCGGGCCCGAGCCCGGGCGAGGTCCACCCCACCCGGCCGGTTCCAGCGGGCGGACCTGGGCACCTCCACCCGGTGCAGGACGCCGGGCGCCAGGGACATGGTCGCGGCGACCTCGGACGACCCCAGCCATTGGAAGCTCGCCTCGATGACAAGACGGCTGCGGTTGGCGACGGCCACCGCCACGGCGAACGGGTCCCGGGGCACGACGCGCAGCACCAGCGGCCCCTGGCGACCGGCCCACTGCTCGACGGCCTCGACGAGCTCCCCGTCGGACCGATCGAGGTCGACCAGGACCTGCAGCAGGCTGCCGATTTCACCCGGATCGACGACCCACGCCGCGAACGCCTGCGGTCCGTCGTAGCAGATGCGCAATAGCAGGTTCAGGCAGCGGTGCAGTGCATCGGGATCGGCGCGGCCCAACCGCAACAGGCCTATGCGCCAGAGATCCGAGTAGTGCCGCGCCACCAGGGATCCCACCTCACCGTACAGTTCCGCCGGCGGAGGCGCCGTGTCGAGGCGCCCCGCCAGTTGAACCCACCGCCAGTACTCCAGGGGCGAGACCGGGTCCGGGCGGTTCAGCGAGTCCGACAATTCCAGTACGGGCCCATCCGGAACAGCCCGGTCCACGGCATCGAGCCACCGCGGCTCGATCCGTTGGCGACCGAGACGAAGTGTTCCGCGGCAATCGATGGGCAGCGGCGTCAGCAGGAACGGCCTGCTGCCGGACTCGACGTTCGTGTCGTCGGATGGTTCGATCCGGCGCACCGCCAGGCCGCGCGGATCCGAGGTCCACCCGGCGGCAGCGTCACCCGTCTGCGGGTGCACCCAGGAGACGATGCCGGGCAGCCGCCGGCCGTCGTCGGCGATCAGGACGAGTGTCCGCGGCCAGTCGCTGCCCGGCCGGTCCGCAACCAGCGGGACCATCAGCACGCCGCCGCGGACCGCCAGCGGGTCGGGCACCGCGCAGCGCGGGCCGTGCATCGGCCCCGCCCCGGCCTCGACCGGGAAGCACCCGTACACGCAGGACAGCACGACCAGCCGGACTGCACCGAGCGAGCCGTGCACTGTCACGCACCCCCGGCCGCACGGCGCTGTTGCGCCATCCGGCACGCCTCGTCAACGGCGCGGTCGAGGTCGTCGTTGACGATCTGCTCGTCGTACGCCCCGCTGTGCAGCCCCACCTCGATCTCCCGCCGCGCCTCGGCGAGCCTGAACTGAATGCTCTGCTCGTCGTCGCGACCGCGGGCGCGCAACCTCTGTTCGAGTTCCTCGTCACCGGGAGGCATGACGAACACCAGCAGGGCGTCAGGCATCGCCTGTCTGACCTGGAGTGCTCCCTGCACGTCGATGTCGAGGATCACCAGCCGCCCCTCGTCGAGAGAACGCCGGACCGGCTCGCGCGGCGTGCCGTACCGGTGCCGGCCGTAGACCCGCGCGTGCTCCAGGAACGCCCCGCGCTCGACCAGTTCCTCGAACGCCTGCTCGGAGAGGTATTCATAATCACGGCCGCGGCGCTCGTTGAGGAACCTGGGCCGCGTCGTTGCCGAGACACTGAAAACGGCGCCGAGGCGCTTCTCGACGGCCCGGGCAATGCTCGTCTTGCCGGAGCCCGACGGTCCGGAGATGACCAGAAGCAGACCTTGTGCGCCCATGGCGGAAGTGTACCCCCCTGCGGTGCCAGGTCGCGACGGCGTCAATTGTGCCATCCTTGCGTACTTCGGCGCCCTCGGCAGAATCTCTGTGTGGCACGGTTGAGCGAGAGAAAATAGACCGGGACTAATTTCCAGCCGGTGGCCCACTGCAACGCGGTGACGGCAGCCTGGAAATTAGTCCCGGTCTATTTTCTCTCCTAGCCCGCGATCGCCCTGTTCAGAACCGCCATGCGCACCGCGACGCCGTGGGTGACCTGCTGCATGATCACGCTGCGGGCGGGGTCGTCGGCGACCTCCGAATCGATCTCGACGCCGCGGTTCATGGGTCCGGGGTGCATGACCGGTACGTCGGCCTCGAGCCCGGCGGCGCGATCCACGGTCAGGCCGTACTGGCGGCGGTAGTCCGGCGGTATCGCACCGCTCCCGCCGTCGTCGTGCCGCTCCAACTGGATGCGCAGCATCATGACGGCGTCGGCGCGCGGCAGCGCGTCGTCCAGGTCGTGGCTCACGGTGACGCGGCCGGGACCCGCCGCGATCTGCGTGAACGAGTGCGGCACCAGTGCGGGCGGACCGACGAGCAGGACGTCCGCCCCGAGCGTGGTGAGCCCGTGCACGTTGGAGCGCGCCACCCGGCTGTTGGCGATGTCGCCGACGATCACGACGGTACGTCCGGCGACGTCGCCCCAGCGCCGGCGCAGTGTCAGGATGTCCAGCAGCCCCTGCGTGGGATGCTCGTGCCGGCCGTCTCCGGCATTGATGACCGGGCAGCCGACCGACCGCGCGACCAGGTGCGGCGTCCCGGACCGCCCGCTGCGCACGACCATCGCGTCGACGCCCATCGCCTCGACGTTGAGCGCCGTGTCCAGCATCGACTCGCCCTTGCTCAGGCTCGATCCGGCCCCGGTCAGGTCGAGCGTGGCAGCCCCGAGACGGACCGCGGCGACGGTGAAGCTGCACCGGGTCCGCGTGGAGTCCTCGAAGAACAGGTTGGCGACTATCTTTCCGGCAAGACGCTCCGACGACTCGCCTCGCTCGACGGCCCCGACGAAGCCCTCGGCCTCATCCAGCAGCGATCCCAGCTCGTCGGCGGACATGCCGTCGAGCCCCAGCAGATCGAAGCGCCCGGTGGTGGTCTGCGCCATCAGCGATGGATCTTAGCGCGAGTCGACCATCCGGGGATCCGCCACCATCTCGAACTCGACGATCGCCTCGGCCTCCGCACCCGACCGCTTGTCGCGGACATGGATCTTGAGCTGGTACAGGCCGACGGACAGTCGCTCCGGCAGCGTGATGATCTGCACGATGAAGAAGTCCGCGCGCCGGTTCTTGCTCGTGTCGGTGCCGAGCTGCCAGTCTTCCCGCCAGACGGGGATGCCGTCGCGGTCGCTGAACACCACGAGTTGCTGGGAGAGCTCGGTGACCCATTGGCCCTTGTCGTTGAGCTCGCTGACGAAGTCATCGACCTCGACGTACACGACCGCCTGCTGGTCGCTGTGGGCCAGGAACGTGTATCGGCCCTGCTCGGTGCGGGGGAACTCGTCGTAGTCACCGAAGCCTCCGACCCGCGTGCACAGCGACACCGTCGGCAGGACGAGGCTCGACTGCTTCTGCAGGGCCGCGGCCAGCTCGATGATCGCCGTCACGACAACCTCCGGATCGCCGGTGGCGTCGAGTTCCTGGCCGAGTCGCCGAAAGAAGTCCTGCATGAGTCCGACGATCTCGCGCTCGCGCTGCGTGAGGCCGGGCAGCGCTTCCGGGATCAGCGCGCGATCCGGCGTCACCATCGTGGTCGCGCCAATCAGCAGGAGCTCGCGCAACGGCATGTCGCTGTAGGCGCCGCGGCGGTACAGCTCGGCGGAGAGATCCACGATGAGGCGGCGAAGCGTCTCGGGGGCCGCGCCCGGGTGCGGGGGGTCCCGGGGGTCGGGGGGGTCCGGGTCCGCGACCACGCTGCCACCCGGAAGCTCGGTGGGCATCGGCAGGGGAAACTCGGTCGTCGAGGGACCGGGCAGGCCGTCGCTGTGAAGCGCCGTCTGTACGGGCTCACCTCGCGGCGCGGCCTCTGCAAGGTCCGCCTCGACGGCGGGCGAGTCGGTCCGCGGGAGTATCCACTGGATCTCCGGTGGCACGTCGTGAGCCGGCTCGGCAGACGCCCGCCGGTCGCCGAAGGGTTCCAGCAGGCGGAGCTGCTCGACGTCGCGACGAGCCTGCTCGGCGAGTTCGGATGTCTCTGGAAGAGACTCCGCAGAAGCCAGGTGCTTCGACATCGAGTGCGAGCGGGCCGCGCACCCCGCCGACAGCACCGTCATGGCCGGCGCGATCGCCACCGCGAGCAGGGCTCGTTGTATCAGAAGCACTTGATGGTATCGGTCACCCGCACGGTCAGGACTTCAAGGTTCCTCACCGAATCTCCCAGCCCCGACCTCGTGCGGTGAACGGTGCGCATGGTTTCGTCAAAGAGCCGGGCGACCCGCGACGGCTCGACGTTTCGAGCGACCTGGAGCATGCGGTCGCCGGGCGGAAAGTTCAGGCGCAGAGAATGCCGGAAGCTCTGTTCGGGCTCGCCGCGGCGCAGCAACTGGCCGGCCGTGTGGATGCGGCGCAGCAGATCGGTGATCGCCCACGTCACCAGCGCCTCGTCCAGCCGCGAGATCTCCAGCAGTTCGCGCAACTTCGTGCACGCCTGCGCCGCCGAACCCGACATGATCGCGCTCTGCAGGTCCCACGCCTGCTCCTGGCGGCTGTAACCGACCAGCTCCCGGACGTCGTCGGGCGCGATCGATCGCGAACCGGCGAATGCGACCAGTTTCGCCAGCTCGTTGTCCAGCCGGGCAAGCCCCGTTCCCACCCGCTGCACGAGCAGCCCGGCCGCCGACTGCTCGATGGTCGCGCCGTGCCGCGGACACGCCTGCACGCACCACGCGACGGCCTGGGCCTCCTTCAGCGGCTCGAACTTGATGACAAGTCCGCCGATCCCGGCAACGATCTTGTCGAGCTTGCCCGGCCTCCAGGTGTCCGCCCGCAGGAGCAGGGACGCCTGGGCCACGGGGTTCTCGGCATACGCCTCCAGGGCCCGACGGCGAGGGCTCCCGGCGGCCTTCTTGCCGTCATCGTCGCGAGCCGGTGAGGCCAGGAACTTGTCCGCGGCGTCCACGATGACGAGCTTGTGCGGCTCGAAGAGGGCGAAGCTGCGCAGCTCGTCCAGGACGGCGGCGAGTTCGGCCGTCTCGCCGTCAAGCTCGACGCGGGCGACGTCCCCGAACTCCTCTCGCAGCAGGTTCTCATAGCGCTTCGAGGCCGAGGCGATGAGATACGGCTCCTTGCCGTGCAGTACCAGGATGCGCATGGCCGCGCTGATCCTGTCGGGGGATGGTGCCCTGCCGGCCATGGACAGATCGTACTGCAAACGGTCGCCTGTCCGGTCGCGTCCGCTCCTACGATTCACCCGTGCTCATGCTGGACGTGCTGCAGGGCCCCGACCGGGGCAAGAAGTTCACGCTGCCCGCCGACGAGCCGCAGCTGATCGGGCGTTCCTCCGAGGCTCTGCCGCTGACGGACACGACGGTGAGCCGCCGCCACGCAGAGCTGACACCGGACGACGGCCGATGGTTCCTGCGCGACCTCGACTCCGCCAACGGCACGTTCGTCAACGGCGAGCGCGTGAGCGGAGACCCGATCGAGCTCACACCGGGCGACCAGGTCCGCTGCGGCTCCACGTTGATGGTCTTCGGCGTCACCCCCGACGACGGCAAGGCCGGCCTCGTGCAGGTCGTGGATGCCGGGGACATGGACGTCACGGTCGAGCACCGCGTCAACGCCAACGAGGACTCGATGATCCTGGCCGTTCCCGACCCGGTGAGAGCCGCAAGTGACCACCTGCGAGTGATTTATGAGTTGACGAGCCTCACCGCGCGCTCGATCGAACGTCAGCAGTTGCTCGACGGCGTGATGGACCTGATCTTCGCGGAGTTCCGGCCGGATCACGGGTTCATCCTGCTCAAGGCGGACGTGGCGGATCCGCGCAGCTCGCTCGACCCGATCGTGGTGCGGTACAAGGACCGCCCGGCACGCAAGGACGCCGGGAAGATCCCCGTCAGCCGGACCATCATCCAGCACACCATGAGCCGGGGCGAGGGAATCCTGTCGACCAACGCCATGAGCGACACGCGGTTCCAGGCGGGCGACTCGGTGCAGGCGTACGGCATTCGCTCGGCGATCTGCGTGCCGGTCTCCGTCGGGCCGCACGTCGCGGGCGTGATCTGCATCGACTCGTCGCTGGCGAACTTTACCTTCACCGAGTCGCAGCTTCACCTGCTCAACGCCATCGGCCAGCACACCGGGCTGGCCCTGACCAGTGCCGAGCTGTTCAGTTCGCGCATGCAGACCGAGCGGCTGGCCGCCATCGGCCAGACCGTGGCGTGGCTGAGCCACTCCATCAAGAACATCCTGCAGGGGCTGCGCGGCGGCGCCGACGCGGTCGAGCTGGCGCTCAAGAAGGGCGACCTGAAGCTCGCCAACGAGGGCTGGCCGATCCTGACCCGCAATCTCGACCGCATCTACGGGCTGACGCTGAACATGCTGGCGTACTCCAAGCGGCGCGAGCTGGAGATCGAGATGACCCCCGTCAGCCGTCTCGTCGGCGAGGCAGCCCAGCTCGTGCAGGACCAGTGCGACCGCAAGCGGGTCGGGCTCGTGCTGGATCTCGCCGAGGACGTCCCGCCGATCCCGATGGATCCCGACGCGGTCCACCAGGCGCTGGTGAACCTCCTGGTCAACGCCCTGGAGGCGGTCCCGGCCAGGACGGGCGTCATCACGGTCCGTTCGCGCTACCTGCCGGAGCGTCACCAGGCTCAGATCACCGTCAGCGACAACGGGCCGGGCATACCCGAGGACCGCCGCGAGCAGGTCTTCGAGGCCTTCTGGTCCACGAAGGGCCGGCGGGGAACGGGGCTGGGGCTCGCGGTGACGCGCAAGATCGTCCAGGAACACGGCGGCGAGGTCACGCTGGAGTCCACGGTCGGCCAGGGCGCCGCGTTCATCATTTCGCTGCCCAGCGACAGGGCGAAGCTCGGGTCGGCGGACACGGAGCTGCCGCGACCGCAGCCGACGGCGGAGTTCGACGACGATTTCTGAGAAGTCATTCGAGGATTGCCCTCCCGCACCGGCCGATAGAGAGGTGGTCCGAGGTCGCTGAGACCGGCTTGCCCGAAGTCACCGCGCGAGTATGATGCGTCCCCGCCGGTCAGCCGATCAGGAACGTCAGACGATCATGGAATTCGCCTATCCGCCTCATCTCACGACCTCCCACCGGGTCGAACGGCACTTTCCCGACCCGCGCGACGCGGTGCAGTACCAGCGCACTCGCGAGATGACGATCGATGAGTTGCTGCTGGAGAACCGGGTCGTCTTCCTGGTGGGCGAGATCACGCACGTCTCGGCGGCCCGCGTCATGATGCAGATGCTCTACCTGGAGGATCAAGGTCGCGGACAGGACATAAACCTGTACATCAACTCGCCCGGCGGGTCGGTCGACGACACCCTGGCCGTCTACGACACCATGCAGTTCCTGAGTTCGGAGGTGGCGACGTTCTGCATCGGCAGGGCGTACTCCGGCGCGGCGGTGCTCCTGTCCGCCGGTTCCCCCGGCAAGCGGCACATTCTGCCGCACGCCAGGGTCATGATCCACCAGCCGTACGGCGGCGTGAGCGGGCAGACGACGGACATCCTGATCCAGGCCGAGCAGATCCTCCAGGCCAAGAAGACGCTCAACGAGATCATCGCCGACCACACCGGCCAGAGCGTGGAGCGGGTGACCAGGGACGGTGAGCGTGATCATTACTTCTCCGCCCAGGAGGCCAAGGAGTACGGCCTGGTGGACGAGGTCTTCACTCCCCAGGACAGGAGGACCAAAGGCAAGGGCAAGGACAAGGACAAGGGCAAGGACAAGGGCAAGGCGAAGCCCCCAGGCAAGAAGGACTCGAAGGATTCCAAGGATTCCAAGGACTCGTAGGCCGCCATGACCCTGATCCCGATCGTCATAGAGAAGACCGGCCGCGGGGAGCGTGCCTACGACATTTTCTCCCGGCTGCTCAGCGATCGCATCATCTTCCTCGGCGGGACCATCACCGACGAGGTCGCCAACATCGTCGTGGCCCAGATGCTTTTCCTGACGAACGAGGACGCCAAGGCCGATGTGAGCCTGTACATCAACTCCCCGGGCGGCAGCGTCACGGCGGGGCTGGGCATCATCGACACGCTGCGGTACATCCCCTGCGAAGTGGCGACGTACATCATCG
Organism: Planctomycetota bacterium; assembly: GCA_022562915.1. GTDB lineage: Bacteria > Planctomycetota > Phycisphaerae > Phycisphaerales > SM1A02 > JADFOJ01. The sequence continues at coordinate 51,013 of JADFOJ010000002.1, read as the reverse complement.
GCCAGGCCGCCTCAATGGCGTCGCTCATCGCGTGCTCCGGTACCACGGGCAAGCGGTACACACTGCCCAACGCCAAGAACCTCATGCACCAGCCGATGCTGGCGGGCGTCCTGGAGGGCCAGGCCACCGACCTGGAGATCGAGGCCCGCGAGATGCTGCGACTCCGGAACATCCTCTACGGCCTCTACGTGGACCGGACGGGCCAGTCGCTCGAGACGATCACCGAGGACCTCGAGCGGAACAACTGGCTCAACGCCACGGAAATGGTCGAGTACGGCCTGGCGGACGAAATCCTCGAACGCCCGCCGGTGACGCCGGACAAGACCGACAACGGCGACGACTGAAGACACGGCCGAACTCGCTTCGCGAGTTCAACCGTGCCACACACTCGCTCCGGGCCGCAGCGCTGCGGCGCAAACTGGGCTAGACTGCGCCGGTGAACATGCCAATGGTCATGGCCGCGGCACTGTGCGCGGCACTCGCAAGCGGATGCGGCTCCTTCAAGAGAGTCTCCCATGAGAACGATCGGCTGCGGGCCCTGGTGATGGACCTCCAGCAGGAGAACGAGGACCTCACTAACCTGACGGCCGAACTTGAGGCACGACTCCTGCGGGCCGGCAACGACAGCGGGGTTGCCCCGGACGTCCGGGACGCCACGCCGCACGTCGCGACCATCTCGATTGACGCGATCAGTCACGTCCTCGACGACGACGGCGACGGGCGGCCGGACACGCTGGTGCTCTACGTCACCCCCAGTGACGGCCTGGGACGCTTCGTGCAGATGGTGGGGGACCTGTCGGTCCACATGGCGATGCTCCCCACCGACAGTGACGCGGTCTCGATCGGCCGGATACGGCTGGGGCCCCGCGAACTCCGCGCCGCATACCGTTCCACGTTCCTGGGCACGCACTACACGATCACGATGCCGATCTCAATTCCCGGCGAGCTGCACGCGACCGGTTGCACCGTCCGGGCGGAGTTTCTCGACGGCTACGACGGCCGTCGTGTCACCGACCAGCGGGAACTATCGCTTGTCCTCGATCCTTAGCAGCCCGTTGAAGAAGTCATTCGAGCTGCGAGCGGCCCAGATCCGCCAGCTCGGCGTCGCCGAATCTCGACGTATCTCCGGGATATGCCTTCGATCCGGCTCCTTGATCTGACGAATCTGGTCGCGCTCTCGCCATCGAAGCACTTCTTCAACAGGCTGCCAGCATCCAGGCATATACTGCCGGCGCCATGCGCCGACACGCCACCATTGATCGTGCAGCGGTCAGAGGACTCGTGCTGGCCGGGACCTGCGCGGCAGTTCTGGCAGGCTGCCAGAAGGCACTGTTCCCGCAGGGCGAGACACGCACGCAGTTCGAGACGAATGATCGGCTGCGACGCGGCTTCGTCCCTCTCGAGGAGCCGGACGTCTTCGGCAACCCTCAACCGGCCCTGCGCGAGCGCCTGACGCAGCCTCAATAGCAGAGGCCGGGTCCTGCCCATCTCTTTTTTCAGTCCCACGTCGGCGCGGCCGATAGTTATGGGGGCCCGTGGTCACGGCTTTGAGCGAAGCTCCTGCCACCGGGGGTTCCGAGACCAGTTCCATAGAGATTCACGCAGGGCTGTTGAGGTTGCACAGACAGGTGCCACGGACCGGCACAACCCGGGGTCAGCGCGTCTCGAGACGAACACGCATCGTCTGGAGCAGCTTTCTCGCCTCCATGGCGATGGTGACGGGGGTGCTCGCGCTGAGCGATCGCGGGGCGGGCTCCGGTTTCCGGTTCCCCGCAGCCAATACCAGCCTCGTCTCCGACACGCGCGGCCGGAATCCGGTGTTCAGAACCGATGCCCCGCTGGACCGGCAGCGCTGGCAGTCCGTGATCATCCACCATTCCGGCGAGCTTGCCGGGAACCCCCAGACCATCCGACGGCTGCACATGGCCAACGGCGCCCGGATGATGGGCTATCACTTCGTCATCGGCAACGGCAACCAGATGGGCGACGGCGTCGTCCACGTCGGCGAGCGGTGGATCCGGCAATTGCCCGGATGGCACGCCGTCGGTCCGGACGCCGACTTCTACAACCAGCACGCCATCGCCATCTGTCTCGTGGGCAACGGCGATCGCCGGACGTTCACGGACCGCCAGACGGCACAGTTGATCAGCCTCGTAAAACGGCTCCAGCGGGAACTCGGCATCCTCCCCAGCGCCGTGCGGCTCCACCGGGACATCGCGGACGGGCTCACCAGCAGCCCCGGCCGCTTCTTCCCGACGACGCTTCTCGACCAGCAACTGCTCCGTTCGCTGCGTTGAAACCCGGCGGGCAAGCAACTACGCTACGCGGGTCAGTTCGACACCAGGGCTGAGTTCGTCCCCTCTGATCACCATCTCCGAGGTCGCCTCCTCTGCCGACGTCGGCGAGAGGCACCGCGGGCGTCACAGGCCACCATGTCTCACCAGTTGCAGATTGCCGGCTATCGCATCCTTGCCAGGGTCGGCCGGGGCGCGGCGTCGGAGCTGTACGCGGTACAGGACCCCAAGACCAAGCAGGTCTGGGCCCTGAAGCACGTCATCAAGGAGAACGAGAAAGACCAGCGGTTCATCGATCAGGTCCAGACGGAGTACCTCGTCGGCTCCAAGCTCGACCACCCCAACGTGCGCGGCGTGTGCCGGTTCATCAAGCACCGCAAGGGATTCAAGGTTCGTGCGGTCACCCTCATCATGGAACTGGTCGACGCCACCACGCTCGATCAACGGCTCCCGCAGACCCACGCCGAGGCCGTCCGGATCTTCCTGCAGGTGGCCCGGGGCCTGGTCCACATGCACTCCCGCGGCTTCATTCACGCGGACATCAAGCCCAACAACATCCTCGTGACCGAGCAGGAGAAGGTGAAGATCATCGATCTCGGCCAGGGCTGCGCGACCGGCACGGTGAAGAAGCGGATCCAGGGCACGCCGGGGTACATGGCGCCGGAGCAGGCACACCGCCAGGCGATCACGGAAAAAACCGACATCTACAACCTCGGCGCCACGATGTACTGGGTGCTCGTGGGCGAGGTCATTCCCACGGCACTGCCGCCCAAGGACGACAGCGACAGCCTGTACACCGGGGCGCTGGACCCGGACCACGTCAAGCCGCCGGTCCCGCCGCAGGAGAAGGACGCCAGCATCCACCCGCTGTTGTCCCGGCAGATCCTCGACTGCGTCCGCCTGCACCCCGACGACCGCCCGGAGTCCATGGCGGTCGTCGCCAACCGCCTCGAGCTCATCGGCGAACTGCTGGAGAACCCGAGCCAGCCCCCGCCGCCGATCGTGGGGGACGAGGATACGACGTTCTAAACGACCGTGCACGAATGTGCACGGTCGTTTAGAGAGCAGGCGGGCAGGCTCCCTGCTCGTCTGCGGTCTACTGCTCTACTGCTCTACTGCGCTTCGCGCGCCCCTGCGTCTTGAGTTCATCCAGGGTCATGCGTTTTCGCGGGCGGAACAGCAGCTTGATCGGCACCTCGCTGTACGAGAGCTCCTCGCGAAGCCGGTTGAGAAGGTACCGCTCGTAGCTTCCCTCGAAGAGCGCCGGGTCGTTGACCACCAGCGCGATCGTCGGCGGGTGCGCGTCGATCTGGCTGACGTAGTACACCTTGGCCTGCCGGCCGAGCCGCGGCGAGGGACCGCGCCGCCGCAGGATGGACTCGACGACCTGGTTGAGCCGTCCCGTGGTCTCGAAGTGCCCGGCCTGCCGGTATAGATTAAACGCCATGGCCGTGAGATCGCCCAGCCCCTGCCCGGCACTGGCACTGAGAAAGACGATCGGCGCATAGCTCAGGCCGCGAAGCTGCTCGGTGAGATAGTCCAGGTAGTCGCCGGTCTTGACGCGATCCTCGACGAGATCCCACTTGTTGACGGCGATGACCGTCGGCTTGTGCAGCGCCTGCAACTCCAGGGTCAGCTTCTTGTCGACCTGGGAGACCTCGACCGTCGCGTCGATCATCAGGACGACCACGTCGGCCCGGCGGATCGAGGCGAGCATCCGCTGGTAGGCGTACAGCTCGATGTCGTCCGCGAAGCTCTTGCGCTTGCGGACCCCGGCGGTGTCGATCGCGAGCATCCGGCGGCCTCCTATCTCGAAGCGCACGTCGATCGAGTCCCGCGTCGTTCCGGCGATCTCCGAGACGATGACCCTGGGCTCGCCGGCAAGGGCGTTGATCAGCGTCGACTTGCCGGCGTTGCGCTTGGCGACGATCGCGATCTTCATCTCGTCGTCGAGGGCCAGGTCCGGGCCGGCTCCCGATTCCGGCAGGCGATGCCGGATCGCGGCCAGCAGACCGCGAACCCCGAAACCGCTCGTCGCGCTGACGCCCACCGGCTCGCCGAAGCCCAGGGTCGCCGCGGCCGCGCCCTCGGCGAGCCACTCGGCGCTGTCGGTCTTGTTGGCGACGAGCAGGACCTTGCCCGCCAGGCCGTTGTGCCGCAGCAGCGTCGCGATACTGGTATCGAGGCTGCTGAGTCCTTCCTGCACGTCTACCACAAGCAGGATCAGGTCGGCCTGCTCGGCGGCGATCGCGATCTGCGCCTCGATGTCCGGGCTGAGCGTGGCAAGATCGGCGCCGACGTCGTCAAACCGTTTTCCCAGGGCGGTGTAGGCGCCGAAGCCGCCCGTATCGACGACCTCGACCAGCCGCGCCGGCGTCTCGCGGGGGCGGTCCTGGGGCGAGTCCACCTCGATGATTGCCGAGACGCGGTCACGCGTCACCCCCGGCTCGGCGGCGACGATCGAGATCCGCTTGCGCGCCAGGCGGTTCAGCAGGCTCGATTTGCCCACATTGGGCCGTCCCACGATGGCAATCTGCGGCAATACCATGGGCCGATTGTAGCGCAGCGGCGGGGCACGAAATACAATGACGACCAGGGGTGTTGGCAGTACACGGGAGTATTGTTCATGACCAACACGAAAACCACCGCCGTCGGGCTCGCCATGATCGGCCTGGTCGCCCTGCTCGCCCGGCCGGCGCACGCACAGCGGGTTCCACCGGGCATCGCCGGTCGTCCGGCGCCGAGCTGGGGCGTCTCGGAGTGGATCAATCTCCCCGAGGGGAGCCTCACGCTCGACGTGACGGACCTCAAGGGCACCGTCGTCTTCATGCTGGGATTCCAGTCGTGGTGTCCCGGATGCCACTCGCGGGGATTCCCCACGCTCAAGCAGCTCATCAAGACCTATGCGGGCGTCGACGACGTGTCGTTCGTTGCCGTGCAGACGGTCTTCGAGGGATTCTCGACCAACACCGCGCGGCGCGCATGGGAGACCGCCCGGGAGTACGAACTCGACATCCCCGTCGGCCACGACGGCACCGCCGGTCGTCGCTCCCTTTTCATGCAGCGATACAGGACCGGCGGGACGCCGTGGGTCGTCATCATCGACAAGCAGGGGATCGTGCGGTTCAACGCGTTTCACATACGCGCCGAGCGCGCCCGCACGATCATCGACGCACTGCGAGGCAAGCCCGGCACGCCGCGGGTCTTCGAGACGCTTCCGCCGGAACGCGGCGGCCAGGACCTCGTGGGCACGCGGTTCGGCGAACCCGCGTTCGACCGCTGGATCGACGGTACCGCGGACCGGCCGGCAAAGGCGAAGGCGACGCTCTACCGGTGGTGGACCGACACGTGCCCGTACTGCCGCGACAGCCTGCCCGCGATCGAGATGCTTCGCCGTAAATACGGATCGAAGGGCCTCGACGTCGTCGGCGTGTATCACCCCAAGCCGCCGCGCACCGTTGACGACCTCGCGGTGCGGGCCGCGGCACGGCAGTTCGGCTACGGCGGCGTCATCGCCGTCGACGAGGACTGGTCGGCGCTCAACGCGCTGTACCTGTCCACGGGCGAGCGCCGCGCGACGAGCGCCACGTTCCTCGTCGACGCCGGCGGCGTCATCCGGTTCGTTCACCCCGGCCCGGTCTTCTTCCAGTCGGACGATCCCGCGTTCGCCGTCGAAAACGACGACTACATGAAGCTCGAGCGCGCCATCAAGACACTGCTGCGCGAGCGGCCGCGGCATCCATCGCCCCCCAGGACGAATTCCCGCTGAAGCCCCGCGGCACCGGGCTCTCGACGGATCCCTCAGTGCCGCGGAGGGTCGCCGGAGTGCCGATCCGGACGATCAACATAGTCGCCAAGTACCCGTCCGAGTTCGACGAGATCGCTGACCCGCTGCAGGAGTGCGTGAACCGTGTGGTGATCGATGTCGAGGTAGTCGTGAACCAGGACATTGCGGAAACCGGCCAGGCCGCGCGTCCGCTCATGAAGATCCTGGGTTACGACACCGGCGCGCTCGAGGCAGTCGAGAATGCCACCGGCATCATCGGGGGTTCCAAGGCCTTGCTCGGCCACGATGTGGTTACCGATGTCAAGCGGGCATTGCACGGCAATCTGGAAGTGGCGCTCCGCGATCACCCGGGCATCGCTGTCGGCCAGGTACTTACCAAGGGGCATTGCGGCACGCTGCGTGAGTCGATTGACGCTCTGCTCGAGGCGTCGCAGCCGGTTTGCCGCAATCTCACGCGATATGACCGAAGGACCCTTCTCTCAGTCGCCTGAACGTCGCCTCGTCCAGGACCCGTCGAAGCGGGCGCGTGTCGATGAACCGCATGACCTGGCGTGCCGTCACGAGCACCCGGCGACGCTCGTCGCGGGAGAACAGGAGGTGCCCGGTTCCGAGGATCTGATGCGCGAGCATCGGCGGCGCTGCCTCCAGGTCAACGACATCGGCGAACTCGACACCGGCGGCCGCGGCCACCGCACCCGCAAGCTCACATCGGATGCGGAACTTGTCAGTGTTGACAAGCCCGGCATCGAAGAGAACAGCCACGTCGACGTCCGAGTCCCGCCGCCGCCGGCCCCGCACCGCGGAACCGAATACCCAGGCCACGACGACCTCGCTCCGGTCGCGGACAACGGAGGCAACCCGCCTTTCGAGCGTCTGTGTCTCAAGCTCCATGACATCCCAAGGATAGAGCGGATTCACTCCAGGTGTAGCGTTCTGAGTGCGATGCTCTTCGCTGTGGTGGCGCCGCCGGATCGACGGCATATTGCTGATATTCCGAGATTCGGCGACGTCACCACAGCGGAGATGATCGTGCTCAGAACGCTACAGATGGAGTGAACCCGCTCTAGCATCGCGTCGGCGGAAAGGGCCGTGCTGCGCCCGCCGGGGCACCCGCCGACTGATTTCCCGCCGCCCTTGCGGAGCACCGAACAGGGCTCGCTTCGACGGGGCATTCTTTGTGCTACCTTGCACGGTGCAATGCTGAACGCGTCATTTCGATCGCTGCCCTTCATGGGCGTGATCCGGGTCAACGAGATGGCCGCACGCCTCGGGTTCACCCACGGTGACCCCGAGTGGATCAATCTGGGCCAGGGGCAGCCCGAGGTCGGTGAGTTGTCCGGCGCGCCGCCGCGGGTTGCGCACTTGAAGATCGAGACCGCCGATCACGCCTACGGTCCGGTCGAGGGGCTGCCCGAGCTGCGCGAGGCCGTTGCCGCGCACTACAACCGGCTGTACCGCAAGGGCAAGGCCTCACAATACGCCGTCGAGAACGTGATGATCTCGCCGGGCGGCCGCAGCGGCCTCACCCGTTGCGGGGCCGCGCTGGGCACGACCCGGCTGGGCCACTTCACACCGGACTACACGGCGTACGAAGACCTGCTTCGCACTTTCGCGCAGGTTCGAACCCGTCGCATCGAGCTCGCGGCCGACGAGGGGTTTCGCATCGAGCCTTCGCGTCTCGCAAAGATCGTTGACTCCGATCGGCTCGATACGCTCATCGTCAGCAACCCATGCAACCCCACCGGTGTGGTCATCCGCGGCGATGAGCTGCACGCATGGCTCGAGATCGCCCGGCGGTCATCATGCACGCTGGTCCTCGACGAGTACTACTCCCACTACGTCTACGGCTCCGAAGGGGCCGTGCCGGTCAGCGCCGCGGCGTTCGTGGAAGATGTCGAGCGCGACCCGGTCGTGATCGTGGACGGGCTCACCAAGTGCTTTCGATACCCGGGCTGGCGCGTGGGCTGGGTCGTCGCCCCGCGCGAGATCATTCAGACCATGACGGCGGCCGGGAGCTTCCTCGACGGCGGGCCGTCGCGCCCGATCCAGCGGGCGGCCATCGACGTGCTCGAACCGGCCCGCGCCGACCAGGAGTGCGACGCGGTCCGGCAGGAGTTCGCCGCCAAGCAGCGCATCACCCTTGAACGTCTCGGCGCCATGGGCGTACGGTTCCCCCAGAGTCCCCAGGGCACCTTCTATGCGTTCGGATCGATCGAGGACTTGCCGCGTCCCCTCGACGATGGCGAGCGTTTCATGCGCGCGGGGTTCGGCGTCAAGGTCCTGACCGTCCCCGGCGCGTACTTCGACGTGGACCCCCGCCACGAGCGACGCGGGCCGAGCGCGCTGGCCGGGTACGTCCGTTTCTCGTTCGGCTCACCGCGCGACGAAGTGGTCACGGGTCTCGATCGCCTGGCCGCGATGGTCGCCAAGGCTAGCACGGGCACGCTGCACGCGCTCTGATCTTGTCGTACACGCTCGGAGTCAACGACGGAGAGGGACAGGACGGAGGCGAATGACGCCGGTTGCCGGTCGGGCTACCTGGGCCCGGAGCACCGTCAACGAACCCCGGCCCGGGAGGACCGGGGTCACCGAGATGCGGGTCCCTTGGATCGGTCAGTAAAGGGGGGGATTACGGACAAGCGCCCCAGGCTCCGAGCAGCTGGAGGAAGTCGGTGATGCCGACGGTACCGTCGGACGCGAACGACGACGGCCTCATCATCTTCGTGAACTGGGCCGGTCTGGGCTGTCAGTTCGCCAACCGGGCGACCGTCGGGCCCGTTGAGGTCCGACCCGGCGTCATCCTCGCCGTGTCGTGGCGCGAGCCATGCTTCATTCCGGGCATGTCAGGACCTCACGACGTCCGGGCCGAAGTGCGTCTGTGAATACGGTGACGCGCTCTGGACTCGTGAGGCTGGTGATCGGCGCAGCGTGCCCCTGGGACTGCGAGCCGGTACCCGACGGAAACGTCGGCATCAGTGACTTCCCGGCCCTCCTGGCACAGTGGGGCAGCGCGGGCTCCTGCGACGTCGACGGATCGGGTGCGGGCGTCTCCACCATCGGCTCGTCCGAGGCCGTGATGCTTGCGGGCCTCGCCCTGAAATGGCGGTCGCGCACACGGATGAAGACGCAGAACAAGGCCGGCGACCGGCCGAACATGATCATGGGCTCGAACGTCCAAGTCGTCTGGGAGAAGTTCTGCCGCTATTGGGACGTCGAGCCCCGGTATCTGCCGATGGAGCGCGGACGGTACGTGATCACGTCCGAACAGGTCGTGAACGCGTGCGACGAGAACACGATCGGGGTCGTGGCGATCCTGGGTACCACCTACACGGGTGAGTATGAGCCGATCAAGGACATCCACGATGCGCTCGTCAAGCTCAACGCGGAGAAGGACTGGGACGTCCCGCTCCACGTCGACGGCGCGAGCGGGGCCTTCGTCGCTCCCTTCCTGCAGCCGGACCTCGAGTGGGACTTTCGGCTGCCCCTGGTGAAGTCGATCAACGCCTCGGGACACAAGTACGGTCTCGTGTACCCGGGCGTCGGTTGGATCATGTGGCGCAGCCACGAGGACCTGCCTGACGAGCTCATCTTCCACGTGAACTACCTGGGCGGCGACATGCCGACCTTCACACTGAACTTCTCGCGCCCAGGCAACCAGGTGGTCGGCCAGTACTACAACTTCCTGCGCCTGGGCCGTGCCGGATACACGGACGTCATGACCACCCTCCGGGACATCGCCACCTGGCTCTCCGGCGAGATCGCGAAGCTCGGTCCCTTCGAGCTGCTCTCGGACGGTACCGCCATTCCGGTCTTGACGTTCACGATGCGGGAAGGCGTGCCATACAGCGTCTACGACCTCTCGGAGCGACTGCGCCTGAGGGGTTGGCAGGTACCGGCCTACACCATGCCGGAGGCTGCCCAGGACGTGGCCGTGCTGCGCGTCGTGGTTCGCGAGGGCTTCAGCCGCGACCTTGCAGGCGAGCTGCTCGATGGCATTCGGGAAGGCATCGCGTTCTTCGAGAAGAACCCGCCGGCACGGCCCATGGCGCCGGCATCACGTTTCTCGCACTGAATCGGGGAGGTCGCAGCCGGGCGCAGGCTCGCCGTGAACGCCGGATTTCGTCGGCGGTCGAGCCTAATTCGGGCGACGGATGGGCGCCCATGACGATCAGCTTCGGCTCGATCCGCGGATGCGCCGGCACGTGCCGCAGCGGCCAGTGCAGGTCGCCGAAATCCGCTCTCGACGATGTGATGACTGCGACCCTCACCGGCCGGAACTCGATCTCTCGTAGAGCCCCCAACGCCGGTCCCTGTCTGATCCGCTGATCAGGGCCGTGGACTTCGTACGCGCCGCGGTGACGGCCCGCGCGGCCGGTGCGAACCAACCATCGGTCCATCCGCGTCGGATCAATCCGTAAGCGTGATGATCACACGGTCCAGGGCGCCGTTGAAGACGAACGGGCCGCCCTCGTACGCCGAATCGACCTGCGTTCCCGTGTCGCGACCGACGTCAAACGTCTCGGCGAGCGAATACGTGCTGATGTGCATCGTGGGCATGTCGACCTCGTCCACCTTGCGGCCGTTGACGAACAACTCGCCGGTGCCGCCGAACTCCCTCGTCCTGGTGAACGTGAACTTCAGCTCCGTCCTGCCACGACGAAGCTTCGGCGACGCCAGGTGGTAGTGCACGCCGTCGAGGTAGTTGTAGTCGTAGTGCAGGCGACCGCCCTTGATGTACATCGAGAAGCCGCCGGTCATGCCGCCCACCGCGACGATGACACCGTGCTCGTCGCCGGTGAGATCGATCGTCGTGACAATGTCGTGCGAGCGGTTCTTGACGGGGGCCGACGCCTTCTCCGCGATCCGGATTGCACCAGGCGCATAGTAGACGTACTGCTTCTGATCGCCGAACAACCGATCCTGCTGCACCATGATCCGCTTGATCATGTCGTCGTACAGCGGATAGACGTTGTACCTCCACGCCTCTTCATCGAACATCTCGATGAGTTCCTGGAGCTTCCGGGGATGCTGAGCGGCGACGTCGGTGCTCTCCGAGAAGTCCACGGCAACGTGGTACAGCTCCCACTCGTCATCCTCGAACGGAAGAACCTTGTTCAGTTCCCACGGCATTCGATTGGCATGCAACGTCACGGCTTTCCAGCCGTCGGCCCAGATCGCGCGGTTGCCGAACATCTCGTAGTACTGGCGTGTCTTTCGGTTCGGCGCATCGGCGTTGTCAAAGGCGTACGCCATCGACGTCCCGTCCATCGGCTGTTGTTTCACGCCGTGATAGGTCTCCGGGACGGTCACGTGCGCAACCTCCAGGATCGTCGGTGCGATGTCGGCGATGTGGTGATACTGGTTTCGGATCTCACCCCTGGCCTTGATGCCGTCGGGCCAGTGAACGATCAACGCATCGTGCTGCCCGCCGCGATGCTCGCTCTGCTTGAAGTACCGGAACGGCGTGTTGCCGGCCATCGCCCAACCCGCGTGGTAATGCGGGTAGGTCGTGGCGTCGCCCCACGCGTCGAAATGACGCATGCTGGCATCGAACGGCGTCTGCAACCCGTTCAGCACGTAGGTCTCGTTGAACGTTCCGGCGAGACCTCCTTCGCCGCTCGCGCCATTGTCGGAGGTGACGAAGATGAGCGTATTGTCCAGTTCGCCTATGCGCTCCAACGCGGCAACGATTCGGCCGATCTGGTGGTCCACGTGCTCCATCTGGGCCGCGAAGACCTCCATCTGTCTCGCGTACAGCCGCTTGTGATCGGTGTCGAGCGAGTCCCACGCCGGGATCTCATCGATCCGCTCGGTGAGGCTGGTGTTGGAGGGGATGATGCCGAGCCTCTTCTGGTTGTCGATGATGATCTCGCGGGCACGATCCCAGCCCATGTCAAACCGGCCCTTGTACTTTTCGATGTACTCGCTCGGGGCGTGGTGCGGCGAGTGCATGGAACCCGATGCCCACAGCATCATGAACGGGTCCTCCGGCTTGAGCGACTTGTGCCCGGTGATCCAATGAATGGCCCGATCGGCGAGGTCCTTGTCGAGGTGATACGTCTTGCGATACGGCTCCGGCGTGTGGTCATTCCACATCACCGGGATGAACTGGTGGATATCCGCCGCCATGAAGCAGTAGGAGTGCTGGAAGCCCTCGCCGCTGGGCCACCGGTTGAACGGGCCGACCTGCGAGATTTCGTAGACAGGGGTGTGGTCCCACTTGCCCAGCGCGTAGTTGATGTAGCCCGCGTCCTGCAGGTAGTTGGCAACCGACTTGCACGTCTCCGGCACCATCGCGTTGTATCCCGGGAAGCCCATCGCCGTCAGCGCGTGGCTGCCCAGGCCGATATGGTGCGGATAGCGACCGGCCATCAGAGACGCGCGCGACGGCGAACACAACGCGGTCGTGTGGAAGTTGTTGAATCGCAGGCCGTTCGCGGCGAGGCGATCGATGTTCGGGGTCTCGATCAGGCCGCCGAAGGACTGGCCGAGTTGGGCGAATCCAACATCGTCCAGGAGCAGGATGAGGATATTCGGTGCATCCCGATGGGGGCGAACCGCTTCCGGCCACCACTCGACCGAGTCCTCGTAGGAACGGGCAATCTTTCCACCGAACTCCCGGCCCTGGGCAGTTGCGTGGGTCGCCAGCACTGCTGCCATGACCGCTGTGCTCGAGGCGATCATGATTCCCGTCCGCATGATGCTCATTCGCGTTCTCCTTGATCCGAGTTTCCCCATTCGACCTCCGCTCGGCTGCACCGGAATCGGTCAGCCACACCGCCTCATCGAGCGCACCGTAGCAGAACAGACCGGTCTCCGTGTTGACCTTTTCGGCGTGGAATCGTGACAGGCGCGGCGGCTCCGTGGGCCGCCGCGCGCGGGCCGGGCTACTGAGCCACGGACGGCAGCGTCAGCAGCAGCCACGCCGCGGTGCCGGCGCCGGCAAACGCGCCTCCATAGCACACCAGGCTCAGCGGGGCGGTGTGGTGCCGCCAGCCAAGGTCATTCACGACGTGGCGGATGCGGTGCGCCACGTGAAAGAACGTGAACGCGATCACGCCGAACAGCAGGACGCGCACGGGCCACCATGAGACGATCCCGTGGATGTGCTCGTACGGGGCGCGGCCGGGGTCGGCGCTGCTCTGGTTGGGCAGGACGTATCCGGAGATCACGACAAAGGCGGGCAGGAACATCGCCGACAGCACGCCGCCGGCCGAGAACAGCGACCACCAGAACGCCTCGTTGGATTTCTTGAAGGTCATCGCGCTTATCCCGCCGAACGCAGCACCGCCCACAGGACCACCGTCGTCACCGCGACGCACGGCAGGTACCCCATGATGATCGCAGCCCAGAAGTCGGGCACCTTCTCCTCGGCGACGTACATCGGCATGATCTTCGGCGTCAGGTTGAACCACGTCGCCGAGTGGTACAGCACCGCGCCGAAGATGAGACCGTGCACGAAGACCGAGATCGGGTGTTTTGCCAGCTCGATCATCTGCCCGTACGCCGTGTACCCCTGGCCGAGACTCCGCAGCCAGAGCAGCAGGTACACCAGGAAGACCGCCATGGCGAACGCGGTCGCCTCCCTGGCCATGAACCGCCGATAGGCGGCCCGGCCCAGGAACCACGTCGGCCCCAGCGGCGTCCCGTATCGCTGCTTCATCGGTGTCCCCAGGGCATGAGGAGTTTCCTGTACCAGTCCTTGACGTTGTCGACCTTCACACGCTGGATCGCACCGGCGGGATCCACGTTCTTCGGGCACACCTCGGAGCACTCGCCCACGAAGGTGCAGCCCCAGGCGCCTTCGTCGGCCGAGAGCGCGTCGGCCCGCTCGGCGGCCCCCTGGTCGCGGGAGTCGAGGTTGTATCGCTGCGCGATCGCCAGCGCCGCAGGACCGATGAAGTCCTCCTCGGCGCCGACGACCGGACACGCCGCATAGCACAGCAGGCAGTTGATGCACATCGAGTACTGCTTGAACGACGCGAGTTCGTTGGGGCTCTGGAGGTACTCGCCTTCGTCCACGGGCTTCTCGTTCTCGCGGATCAGCCACGGCTTGACTGACTTGAGCTTGCCGAGGAAGCCGTCCATGTCGACGATGAGATCCCGCTCGACGGCGAAGTACGTCAACGGCTCGACGCGGATCGTGCCTGGATAGTAATCCTTGAGGAACGCGGCGCAGGTGAGCTTCGGCACGCCGTTGACCATCATGCCGCAGCTTCCGCACACGCCCATGCGGCAACTCCAGCGATACGACAGCGTGCCGTCGAGCTCGTCCTTGATCCAGTTCAATGCGTCAAGCACGACCCAGTGCTCGTGGTACGGCACCCTGTACGCCTTGAAGGTGGGCCCGTCCGTCGATCGCCGGGCGTGACCGCCGCCGTCGGGCTGGAAGCGGAAGACGTCCAGCGTGATGGTGGTGTCGGGCATGCGGGTACTCGGCGAAGGGACTTTCGAAGAAACGATGACTCAGCTAACAGCCGGTCGCGGCCTCGGACGCCTCGGCGCCGTAGACGCGCTTGCCCGGCGGCCACTTGGTGATGACCACGTCCTGGTACTTGATACGCGGCGGCCCGTCATCCCTGCGGTACGCCAGCGTGTGCTTGAGGTACTTCGAGTCATCCCGGGCGGGATGATCGGTCCGCTGGTGCGAACCGCGTGATTCCTTGCGCTCCAGGGCCGAGTGCAGCAATGCCTCCGCCACGTCCAGCATGTTCCGCAACTCCAGCGCCGCCGTGAGCTCGGTGTTGTAACAGTTGCTGTGGTCGTCGATCTGTAGGTTCCGGTACCGCTCGTGCAGGCTCTCGACCGTCCGGTAGGTCTGCCGCAGCGACTCTTCGGTCCGGTAGATGCCGGCGCCCTGCTCCATGGCGTTGAAGAGCTCCGACCGCAGCGCGGCGAGCCGCTCGGTGCCGCCGTCCTTGGTGAGGAACTCCTCGCGGATCCGGCGGCGCTCGTCGTCGGCCTGGGTGTCCAGGGCGGCGATGTGGACCGTCTCGTGCTCGCGGGCGAACGCGGCCGCCGAGGCGCCGGCCCGGGCGCCGAAGACGAGCAGTTCGGTCAGCGAGTTGGAGCCCAGGCGATTCGCCCCGTTGATGCTGACGCACGCGCACTCCCCGGCGGCGAAGAGCCCCGGCAGCGGCGTGGCGCCGTGAATGTCCGTGTGTATCCCACCCATCATGTAGTGCACCACCGGCCGCACGGGAATCGGCTCGCGAATCGGATCGATGCCCGCGTAGTTCATCGCAAGCTCGCGCACGAAGGGCAATTTCAGGCGGATCTTCTTGGCACTGAGGTGGCGGATGTCCAGGTGCACGACGTCGCCGAACGGGCTGTCGATCGTGTTGCCTTTCTCGTGCTCCTTGACGAACGCCTGGGAGAGCCTGTCGCGCGGGCCGAGCTCCATCGCCCGCTTCTGCGGGTGGCGCGGGTCGGTGACGTCCAGCGGCGAACCGAGGTCGTAGTCCTTGAGGTAGCGGTCCCCGTGCTTGTTGACGAGAATGCCGCCTTCGCTCCGGGCCGCCTCCGTGATCAGGATGCCCGTCCCCGGCAGACCCGTCGGGTGGTACTGGACGAACTCCATGTCCTTCAGCGGCACGCCCGCGCGGTACGCCAGCGCCATGCCGTCGCCGGTCTTGATCGCGCCGTTGGTGGTGAAGGCGAAGATGCGCCCCGCGCCGCCGGTGCACATGATCACCGCCCTGGCCGCCAGCGTGTGCATCAGGCCGGTGCGCAGCTCGATGGCGACCACGCCCTGGCAACGGCCGTCCTCGACCAGGAGCTTCGTCGCGAACCACTCGTCGTAGAACCTGATCCGGCCCTCGTACTTGAGCGAGGTCTGGTAGAGCGCGTGCAGCATGTGGAAGCCGGTCTTGTCCGCGGCGAACCAGGTGCGCTCCTGCTCCATGCCGCCGAAGGGCCGCACCGCCACGTGGCCCGACGGCTCGCGGCTCCACGGGCAGCCCCAGTGCTCCAGTTGGGTGAGCTCCCCGGGCGCCTCCGCCACGAACACCTCGACCGCGTCCTGGTCCGCCAGCCAGTCCGCCCCGCTGATCGTGTCGGAGCAGTGCGCCGCGAAGCTGTCGTTGTCCTTGACGACGCCCGCCGCCCCGCCCTCGGCGGCCACGGTGTGGCTGCGCATCGGGTAGACCTTCGAGACCAGCGCCACCGACAGGTCCGGGTCGTTCTCGGCCACGGCGATCGCCGCCCGCAGGCCCGCGCCGCCGCCGCCGATGATCAGGATGTCGTGCTGAATCGCGTCCGCCATGGCGACTGCCACGATACCATGGCGACGGAATCCTGGTCGAACCGCCGGACCACCGGACCGGGAGACCGGCGACCGTCACGGCCGACCCGCCTGTTCCCTGGACGACCCGCGTGTTCCTTGAATCACCCGCGTGTTCCTTAGCTGCACACGAGTCAAGTCGCCGGCCGGCTTGATACGGGCGTATCAGTAGAGCCCATCCGTTCATCCGCAGATGGACGGACGAATGTCTCGACGCACATGAGTGAACCCCGGAGCGACGGCGAGGTCGACGATGCCACGAGGGCCACACGTACATGATTCGGCCACGGAGGCCGTAGACGATCCCGCCTGCGGTCACAGCGGGCGGCCTCTACGGAAGTTCGGGGAAAGGGCTAGGCCCAGCCACCTCCCGGTGTGACAATGCCATCGGGTAGGTGCCCAATGAAGCAGCTGATCTGTGCCGTGACCGTCCTGGCCGTCTCGATCGCCCAGGCAGACGTCATTTACGTCGATGCCGCCAACTGCCCCGGCCCCGGCAACGGGACCATCGGCGACCCGTACTGCTCGATCCAGACGGCCATCGACCACGCCGTGGACACGGACGAGATCGTTGTCGCACCCGGCACCTACTTCGAGACGATCAACTTCCTCGGCAAGGCGATCTGGCTGCACAGTTCAAGCTGGGCTGAGGTGACGACGATCGACGCTGGAGGGGATCTGGGGGCGGGTAGCGTCGTGACCTGCGAGAGCGGCGAGGGGTCGGATACGGTGTTGGAGGGGTTCGCGATCACGGGGGGATCGGGAACGGGGTTTCCTCTGCCGCGAGGGGGCGGGATGTACAACAGCGGCAGCAGCCCGACGGTGATCAACTGCACGTTCACCGGGAACTCGGCCTTCGGCGGAGGCGGGATGTGGAATGGAGGAAGCGATCCCACGCTGTCCAACTGCACCTTCAGCGGGAACACCGCGATGGCCGGCGGCGCCGGAATGGAGAACTACGACAGCAGCCCGACGGTGACCAACTGCACGTTCACCGGCAATCTGGCTGTCGGCAGCTTTGTCGGCCCCGACGGCGGCGGCGGGATGTTCAACTCCAACAACAGCAACCCGGCGTTGATCAACTGCACGTTCAGCGGCAACACGGCCGGCGACCGCGGCGGCGGGGTGCGCAACGTCAACAGCAGTCCGACCGTGACTGACTGCACCTTTATCGCGAACGCTGCTGCCTTCGGCGGCGGGATGGCCAACACGTTCAGCAGCCCGACGGTGACCAACTGCACGTTCAGTGGGAACTCGTTCGGCGCCGGTGGAGGGATGTTCAACGTCGAGAGTAGTCCGACGGTAACTGGTTGCACGTTCAACGAGAACTCGGTGGTCATCGGCGGCGGGATGGGCAACCACACCAGCAGCCCGACGGTGATCAACTGCACGTTCATCGACAATGCGGCCAGCAACGCCGGCGGCGGGATGTTGAACCAACTCAGCAGCAGCCCGACGTTGACCAACTGCACGTTCAGCGCGAACTCGGCCCACCGTGGCGGCGGGATGAGAAACGACGCCAGTAGCCCGACGGTGATCAACTGCACGTTCAGTGGGAACTCGGCCACCACAGGCGGCGGCGGAATGGACAACAACAGCAGCAGCCCGACGGTGACCAACTGCATCCTGTGGGATGACAGCCCGGACGAGATCTTCATCGGGGGCAGCAGCGATCCAAGTGTCACGTTCAGCAACGTCCAAGGCGGGTTTCCCGGCATCGGCAACATCGACGCCGACCCGCTGTTCGTCGATCCAGACAACGGCGACCTCCGTCTGCAGCCCGGCTCACCCTGCATCGACGCCGGGGACAACACCGCCGTGCCGGGGGACATCACGACCGACCTCGACGGCAACCCGCGTTTCCTTGAGATCCCGGAGACACCCGACACCGGCAACGGCACGCTGCCCATCGTGGACATGGGAGCCTTTGAGTCGCTCGGTGGTGGCTGCCTTGCCGTTACAAGCCAGGAGGTCGTCTGCCACGCTGACGGCACCACGTTCACCGTCAACATCGAGGGTCTCAACGCCTGCACCGGCGGCACGACACAGGTCACGTTCACTGCATCGGGTGGTGCCGTGGGCGAGCAACTGTGCTTCACTGCCCTCGTCAACGACGGCGGCTTCTGCTGCACCACGGAGATCTGCGTCACGATCCCCGACTGCACGCCGGACTGCGATCTGAACGGTGACGGCATCGTGGGCATCGTGGACTACCTCTCCCTGTTCGGTGCCTGGGGTTCATGTTCAGACTGCGGCACGCCGCAGGCGTGCCCGGCAGACTTCGACGGCGACTGCTCGGTCGGCATCCTCGACATGCTGGTCCTGCTGGCGAATTGGACGTAAGCCGGGATTTTTTTCCAATTGCCGCTTGACGCCATGCATCCGCTTAGTACTATGGCACGTAGTACTACGGTTGGTAGTAGTGATCGTCCACCAGGCACCGGAGCTTCGTCCATGACCCCCAGCCCCAGGCGCCTCGACGAGCTCGGCAGCCTACAGCAGGCCGTCATGGCGGTCCTGTGGTCAAGCGGCGAGGGCACTGTCGAGCGGGTCCGGGCGTCGCTGGGCGGTTCAAGGAACCCGGCGTACACGACCATACTGTCGGTGCTTCAGAAGCTGGAGAAGTCCGGCTGGGTCGGCCACCGCTCCGAGGGCCGGGCCTACGTGTACTCGGCGACGCGGTCGCGCGAGCAGGCCAGGGCCAGCGCCCTGTGGAAGTTCGTCGACGGCGTGTTCCGGGGCGACCCGCTCCGTCTGTTCGAGCACCTGATCGACGGTGACCGGCTCGACGATGCTGAACTCGGCGCGCTGCGCAAGATGATCGACGACAAGCGGAAGGAAAGACAATGAGCCCCGGCACGGACTGGATACGGGACGTTCTCTGGACGACCCTCTGGCAGTCCTCGGCGTGGCTGGTCATCGGGCTTACGGCGACAGCGCTTCTGGGACGTCGTGACGGCGTGGACGGCGCTGTCGGCGGTGGCCGTTGCCAGGCTTCGTCGTGTCGGCCCGGCGAGGCCGGAGGCTCGTCGCCGAGGCGTCACCGATACACGATGACCGGGTCACACCGTTGTGCCGCCGCGCCGCCAGGCGCATGGGCCGTGCTTTCAGAGGCGAGAGAAAAAGGACCCAGGGTCCTTTTTCGGACACGGGCTCCCCTCCATAGGCGAAGGGGAGCCCGGTTCCTTTGAAGGTCCCGCCGTGCGGGTAAATCAGCTGCACGAACTCCGCCCCAGGAACCCTGGGGCATCCCCCACAATGCATTACCCCCGCCCACGGCGAATCTGTCAGCTAAAAGAAAAAAAAGAGCCCGGGGCTGGTTTTCCGGAGAAAACCAACCCCGGGCTCGTGCCAGGGGGGCCGACCGGTTCAGGGGCACACGCCCCAGCCCCCCAGCAGGGCAAGGAAATCGGTGATCCCGACGATCCCGTCGCCGTCGATGTCCGCCGGGTGACCGGGGTTGGGTCCCCATGCCGCCAGCAGGGCGAGGAAGTCGGTGATCCCCACGGTCCCGTCGCCGTCGATGTCACCGGGGCAGGCCGCGAACGGGCAGCCGGGCCACTCGACGACCTTGCTGGCGGGCAGGTCGTAGGCGGCGCTGAAGCTGCCGCCGATGTACAGCGACGGCCCGCTGCCATCGTCGTGGACGACCAACGCATAGACGTCGGTTCCGACCCCGTCGCCCAGCGGCCACCAGCGCGTGCCGTCCCACTTGGCGACCTTCAGCGACCAGGCGTCCGACACCTGCTCGAAGAGGCCACCGACGAAGAGCGCCGGGCCGGTCCCGTCGTCGTAGACGGTCATCGTCTCGACGCCGTTGGCCGTGCCGTTGTAGAGCAGACCGCCCAGCGCGGAGAACTGCTGTCCGTCCCACCGCGCGATGTAGTTGAACGCGCCCGTGCCAAAGTAGAAGTACCCGCCGACGTAGAGATCGAGCGACGTGCCGTCGTAGTAGACAGCGAGGCTGCGCACGGAATTGGTGACGCCGGTGCTCAGCGCCGACCAGCTCGATCCGTTCCAGCGTGCAATGTACGACGCCGCGTTCCCGCCGGCGTTGGTGAAATCGCCGCCGGCGTAGAGGTCGACGCCGGACCCGTCGTTGTACGCCTGCAGCGTGTGCACGGTCGCATCGGTCCCGCCGCCGACGGCGCTCCAGCTGCTGCCGTTCCAGCCGGCGATGTTACTCGCGGCCGTACCGCCGGCGTTTGAGAAGCTACCCCCGGCGTACAGCGTCCCGTTGAAGACGCTCAGCGAAATGACAGGCCCGTCGAAACCGGTGCCCAGCGTTGTCCAGCTGCTGCCGTTCCAACGCTCGACGGCGCCGAAGTTGAACGCTCCGCCCGCCGCGTACAACGCCGCGCCGTTGCCGTCGTCAAAGACCTGCAGGTCGTGGATGAAGCCGACTGCGGGCCCGACCGCCAGCGACGCCCAGCTCGACCCGTCCCAGGCAGCCACGGCATTGGTGAAGAACCCGCCGGCGTACAGCTTCGCTCCGTTGCCGTCGTCGAAGCTCAGCATGTCATTGACCTGGTTGTTGAGGCCCGGGTTGCCGATCGAGGTGTCGTACAGCGGCAGGCAGCCGCCGACGGCCAACAGGACGGCGATCGACGCGTCCGGCATCGGGCCGATGTTCTGCGTGGACGGGAAGGGAAAGGAGACCGATGACGGCTGCGACGATCCGCTCTGGACGAGCACCGACCGCATGGCCGCCGGCCCCATGTACGCGGGCCCGTTCGGGCCGCTGAAGGCGACGAAGTAGGCGGACTGGACCAGCGCCGCGGTCCCAGCGATCGTGGCCGAAGCCGATGACGTACCGCCAAACACGTTGGTGTAGTGGAGGCTCGGACCCTCGGCGTTGTAAAGGTCGCCGTAGCCGGTCGTGCGCACTGCCGTGCCGTGGCCGGACACGTCCAGCCGCGAGCCGTAGTTGGAGCAGCAGATCCGCGCGCCGACGAGGTCGACGTAGTCGAAGCCGCGGCCCGCGCCGACCATGATCGCACCGGAGTCGTTCTGGGCGAGGAACGGCCAGTGGCCGTTGTTGCCGGTCGAGTAGATCGCCGCGTCGAGGTTCTGCGCGCCGTTGCCGGCGGGCTCGATCACGATCTTGCCGGCGCCGACGGCCGCCAGGATCGCGTTGTACGTTGACAGGTCCCACTCGACGGGCACCCACGACGTCCCGGCGCTGCAATCGCAGGGTGGCAGACCCAGCGGCGTGCATGGGTCGGCGCCGCAGACGGCCGGCCCGGCGATCTGCAGCTCGATGAGGATGATCGCTCCAATCGCGGTACCGGTCGCGTTGACCGCGTTGATGATCGCGGCCGGGATGTTCACGACGCCGCCGGACCTTACCGCGGCGAAGCCCAGCGCGACGTCCGGCGCGATCCCGGACGTTCCCCAGCCGTTGTGCAGCGCGGCGATCACGCCGAGCGTTGCCGTCCCGTGGTCGCGATTGCCCTGCGTCGTCGGGTCGCCGGGCGGCCCGATCTGGCTGACGCTTGGCAGGTCCTGGTGGAAGTCGTAGCCGAACTCGATGTCGACGATAGCGGCGGCGCCGCCCGTGATGCCGTGGTGCTCCCAGGTAGCCAGGGCGCCTAGGCCGACGGGCCCGGCGTTGAGGTGCCGTTCGATGCCGCCGTAGGGCGGCGGCGTCGGCGTCGAGGCGCCCTGCACCGGCTCGGCGAGCTCGACGCACTCGAGCGCATTGAGCGCGTCGATCGCGCGTGCGGCGTCTACTGTCTCGGGCAGGAACACGTGGAACCAGACGCGGAAGTCGGCGATCGCCTTGCCGAGGTTGTTCTGCGCCAGTTGCCGGATGTTCTGCATGTCGGCGTCCGGCAGGTCGACCAGCGGCCGCCACTCGGCGCCGTCAAGCATCGCCAGCACGTCCCGGGCCGCCGTGAGCTCACCGGTTCCGAAGTCGGTCAGGGCGCCATCGCGGGCGCGGACCGGGCCGTCGTCGTGGAACTTGACCTTGATGACGTCGAGCCGGTGGTATCCGTGCAGCTCGGTCCGGTCGGGCTTGAGCACCGCCGGCCGGGGTTGCAGGTCCCGTCCTGACGCCGCTGTCGCGGACAGGCAGATGACGCCTGCGGCCAGGATCACCGAGCAGATTGAGTGGTTGTAGAACGTTGTGTGTGTCATGATGGACCTTTCTGAAGTTGGACATTCGTCCTCTATGACTTCCCCGGCCCGGCATCGAATCTGTCAGGGAAGGGCCGCCTTTTTTGATATCCGGGCACTGCGACCCGCCGCACGGCCCACCAGCGGCCATAAAGTGAGAGATCTTCGCCTGAGCACACGCGCCCTTCGGGAGCGACCCGCATGCTGACACGGACCACCACCGCCATGCTGGAGGCGCTGCTGGATCCCGCCGACGACGAGGTCTGGCGGGACTTCGACCACCGCTATCGGCCCATCCTGGTTGCATTCGCCCGGCGGCTCGGCCTGCCCGCCGAGGACGCCGCCGACGCCGCCCAGGAGACGCTCACGAGGTTCGTCCGGTCCTATCGCGACGGCAAGTACGACCGCGACCGCGGCCGGTTGCGATCATGGATCATCGGCATCGCCCGGCACTGCGTCTACGACATCCACCAGCGCCGCGCCACCGACCCCAAGCGAGGCATGTCGGCGATCTCGGAGCTACCCGACGAGTCGACGATCAACGCCATGTGGGACGAGGAGTGCGAGCACGAGATCCTTCGCCAGGGGATCAGCGAGTTGCGGCAACAGACCAGGACCGAGGAGGGGACGATCCGGGCGTTCGAGATGCTCGCCTTCGACGGTCGCACCCCCGCCGAGGTCGCCAAGGAGCTGAGCATCTCCGTCAACGATGTGTACCTCGCCAAGCACCGGTGCCTCAAGCGGCTCCGCGAGATCCTCGGCCATCTCAAGCACCTCTACGAGGTTGCGTGAATGGACTGCCCGTCGCTGGCGCAACTCGAAGCGGTCGTCAACGATGAGCCCGACGGCCCGGTGGCGGTGCACATCGAGATCTGCCCGGCGTGCCGCAGGCAGGTCGAGCAGGTGCGGGCCAACGTCGCGTTGCTGAGGCGACTGTCCGGCTCCGCGGCTGATCTCAGGACCGCGTCGGGGCACTGGGCCGCTGACCGGGAGCTGACCCTCCCGGGCTACACGATCCTCGACGAGATGCACCGCGGCGGCCAGGGCGTCATCTACCGCGCGCGGCAGATCGCGACGCACCGGACCGTGGCGGTGAAGGTTCTCTTGAGCGGCACACTGGCCACGAGCAAGCAGCGCCGCCGCTTCGAGCGCGAGATCGAGCTGGTGGCTGGGCTGCGGCACCCCAACATCGTCACCGTGTACGCCAGTGGCGTCACCGAGGACGGCCGCCACTGGTTCGCGATGGAGTATCTCGACGGCGACACGCTCGACGTGTACCTCGCCCGTCACACGTTGGCGCTCGCGGACAAGCTGCGGCTGTTCTCACGCATCTGCGGGGCGGTCGGGTACGCGCACCAGCGCGGCATCATCCATCGCGACCTCAAGCCCGCCAATGTCATCGTGGGCGCCGACGATGCCCTGCACGTTCTGGACTTCGGCCTCGCCAAGCCCGTCAACACCGAGATCGACCGCGAGCAGGCGATCGTCACGATCCACGGAACGTTCCTGGGGACGATCGCCTATGCCTCGCCGGAGCAGACCACCGGCGATCCCGGCGCCGTCGACGTACGCAGCGACGTGTACACGCTGGGGGTGATCCTCTTCGAGATGCTGACCGGCAACTACCCCTACCCGGTGACGGGCCGGCTCTCGGACGTCGTCGATGCGATCACCAACACGCCGCCAGAGTCGCTGCGATCCGCCGCGGACCCGCCGGAACGTTTCGACGACGACATCGAGACGATCGTCCGCACCGCGCTGGTCAAGGACCCGTCGCGCCGCTACCAGTCCGTCGAGGCGCTCCAACGCGACGCGGAGCACTACCTCGCGGACGAACCGATCGACGCCAAGCGCGACAGCGGGTGGTACGTGCTGCGCAAAACGCTCTCGCGGTACAAGCTCCAGGCCGGCGCCGCCGGTGCATTCGTCCTGGTACTGGCCGGCTTCGGCATCGCGATGTCAGTGCTGTACCAGCGTGCCCGCAACGAGGCGGAGAAGGTCACCCAGATCAACCTGTTCCTCGAAGACACGCTCGGCTCGGCCGAGGCGCCGCTGCAGGGCGAGCTGACCGTCCGGGAGATGCTCGACGAGGGCGTACACTGGATCGCACTCGCGTTGGGCGACCAACCCGATATCGAGGCGTCGGTGCGGGGAATCATCGGCAATGCCTACCGCAACATCGGGCAGATCCAGGCCGCCGAGGCGCAACTGCAGGTCTCACTGAAGATGCGCCGCGAACAGTTCGGCGATCGACATCCGGAGGTCGCCAAGGGGCTCAGCGGCCTGGGCCTGGTGCGCATGAGCCAGGGACGCTACGACGAGGCGGAGGGGTATTTCATCGACGCGCTGGCGATCCGCCGCGAAGCACGCGGCGATGACGACCTGCAGGTCGCGCTGGCGCTGAACAACCTGGCCGGCGTCAAGCGGGCGAAGGGCGAGCTGGACGAAGCCCGACGGCTCTACGGCAAGTCGTACCTGATCCGACTGGCGCACCGGGGCCCGCTGCACGCGGACACCGCGATGTGCGAGTTCCTGATGGGCGAGGTGTACCTGGACCAGGGCCTCGACGCGCAGGCCCTGGTCATGCACGTGCGGGCACTGGCAACCCGCAGGACCGTCCTTCACGAGCACCATCCCGATCTCGCGCGCTCCCGGGAAGCCGCCGCGACGATCTACGTGCGTCTCGGCGAGCCGGACAGCGCCGAGCCCCTGTTACAAGCGGTGCTGCGCCGACACCAGGACGTGTTGGGAGAAGGACACTGGCGGACGGTCCGGGCGCGGCAGGCGCTCGTCGACCTGTACGATGCCTGGCCCAGGCCCGAGAAAGCCGCCCGATTGCGAGCGAAGAAGGAGGACTAGACATGTCCGGCAGAGTGCTTTCGATCATGACAGGCATTTCAATCATGACACTCATGGCTTCACCGGGTACGGCCGGAGCGTCCGACCGCCCGCGCTTCCAACGACCGGTTGCCACGTACTCGATCGTGGCGCGGGATCCCCACACCGGTGAGATGGGCGTCGCCGTGCAGTCGCACTGGTTCTCGGTGGGCAGCGTCGTCTCCTGGGCCCAGGCGGGCGTCGGCGCCGTGGCGACACAGTCGCTGGTCGATCCGGCGTACGGGCCGCTGGGGCTCGATCTCATGCGCGCCGGGCGCAGCGGCCCCGACGCGCTGCGGTCACTGCTGGCCGGCGACGAGGGCCGCGAGGTGCGCCAGGTCGCGATGATCGACGCGCTGGGTCGCGTCGCGGCGCACACGGGCGAGAAGTGCATCGCCGCCGCCGGCCACGTCGTGGACCAGGAGCACCAGTTCTCGGTGCAGGCGAACCTGATGACGGACGACACGATCTGGCCCGCGATGGCGCAGGCGTACCGCGAGTCCGGCGGCGACCTCGCCGACCGGCTCATCGCCGCACTGGAAGCGGCCCAGTCCGCCGGCGGCGATATCCGGGGTCGGCAGTCCGCGGCGCTGGTCATCGTGTCGGGGACCTCGACCGGGCGACCGTGGATCGACCGGACCTTCGACCTGCGCATCGAGGACCACCCGCGGCCCATCGAGGAGCTGAAACGCCTCGTGCGCCTGCAACGGGCCTACCTGCACATGAACGCCGGCGATGTCGCCCTGGAGCACGGCGAGTTCGCGCAGGCGAGCCGGGAGTACGCCGCGGCGGAGACACTCGCGCCGGAGATCGTCGAGATCCCCTTCTGGCACGCCGTGACACTGGCCGCCAACGACCAGGTCGAGGCGTCGTTGCCGATCTTCCGGCGGGTCTTCGCGCGCGAGCCGGTCTGGGCGGATCTCGTCGAGCGGCTCGTGCCTGCGGGAATACTCCCGGACGACCCCGGGCTCCTCGAGAAGATCGACGCGCAGAAGTGATCCGCGCCTACGCCGTCGTTTCTCTGCTGCTCGTCGTGCCGCTGGGCTTCGGCCTCAAGTACTACCCCGGACCGATGCGGGCGTGGGTCAACAACAGCCTCGGCGGCACGGCGTACGAGATTTTCTGGTGCCTGGTGCTCTTCGCCGTGTGGCCGCGGCGGTCGGCGATCAACCGGATCGTTTTCGGCGTCCTGGTCGCGACGTGCGCACTGGAGGTACTCCAGTTGTGGAACCCCCCGCCGCTGCAGCGCATACGCTCGACGTTCCTCGGCCGGACGCTCATCGGGACGACCTTCGCATGGTCGGACTTCATCTACTACGCAGTGGGCGCCCTCCTGGGCCGCCTGTGGCTCGGGGCACTCTGCCGGGGACCGCTCAAGCCGGGCGTAGCGGCAGCGGCGAAGCCGGATGCCTGTAGACTCAGGTCGTGACCCGAGTCCGATCCACGACCATTCTTTCGGTGCGCGGCAACGACCGCGTCGCGATCGCCGGCGACGGCCAGGTCACCATCGGCGAAACCGTGGCCAAGGCCGACGCCGTCAAGGTGCGCAGGCTCGACGGCTTCGGGGTCGACTCGGCGGGTGTGCTCGTGGGGTTCGCCGGATCGACCGCGGACGCCTTCGCGTTGCTGGAGCGCTTCGAGGCCAGGCTCAAGGACTCACCGGGCAACCTGACGCGGGCGGCGATCGAGCTGGCCAAATTATGGCGCACGGACCGGATGCTCCGCAGGCTGGAGTCGTTGCTGGTCGTCGCCGACCGTGCCCACACGCTGATGATCTCCGGCCAGGGCGACGTCATCGAACCGTCGGACGGCGTGTGTGCGATCGGTTCGGGTGGTCCCTACGCGCTCGCGGCCGCCCGGGCACTTCTGCGCAACACGGATCTGAGCCCCACCGAAGTCTGCCGTGAAGCGCTGCACACCGCCGGCGAGATCTGCGTGTACTCCAACCGCGAGATCACCGTCATCGATCTCGACTCGGGATAAGGCGATTTATCGGTCAATGCCCGGTCGTGGGGCGTTCGGACTCAATCCGGCGTGTCGGATCGTCGATTCATACCTTGTGGCAGGCTGGATGTCGAAAATCACGCGCGCGCTTGTCGGCGAGGGCACGCAGGAAGAGGCCCGGGCTGCGCTGGCGGCGGCTTACCAGGCCCGCGCAAAGCTGAGGCTTGAGCCGATCAAGACAAGCATCGCCAACGCCACGGTCATGTCCGCCGCGATCGAGCACGTCGGCGAGGACCTGGTGATCCACCAGCCGGTGATCGGCGGTGTCTCCCGACCCCTGCTGACCGGCGAGCACCTGCGGCTGAGCTTCTCGCTCAAGGCACTCGGCAACGTCACGGGCCGGACCGAGGTGCTCGATCGCTGCAAGATCCCCTCCGGCGGCCCGGAGCCGTTGCAAGGCTACCGGTTGTCGATCCCGGCGGAGCTCTTCCGGGACGACCGCCGCGAGTCCGATCGGGCGAACTCGACGTTGAACCTCGCGCGCGAGGTCGAGATCTATCGCAGCCCGGGCGACGAGCCTATCCGCGGCATCGTCCAGAACCTCAGCCAGGGGGGCATGCAGATACGCACGCACGACGCCCCCGATCCGCCGCTGCAACCGGGAGAACGGGTGCGGTTGATCGTGCACCTGCCGGCGCCCGTCGGCGGCATCAACCGGATGGTCACGATCGCGCGTCTCGCCGGCAACCGCAACCCGAGGCACCGCGTCATCGGCATCGCCTTCGAGCGTGAGATCGATGGGCTGCGAGCGCTGCTGGCCAAGACCTCCGGCAACGCCGCGTAGCAAACGGAGCGCTCGGGTGGCACGGTCATCGAAGTCCGCCGCAGGCGGACGAGTTCGCCCGTGGGCGGGCGTCGCACCACGGGCGACGTCGTCCGCCTGCGGCGGACTTCGTCGACCGTGCCACCCCCCCTTTGGACACGGCCCACTACGGAGCGGCCGAACCACCCTCACGCGCCTGTTGGTATTTCGCCCGCCGCGCAGCGTAGCTCTCCGGCGAGACGGACAGGTGCGGCTCCTCGCCACGGCCCCACTGCGTGTGGATCTTCTTCAGGAACGGCACGCACCACTGGCAGCCGGTTCCCGCACCGAGACACTCACTGAGCTGCGAGGGCACGGAAGGCCGCTCGCGATTCATGTAGTTGACAAGCTTGCGCAAGCTCACGCGGTGGCAGAGACACACTAGGTCGTCCTGGTTCATGCGCAGTGACGAACGGCTCTTTCTCTCAGACCCAGACCTGGCAGATGATGTTCGGCTCCTTGATCTTGCCGGTGAGGGTCCCGACGGTGGAGCTGACGAACTTCACCTCGTACTGGGGGTGCGCATCGAGCCACTCGTTGATGCACTGGTCCATGTACTCCAGCGCGTCGCCGGTGAGCTTGGCGTGGAAGGTCTTGACGTGGATCGCGCCGATGCCCGTCGTGTTGGGCGAGCGATTCCAGTGATCCTCGTGGCGCTGCGGCTTGCCGAAGGCGCTGATCCGCTTGGCGCCGGTGGAGGGTCCGACGCCCTCGGCCACCGGCAGGGGCGCCGTGTCGTCGGCGTCGGCCGCGGCCGCGGACGGACGGATCCCGGGCTTGCTGTGCTGGATCCCGGATCCGGCGCCGCCCTCCGATTGACTCGGATCGGTCTGCATGAAGAGTCCCCTTTGTTCGTCTCTAGAGCCTATACGGCCGGCTGCGAGTCAACCACCCGGATCACCCAGGAGTCGCCCGGCCGCTGCCGGGAGACATCAAGCGCCTGCCGGCGAAGGCCGCCGTCCGGAGCGAACCAGTCGATCTCCATGTGCCAGCGGTCCGGGAGCCGCTGCCAGGAGACGACCACGCCGCCGGCCAGCCGCGTGACCGTGCCGCGGCCGCCGGAAACCGGTCCCTCGAAGGTCAGGTACGCCCGCCGGTGATCGCCGATCCGCCGGGCGGCGAGCCGCTCGCCCGCGGTCAATTCATCGATCCGGCCGGCGACCCGGAACGTCACGAGCAGTTCACGACCGTCCATGTCGTCGGGGGCGATCATCCAATCCACGTGGCTGGTTCCGTCGGGGAGCTCGTGCCGGAGCAGGACGGTCGGCCGGTCAGGCGTGTCGCTCGCGGGCATCTCATCGGGATCGTAGGGGGTTCCCGCCGTGAACCGGGGCGAGCCGGTATGATGCGCGTCTCAGAGGATTCCCGGTCACGCAATGGAGTGCATGACATGTCACGACCAGCGGCGTTGTTGCCAGTCCTTGCCGTTGCCCTTGTCCAGGTCGGCTGCGGGGCACGGCCCATCGAGTCGGTCCGCGTCACGGCGGACTTCAAGTTCGACCACCAGCAGTATCCGTCAGCGGCCGCCGAGTACGCCGAGATCGTCGATCGCGTCCCCGGTGACTGGCAGGCGCAGTACCGGCTCGGCCTGTGCGAGATGGAGCTGGGCCACGCCGACCGTGCCCGCACGGCCCTGGAGATCGCCTACGCCAACCGCCCCGAGAACACGGACGTCGTGGACGCGCTGGCCGAGGCGATGTTCCGGCAGCCCGACGAGACGGCGCTGTTCGAGTTGCTCACCCAACGGACCCGGACCCAGCAGACCGTCCATGCGTGGATGCGACTCGGCCGGTACGCGGCCGAACTCGGCGACGCGGATACGGCCCTGACGGGTTTCGAGACCGCCATCGAAATCGATGCGGGCAGGACGGTCGAGCCGTACGTCCAGACGGCGCTGTTCTCCCAGCAGATCGGCGACCTCGACGCGGCGCTGCGCCGGCTGCGCCAGGCGTACACGATCGATCCCGAAGATCCGCGCGTCGACAGGCAACTGCGCGAGCTCGGCGAGGTGCCCGGCCCGACGCTCGGACTTCCTCCCGGTCGATGAACGAACACCCCCGCTGGAGACGCCAATGGAGCTGATGCGATCGCTGGCGTCGCTCAGCGACATGGTACGGCTGCGCCTGCTGCGGCTCATCGAGCGGGAGGAGCTCAGTGTCGGGGAGCTGTCGAAGATCCTGCAACTGCCGCAGTCGACGGTCAGCCGTCACCTCAAGATCCTTCACGACAACGACTGGATCGCCCTGCGCAGCGAGGGTCCGGCAAGCCTCTACCGCATGGACGATGCGGCGCTCGGCGCGAACGCCCTGGCACTCTGGAACGTCGTGCACAAGCAGCTCGACAACGGGCCGACGCTCGCCGAGGACGACCACAGGCTGGCCATGGTTCTCGCTCAGCGCCGCGGCGACTCCAGGACGTTCTTCGGTCGCATCGTCGGCGAGTGGGACCGCCTGCGCAGTGAACTGTTCGGCGAGAGGTTCACTTCCGCGGCGCTGGTCGGTCTGCTCGAACCGGAGTGGGTCGTGGCGGACCTGGGCTGCGGCACGGGCGTGACAGCGGAGAGCCTCGCCGCCGTCGTCCGGAAGGTCATCGCGGTCGATCGAGAACCCCAGATGCTCACCGCGGCACGCCACCGGTTGGAGGGGTTCGACAACGTCGAGTACCTCCAGGACGATCTCACCGCGCTGTCGCTGGCGGAGGCGACGGTCGATGCGGTCATCGTGTCGCTGGTCATGGTCTACGTGCCGCGACCGGAAGCGGCCATGGCGGAAATCGCCCGCATCATGAAGCCCGGCGGCCGGGCGCTGATCGTCGACATGGTGGCCCACGACCGCGAGAGCTACCGGCACACGATGGGGCACCAGCACCTGGGATTCGACGAGGCCCGGGTCCGGCAGTGGGCTGGAGACTCCGGCCTTCTCGACATGCGCTACCGGCGTCTGCCTGCGGACACGTCGGCGAAGGGGCCGGGGCTTTTCGTGGCGACGATGTCAAAGAGGCGGTAAACGGCCGTGCAGGACGCCACGCCTCGCATCGTTCTCCTGGGGGCGAGCAACCTCACCCGCGGCATCTCGACCGTCGTGGGCATGGCCGCCGAGCTCGTGGGGGCGCCAAGCGAGTTCCTCATCGCCATGGGCCACGGCCGGTCGTACGGCCAACGCAGCACTCTCCTGGGGCGAAGTCTTCCGGGCATCGCCGAGTGCGGACTGTGGGCGGCGCTTCGGCAGCGGTCGGGGGGATCGGGCCCGACATTCGCGCTCATCACCGATATCGGCAACGACGTCATCTACGGCGTGCCGGTGGAGACGATCCTGCGCTGGGTCACCGAGTGCGTGGACCGGCTTCGCGAGACCGGGGCCGGCATCGTCGTGACGCTACCGCCCATGGAGAGCCTCGAGACGCTCACGCCCTGGCGGTTCGGCCTGGCGAGGTCGCTGTTCTTTCCGGGCCGCGGGATGTCACTGACCACGGCAATGGACCGCTTGCGAGCGCTGTACGAAGGGCTGCAGCCGCTTGGCGGCCGAGATGGCGTCACGCTGGTCGAGCCCGACGGCCGCTGGTACGGTCTGGACCCGATCCACCCGCGGCGGCGGTTCCTGGTCCGGGCGTGGCAGCAGGCGATCGGCCCGTGGGGCGCCGGCGGCGCTACGCCGCGGAAGCCGGACCCCTCGGCGGTCCGATGGCTGCGGCTCCGGACGGCGACACCACAGAAATGGTGGCTGGCGGGCCGGCGAATGGGCCGGTCCCAGCCGTGCAGCCGGCTGCCCGATGGCACCGGCTTGTGGTTTTTTTAGGCGCCAAGAGCTATCCAAGGGGGCGGCGCTTGACGATGTTACGCGCGTATCATATTCTTCATCACTAAATCCGGATGAACGGATAAAAGCATTCCCGTGGAGATCTCCCGATGACGAGCACCGCCGCCGTGCCGCAAGCCACCAACTTCCTGGACACCGGGCTGCCGTTGTTCTGCGACCTGCCGTACAAGGTCGCCGACCTGTCCGCCGAGACCGTCGCCTTCGGTCGCAAGGAGATCGAGCTCGCCGAACACGAGATGCCCGGCCTCATGGCCCTGAGAGCCCGTCACGCCGGCAAGAGGCCCCTGGACGGCGCCCGGATCATCGGCAGCCTGCACATGACCATCCAGACCGCGGTCCTCATCGAGACGCTGGTCGAGCTGGGCGCGGAGGTCCGCTGGGCCAGTTGCAATATCTTTTCCACCCAGGACCACGCCGCCGCCGCGGCCGTCGTGGGCCCCACGGGCAGCCCGGACAACCCGCAGGGCTCGCCGGTCTATGCGTGGAAGGGCGAGACCCTCGCCGAGTACTGGTGGTGCACGTTCCAGGCGCTCAACTGGCCGGGCGGCAAGGGCCCGAACCTGATCCTCGACGACGGCGGCGACGCGACGCTGCTCGTTCACAACGGCGCCGAACTGGAGCGGGCGGGCACCGCGCCCGATCCCGCGCGGGCCGAGAACGAGGAGATCGGCGTGGTGCTTGACGTGCTCCGGGCCGTTCGCAGTCACGACGCGGGCTTCTTCGACCGGCTCGCCACCGGCATCAGGGGCGTCACCGAGGAAACCACCACCGGCGCGAACCGCCTGTACCAGATGCAGGAGGCCGGCACGTTGCTGTTCCCGGCGATCAACGTCAACAACTCGGTCACCAAGAGCAAGTTCGACAACATCTACGGCGTCCGGCACTCGCTCGTCGACGGCATCATGCGTGCCACGGACGTGATGATCTCCGGCAAGGTCGCCGTCGTCTGCGGCTACGGCGACGTCGGCAAGGGCTGCGCCCAGTCGCTCCGCGGGCAACAGGCGCGCGTGCTCATCACGGAGATCGACCCGATCTGCGCCTTGCAGGCGTGCATGGACGGTTTCCAGGTGGTCCGGCTGGAAGACGCGCTGGAGACGGCGGACATCTTCGTGACGGCCACCGGCAACTACAACATCCTCACGGCCGAGCACATGAAGCGGATGAAGCACAACGCGATCGTCGGCAACATCGGTCACTTCGACAACGAGATCGACATGGCCGGCCTGGCCGCCGTGCCCGGCGTCAAGCGAGTCATCATCAAGCCCCAGGTGGACGAGTGGATATTTCCCGGCGGGGCCGATCACGAGGCGCACTCCATCATCGTGCTGGCCGAGGGTCGCCTGCTGAACCTCGGCTGCGCGACCGGTCACCCCAGCTTCGTGATGTCCAACTCCTTCACGAACCAGGTCCTCGCCCAGATCGAGCTGCACGCGCACACCGACAAGTACGAGCTGGAGGTGTACACGCTGCCCAAGAAGCTCGACGAGGACGTCGCGAGGCTGCACCTCGACAAGCTGGGCGTAAGGCTCACGACACTCTCGCCCGAGCAGGCGAAGTACATCGGCGTTCCGGTCGAGGGACCGTATAAGCCCGAGTATTACCGGTATTGAGAGCGGGTGTGGCACGGTTGAGCTCGCTTCGCGAGTTCAACCGTGCCACCCTCCTTTTTCTCGCGCCTCTTCAGCGACACCCGAGTACGGCCGATCCTCACGTGGGGGCCCCGCAAACCCCACGGAGCATCCTCTTGTCGCCGACCGCGCGTTGCCTCGCCCCGATCCTCTTCGCCGTGCTCGCGGTACCGTCGATCGCCTCGGGACCGCCTGCCTTCACGCCGTCTCCGGAAGACTCGCCGTCGCTCGCCGGCGCCCGGCTCTTCGCGTTCGTCAAGCATTTCGAGCGCGCCGTCAACCAGCGGGACTCCCGTGCGATCAGCAACGCACTGGACACGGACGCGATGATGGACCTGGTCTGCGAGGCGCTCGACGTGTCGGCGGAGCAACGGCGGGAGTTCGCCGACGGTGCCCTGCGTTCCCGGTGGTCGGCGGCATACCTCCACCGGCTCGGGGAAGATGGCCACATCAAGCTGGTGAGGGTGCGCGACGACAGCGGCGGTTCGCATGCCCTGTATCGAATCGTCGGTGACGACGGACTGGACTATCACGACGCCGTGCTCGGCGTGGACGATACCGGGCGCATCGCCATCGTGGACCTGTACGTGTTCACCGGCGGCGAAATGATGTCGCAGACGCTCCGGCGCCTGCTCCTTGAACACATGGACTCAGACCGGCCCGCACCGCCGGCGGCTCCGGGCACCGGCACGGTGGCAGCCGACCTGGCCGGACTCGATCAGTTGATGCGTTCACGGAACTGGGCCGACGCGGAAGAGGCCGTCACGCGCATCGAAGAGGCGGTCGGCGACGACCCGTACCTCGACACGCTCAGGGCGTACTTCCTCTGCGAACAAGGGAGCTTCGTTCGCGCCGCAGAGACCGCGGAGCGATCGATCTCCGGCGAACCGATGCTCGAGGAAGCACGCCTGGTACGCCTCCGCGTGGCGCTGGCGCAGCGGGATTACGCGGAGGTGGCACACTGCCTCACGGTCCTGGAGCGCGACTTCCAATGGAACCTCGACAGCATCGCCGACGCACCGGCGTACGCCAGGTTCGTGCGGTCGCCGTCGTGCAAGATGTGGTTCGCCTCGCGCGAGACCGCCTTGGCGAGATAGCTTGAGCGCTCCGGAGCGAACCCAAACAGAGACGGAACTCTACCCGATCGACTCACCCTCCATGTGGATCAGGGTTCGGGTACAAGCGCATTACTTCGTCGCGACGATGACGAGCCGCCGGGCGTGCTCGTCGTAGGGGTCGCCGTCGAGGTTGCCGAAGGCAGTCACGTCGGTGAACCCGACATCGCTCAGCAGGTCAATCAACTCGCCAGCGGAGTACAGTCGCAGCGAGAACTCGATTTCGTGCCGGCGGGTGTCCTGGATCATAATCCACCGGTTGTGCACCCGGCGCCAGTGGTCTGTGATGGCGCGCTCCTCCAGGAGTAACAGGCCGTCGTCAAGCTCGGTCCAGGCGCGGGATTGAAACCCGGCGGCGAGATTCTCCCGGCCGAACAGCTCCATGAGCAGGCGGCCCCCGGGGCGCAACGCATCGAAGAACGCCCGCGCCGCCAGCTTGTCGTCCGCGGTGTCCTCGAAATACCCGAACGAGGTGTACAGGTTCAGCACGACGTCGAACGCCCGCGGTCGCGAGAACGACCGCATGTCCGCCCGGACCCACTCCACGGTGACACCGCCGGCCTCGGCGCGGCGCCGTGCCTCGGCGAGGTACGCCTCGGTGCGATCGACACCGGTCGCACGGTACCCGCACCGCGCAAGCTCGATCGAGTGCCGGCCGGTCCCGCAGGGCATGTCCAGGATCTGCTCGTCGCCGGTAAGCCCAAGCAGGGCGCCAAGCAGGCCGACTTCGGTCTCGGCCCGCTCCCAGCGGCGGCGTGTGAACAGCACCGGCGCCAGGGCCTCCCAGGTCTGATCCTTCTCGTGCCACGGCTCGGTCATGACGCCGGCAGTGTACCTGCTGCGGAGGCCGCCCCGGAACGAGAGCCAGGCCGGGTCGTCCGACGCGAGCGGCTCGGCGGACTCCTCTATCACTCCTGTCGAGACGCGGGATGAACGCTCGATCGAGTATTGGAACACGACGGGGGGCACGTTAACGCCATTGCCCGCTCCGATCTTCATTCACGCGACATGCACACGCGTCGCCTCGCCGACCATATCAGTGTTCACGCTGCTGGAGGATTATCCCCTGCATCTTCCGCCGGAGCAACACTCTGTTGACTCAAATCCCGCAGGATGACGCTGCACCGGCGAGTGAACCGGGGATCTCAATCGTGCCTGCACGGTCGGCGGCATCGGTCTGGCAATACAGCGACGCGGGACCGGCGGAGGCGAACCCGTCGAGTACAACGCCCGTCAGGAGCACGGCCCCCAGTTGGCGAGCAGCGCCAGGAAGTCCAGGATGCCGACCACGCCGTCGCCGTCGAAGTCGGCGGGGTGCCCCGGGTTCAAGCCCCACGCTGCCAGCAGCGCCAGGAAGTCGGTGATGCCGACGCCGCCGCCATCGAGATCCCACGGGCACGACGCCGCCGCGGTCCCCTCGATAATCGTCGCGGCCACGCCGCCTGTCCCCCCGGGCTGCCATCCCAGACCGGGGCCGGAGCCGTAGGCCATGAAGCCCGAGCCGATCCCGGCGAAGTTCCAGACACCGTCGATGCCGCAGGTCGCGAACGACTCACAGACGATCCAGTAGTGGGACCCGGACTCGAGCAACGGATGCTCCACCGAGCCCATCACCTCTAGCACAGGGTTCCAGCCGACGGCCGAGACGTTGAACGTCCAGCTCTCGACAATCTCGTTGCTTGGAATGCTCACACCCGGGACGCTGTCGTCATCCGTGCGGAGCGTGACCTCGACGAGTGCGTGCACGGTGTCTGAGTTGTTCATGAACCAGACGCTGACGCAGTCGAGCGTGAAATCGGCCCCGGGCGTGAATCGCAGGCCCGCCGACTGATCAATGCAGACGTCCACTCCCCACAGACCGAACAGACCGCCGAACGGGTCGTCGGTCTCATAGATCACCTCACCAAGTGTCAGTGTCGCGATCAGCGCCGGCACACCGCCCATGAGAACACGCAGGTCACACATGCCCGAACTCCTTGGGGCACCCCTGCAAGTTAACGCCCGCCCGCGAGCGGAATCAAGGACTCCTGGGATCCCCAGAATCAAAGCTCCTATCAGTGGTCGATGGCCGACGCAACCGGCGCGACGCTCATCTTCGACGAGATCAGCTCGGGCTTCCGCCTGAACCCGGGCGGCGTGCATCTTCGTTACGGCGTAACGCCGGATCTCGCGGTCTTTTCGAAGGCGCTGAGTAACGGCTACCCCATCGCGGCCGTCATCGGTACCGCCGCAGCGATGGAAGCCGCCCAGACGACGTTCATCAGCAGCACCTACTGGACCGAACGAGTGGGTTTTGCGGCCGCGCTCGCCACGATCGCCAAGTATCGCAGTCTCTCGGTACACGAACGCATGTCGGCGGCGGGGAAGCGCGTGCAGGACCTCTGGCAACGCGAAGCCGACAAGGCCGGCCTGGATGTCCACGTGGGTCACCCTGACATGCCGCCCATGTCGCACCTCGACTTCGGGGGCCCCGACGGCCCTGCAATGCAGACGCTGCTGTGCCAACTCATGCTGGAGCGTGGCATCCTCGACAGCGGCGCGTTCTACTCGACCTATGCCCACACCGACGAGGTCATCGACCGGTACACGGACGCCGTCGCCGATGTGTTTCCGATCCTCGCCGCCGCGCATGCAAGGGGCGACGCCACGGACCACCTGAAGGGGCCCGTGCGGCACAGCGGTTTCCAGCGGCTGACGTCCTGACGTTGTCAGCCAGTCATCGGCGAACCCGCTATGCGCATCGCTTGGCGGCGATCCGATCCGCCGACGGAACCCGAACGTCGCGGGCCAGTCCGACCATCGCCATGCCGCGGATGATCATGTAGGTCACGTCGAGCTGCCACCAACGCAGGCCGTGCCGGGCGGATGTCGGAAATGCATGGTGGTTGTTGTGCCAGCCCTCGCCGAGAGCCAGCACGCCGAAAATGGCGTTGTTGCGGCTCTCGTCGTGGGTGTCGAAGGGTCGGGTCCCCCAGATGTGGCACACCGAGTTGATGCTCCAGGTCACGTGGTGCACGAGGAAGATCCGGACAAGCCCGCCCCAGATGAAGCCCAGGAGCACGCCCATCCAGCTGAGCGTGAACAGGCCGCCCAATGCGGCCGGAATGAGAAGACCCACAAGCACCCATAGGGGAAACAGCTTGCTCATGCGGCAGACAAGCCGGTCCTTGCGAAGATCATTGACGTATCGCGCCAGGCCGGGCGGGTGCGGCCGGAAGAGCCACCCCATGTGCGCGTGCCACAGCCCGCGGACCATGTTCCAGAGACCCGCGTCATGCGAGTGGGGGGAATGGGGATCCTGGTGCTCGTCACTGTGCTGGTGGTGACACCGGTGCATCGCGGCCCACTGGATCACGGGACCTTCCACCGCCATCGAACCGAGCACCGCGAGGATCGCCTCTATGAAGCGCGGCGTCTTGAAGCTGCGGTGCGTGAAGAACCGGTGGTAGCCCACGTTGATGCCGATCGCAGTGGCGACGTACATGCCGCCGAGCAACGCCAGATAGACCCAGTTGAAGGCGACGCCCCAGAGCAGGATGATCGCGGCCACGAGGCCCGCGAACGGAATCGTGACCGCCGCGAAGTTGATGATCCGCATCTTGAGCCCGGTCTCGGTCGGCCGCCACTCGGATTGCATTTCGTTGTTCATGTTCAGGTCTCACACGCACCGCGGAATGCGGCTGATCTCGAGTTCATCCACGACCCCGGCCCGGCCGAGCCCGTCTGGCCGGCGGACTGACCGACACGGGTGATTCCGCGAACGCCGCGGCGACGGCCCGCGCGGTCGGTGCGCTCGCTTCTTGACGGGCGGCCCGGCTGCCGCCGGGTGCGAGGGCCGGTCCATCCGGCGCGGACGTTGTGAGGCCGCTCAGCCGGGACCACGCCGGTTCGTACCCACTTGGCGACCCTCCACCATTGGCGCTGGCCCACCTGGACCGGCCCCGCGGACCGTTCAGAACCGATCGCCCACAATCAAAGCTCCTATCAGTTTACGCGATTTTCATGTCTCCAGACCCTGACAAGTCTTGTCTCTGGCGAAAACTCCGTACTCCTGATTGTACAGAGACTTCCGCTTGGTTGTCTGTGCGACGGCTGTCCGTAGCCTGTACGGATGCTCAAGCTGCTCGTCACGTTTCTCCGGTCGCTCCTGCTCCCCCGCTCAGCTCTGATCCTTGAGAACCTGGCACTCCGCCATCAGCTCGCGGTCGTCCTATTCCAATTCTCAGCCGACGTGAAAGTCGGTGGCAGATCAGAAGATACGGGCACGGTGGACGGCATGGATTGCGCTGAAGAGCCTCGAATTGGAACGGTAGACTGGTCGCCATGTTGACGATGCCAATGCGGATGTTGCTGTTCGCCATCGCCGGATGGCTCAACGAGGACCAACGACAGAAGATCGAGTTCCTGCAGGAGCAGGTACGAGTGCTCCAGGAACTGAATGGTCAGAGGCGCCTCCGGTTCACCAATGACCAGCGGCGCCGGCTCGCGGCAAAAGGCAAACGACTTGGGCGGAAGGTCCTGCGAGAGCTCGGGGCGATCGTCACACCCGATACGATTCTTCGTTGGCACCGAGAACTGATCGCGAGGAAGTACGACGGGAGCGGCAAGCGACGGCCCGGCCGCCCGCGTGTTGTTGATGAGATTCGGGCGCTTGTCGTGCGAATGGCCACGGAGAACGAGGGTTGGGGTTACACACGAATAGTTGGCGAGCTGTCAAAGCTGAGACGCACGATTTCGCGGTCGAGTGTGCGGCGGATCCTGAAGGGTCATGGGATCGAGCCGGCTCCGGAGCGGCTGAAGCACATGCCGTGGTCGAAGTTCCTGAAGGTGCACTGGGAGGGTCTGGCGGCAGCGGACTTCTTCACGATCGAGGTGTGGACGAAAGTCGGTCTCATTCGCTACATGGTGTTGTTTGTGATCGATCTGCCGACACGTCGAGTGGAGATCGCCGGGATCAGTCTGGTGCCCAACGGTCCTTGGATGGAACAGATCGCGCGGAATCTCGTGGACGAGATGGCTGGGTTCCTTCGAGGAAAGACGCACTTCATCCACGACCGAGATCCCCTGTTCACAAGAGGATTCCGCGAGCTGCTGCAAAGTGCCGGCGTCATCTCGATCAGGCTGCCGCCGCGAAGCCCGAATCTGAACGCCTTCGCCGAGCGATTTGTGCTCTCGATCAAATCCGAGTGCCTGAGTCGATTGGTAATCCTCGGTGAGCACCACCTCCGGCGAGCGATCGCGGAGTACGTGGAGCACTATCACCACGAGCGAACCCATCAGGGTCTCGGCAATCGGCTGATCGAGGGCGTTCCAGAACTGACGTCAGGCCGGGTCGTCCGACGGCCGCGGCTCGGCGGACTCCTCAGTCATTATCACCGAGAAGCGGCATGAACGCTCGATCGAGTTCTGGAACAGGACGGGCTGGTGGCGGTCGCCGTCGCACTGGATGGCGACGCGCTTGCCGCCGTCGCCCTCGACGACGAGATCGATGACGTACTCGCCGACCTGGCACTGCAGCACCGTGCGGAAGTTCGCCTTGACCAGGCCGTTGTAGACAAGCTCCTCGAACTCGCTCTCGAACCCGCCGGTGGGCTCGATCACGTCCTTGCGCAGCCCCTTGGGGTCCATGGCGTGGTTGATGAGCTTGAGTCTCAGGTCACCGTGCTTCAGGTCGCGCCCCGGTTGCAGCGAGTGGACGACCCACAACTGGTCGCGGGCCCGGCTCGCCGCGACGTTGAAGACCTTCACGGCGTCCTCGCGCTGCCGCCGCGGCAGCGCCTTGCCCCTGGGGGACGGCGAATCGACCATCGACAGGATGATGACGTCGCGCTCGTCGCCCTGGAACTGCGAGGCGTTGCCGCACAGCAGACGGCGTTTCTGGTACTCCGAGACGGTCAGTCGCTGGCGCAGGATCGAGTCGATGTACAGCGCCTGCTCGGTCCCGACCATCGAGATCACGCCGATGGTGCAGTCCTCGTATTCCTCCAGCCGGCACATCGCCGAGACGATCGTCGCGATCTCGATCGCTTCGTCCTTGTTGACCTTGTTGACCGCCTTGCAGCCTTTGACGGCGTGGGCGATCAGATGCGGCTCGATCAGGCTCGCCGAGGCCTCGCGCAACGCACGGATCTCGCCGTTGTAGCAGAGCTGGTTGCTGAACTGGATGATGTCCGGAACGCAGCGGAAGTGTTCCAGCAGGCGGATCGTCCCGCCGAAGGACTGCCGGGCAAGGTCGTACACGCTCGTGCGGCCGTCATACAGCTGCTTGTTGGGGATGTCCTCGAGCATCTCGTCGATGAGCCCCTGGATCGTGTCGGTGTTGTACCCGACGGCGTAGGGGCTGACCTGCTCGTGGTCGCCGACCACCACGACCTCTTTGCCCAGTGCGAACGCCACGAGGCCGAGCACGTCGGACTGGCTCGCCTCGTCGACGATG
Source organism: Planctomycetota bacterium (assembly GCA_022562915.1). Classification (GTDB taxonomy): domain Bacteria; phylum Planctomycetota; class Phycisphaerae; order Phycisphaerales; family SM1A02; genus JADFOJ01. Next base: position 9,853 of record JADFOJ010000002.1, on the reverse strand, counting down.
ACCACGTCGAAACGCGTCGTCGCCAGGTCGAAGCTCTCGATGACGCGCGACATGGGCATGATCCACACCGGGACGGCGCCGCGACATTCGGCGAGCGTCTTGCGGGCCTCCTCGCGCAGGCGCCCCACCTGCTTGCCGGTTCCCTTGCCCATCTTCTTGTGAAGCCCGAGCCACCCGTTGAGTGCCTGCTGCTGCTTGAGGCCGGTGCGCTCGAGCTGGGCGAGCCAGGCAAGCGCCTCGACGAACTGGGCCGTGACCTCGTGAAGCTGGTCCCGCACCGCGGTGAGCTGGTGCTGAAGCCCGTCGAGATCGGTCTTGCCGATGGTGTCCAGCATCTGCTGGAGCTGACGGTACTTCCACGCCGCCTTGACGTCTCCCGGCACCTCGCCGGCATTGTGCGGCGCGGTGCGGTCGCGCAGTGCCTGCGCCCATGCCGGGGCCACCGTCTCCAGTTGTGCCAGCAGCCCGATGCGGGCATCGTGGCTCGGCCGCAGGTCGGCCAGCTCCTTGAGCCTGGTCCACGCCTGCACGAACAGGTCGTAGTGCGGCTTCTTGATGGCGAGCTTGAGGTTCTTCAGGAGCTCCTGCGCGCCCTGCTTCTTCGAGAACCCGTTGAGGTAGGTCAGCCACGTCTCGCGCCGACCGTGCGAATGCTTCCACTCGACGAACTGCTTGCGCGCGTCGAGGATCGGCGGCAGGTGGTTCAGCAGGACCTCGCGGATCCTGAGGATGTGCCCGTGCGTCGATTTCTGGACGGGAACCTTGTTGGCCAGCCGGTCGAAGTCGATGCCGACGACGTCGAAGGCCCGCCGGCATTTCGTCCAGCATTCATCGTGCCACTTCAGGGCGAGCTGGATCTTGTCGGCGAACTGCCTGGCGGTTTTCTCGGGCTTGCGGCCCAGTTCCGATGACCTCAGCGCGTCCAGCGCGCCCATCTGGCGGTCCCAGCGGCGCATGAGGCCCTCGCGCATCGCGCGGACTTCCAGGAAGTTCAGGATCGCGTGGAAGTGCTCGCGGCGCGACGGCGGGCCCGCATCGACGTTGCACGAATCGATGACGGTCTGCCACTCGGGCTTGAGCATCGTCGAGAGCTTCTTGAGCTTCTTGCCCTCCCCGAGGTGATCGAGGATCTGCTGGCAGATGCGCATGAACTCGGTGGAGTCGGCATCGGGCTTGATCTTCGGGCCGTGGGCAAGGATCAGCTCCTCGCGTTCGGGGATCATCCGGCAGCACTCGCCGATGAGGTCCACGAGCCCCATCCACGATTCCCGCTCGCCCTGCCCGCCGGAGCCGGCATCGATGCACTCCAGCAGCCAGTCGTCGGAGGTCTCCAGGACCTCGACGGTCTCGGCGATCGTCTGGATGAGCTCGGTGAGCATTTCGGGGGTCTGGGTGTCGTGAACCCAGAACTCCGAGCCGGCCTTGAGCTTCTTGCGCTCGAGCTGGTTGATGTCATCGAACAGCGCCGCGAATTCCTTCGGCGTCGGGAGCTGCTCGATGTCCGGCAACTCCGAGGTCAGCATCTTCTCGTCCTCGGCCGAGACCGTCACGCCCAGCGTATAGGCGTCGCGGAGTTCCTGCGGGGTGAGCGGAATCTCGGCGCCGCCGGACACCGGGCCGGGAATCCAGTCGTGCAGCCCCTTCTGATCGACGAGCGTGCGGGCGGCGACCGCCGGGGCGATCGACTCGCCCATCACCTCCAGCAGCCGGTACTCGTCCGCCATCGCCTTGAGCAGGGCGCCGCGAAGCTCCTCGTGGGTCTGCTTGAGCCCGTCGCGCTTCTCGGAGAACACCTCGATCTCCCGGTTGAGCTTGCGCGCGCTCGTCGAGGAGATGTAATTGATAATGCCGGTGATCGACTCCTCGAGCTGCTTGGAACTGTCCTCGTCACTGTGCAACACGCTCACGCACAAGGATTGCAGCGGTCCGGCCACCTTCTCGCGAACGATCCGCAGGGCCTTGGAGGCATGGCTCGTGACCAGGATGCTCTTCTTCTGGGCGAGCAGGTGACCGATCAGGTTGGCGATCGTGTGGGTCTTGCCGGTTCCCGGCGGGCCCTGCACGAGCACGGCGCCGGTCTCCTCCAACCGGTGGATGACCAGTTCCTGCTCGGGGTTGGCGTCGTTGGTGAGCAGCAGGTCGATGGCGCCGGGCTCGTGCTCGCCCGCGTTCGCCTCGCGGCCCGTTTCGATGCCGACGATGCGCAGCAGCGCTTCGGGCAGCTCGTCCAGCGTGGGCAGCACCTGGAGGTACCGGTCGATCGCCTCGGCGAATCCCTGGTTGGATCGTCCCAGCAAGAGCATCGGCTGGCGATAGATGTAGGGGCCTTCCGGCGCCCTGATCTCGTCGTGGTTGTCGAAGTACCGGCCGTCGGGCCAGAGCCGCTGCACGAACGTCCTGTAGAACTGGCTGGTGGCGTCGCCGCCGAGGGGGTGCACGTGGTCCCGCTCCAGCATCTCGCTGAGTTCGTGGATGTCCTTGCCGTCCACGGCCAGGTAGCGCAGCAGCGGCGAGTAGAGCGAGGGGTTGTCGCGCGACTCCCTCAGGATGAACTCCGGCACCCGCGGGTTGAACGACAACTGCACGCGCTGCAGCAGTATCGGATGGCGGATGCGCCCTTCCGGCCCGTCCAGGGACAGGATGCCGTCGGCCAGTAGGAGTTGGTACTTCTCCGACTCGCGGGCGAACCGGCCCCACAGGTCAAAGAGATTGGAGAAGACGCCCAGCGCCCTCTGGACGTGCTTTTCCGAGGCGGCCCACTCGTTGCGGGTTGCCTGCCAGTCCTCCAGCGCAAGCACGCGCTCGATGGACGCGTCGAAGTCCTCCTGCTTGCCCGTCGCCTTGCTGCGGCGCTGTTCGTGGACCTGCGGCTCGGCGGTGGCGCACTGCCAGCCGGGCTTGAGCCATTGCTCGATGACGACCGAAGGCGGCGGGCACTCGGTCTCCTTGGGGCGGCCGACCTTGAACAGGAAGTTGCCGTCGTGCAGCTCGGCGCCTTCCTTGAGCGTCCTGAGGTTCCCGAACGCGTGGCCCCGTTGAATCGTCTCGTAGTTCGGCAGCGCTTCCAGGCGCAGGCCCCACTGGTACTTCTCCAGGTCCACGATCGGCGGCGTCTTGACCCGATGGAGTTCCTGGAGGTACCGGAAGATGCGGCCGATCCGGGTCCTGGCCACGTCGATGTCATAGTGATGTTCGGGCATGCCTCTTACGGATCCGGGGCCTGTGGATCCATCCTCCTGGTGTGCGTTTCCCGTGGCGGCGCAGCGTTATCGGTCGCCGGTCGAACGGACCGAACGGCATCCAACGAGTATCGACCCAAAGGAAAGCCCGGTTGAGGGGGCGCGTCAGCCCGTCCGGGCCAAGCGCACCGCGTTCTCGATGATCCCGATATGGGAGTACGCCTGGGGGACGTTGCCCAGCGCCCGTTTCGTTCTGGGACCATACTGCTCCGAGAGAATCCCGGTCGGGCCCGCCAGGGCGGCGATCTGCTCGAACAACTGCCGGGCGTCTTCGTGGCGGCCCAGCAGCGCGTAGGCGTCGACGAGCCACGACGCGCAGATGTGAAAGCCGCCCTCGAACCCCGGCAGACCGTCGTCGGCGCGGTAGCGGTACACGGTCGGCCCGCTCCTGAGCGTCCGCTCGACCGCCTCGACCGTGCCCGCAAACCGCGGGTCGTCCGGCTCCAGCAGGCCGCTGAGCCCGACGTACAACGCCGCGGCGTCGATGTCGGTGCCGTCGTATGCAGCGGTGAACGCGTTGAGTTCCGGTTTAAACCCGTGCTCGATGACATCGGCCCCGATGCGGTCGCGCAACGCCTTCCAGTCGTCGCGATCCTGGTCGAGGAACCGGCATGCCACGGTGATCGCGCGATCGACGGTCAACCAGCACATGACCTTGGAGTGCACGTGGTGTCGCGGCGACCGGCGGATCTCCCAGATGCCGTGATCGGGCTCGTTCCATCGCAGCGAGACCGCCGACACCATCGCCTCCACGAGCCGCCAGTGCTGGCTGGACAGCGGCGCATCGAGTTCCAGCAGGAGCGCCACCAGCTCGACGATCGGACCGAAGACGTCGAGTTGGATCTGGCGTGACGCCATGTTGCCGACGCGTACCGGCCGGCTGCCGCGGTACCCCGACAACTCCCCGATCTCCGCCTCCGGGCCCAGCGGTTCGCCCGTCACCGTATACACCGGCTGCAGCCGCTGCGGCGACGGGCAGTTGTCAAGCACGCCCAGCACCCAGTCCAGGTGCTGCATCGCCTCGGCGATCGAGCCGAGCTTGACGAGCGCGCTCGCGGCCATGGCCCCGTCGCGGAACCAGCAGAAACGGTAGTCCCAGTTGCGCACGCCGCCGATGTGCTCCGGCAGGCTCGTGGTCGCGGCGGCGGCGATCGCGCCGGTGGGGCCGTAGCACAGACCTTTCAGAACGAGCGCGCTGGTGCGCACCAGGTCGGCCTGGATCTCCGGGATGCGAAGCCCCGCCGCCCACGACGACCAGAAACGCTCGGTCAACCGGCACCGGTCGACCGCCGGGGTGCCGGGGTCGCGCAGGCTTCCGGTGCCGTGACGCAGCTCGAACACCTGCGTCGTGCCGGAGAGTTCGACCTCGGCCCGGGCGGTGTGGTGATCGCCCTCGACGTGGATCGACCACTGGACGCCGGGGGAGCGGAGCACGATGGGGTCGAGCGTGCCCTGGATCTCGAGCCCGCCGTCGCGCTGCGAGAGCCTCGTCGGCACGCGTCCGAAGTCCAGCCGCGGCGCGAACTCGACGATGAACCGGCCGCGACCATCGACGAGACGCACGAGTTCACACCGCCCCGCGCGACGTCGCGGTCGCCCCAGCGAGCAGTCCAGGAAATCCGTGACCGCAAAACCGTCGAAGCGCGTCTCCAGTACGAGCGAGCCGTCCCGGTAGCACTGCTCGCGCGGCGGACTCCCGTCCGCCGGACGAATCGAGAAATGCCCGGCCGCCGGGCCGCCGAGCAGTTCGGCGAACAGCGCCGGCGAATCGAGCCTGGGCACGCACATCCACACGACCCGGGCGCCGGGCGTCACCAGCGCGACCGTGCGTTGATCGGAGAGCATCGAGTGCTGCTCGATCCCGACGGCCTGGGCGCCGTCCAGCCATTGCGTCCGCAGCTCACAGAGCCTCGCCAGGATCTTCGCGACGTCGCCGGGGCCGTCCACGCGGTGCGCCGCGGCCGTGTCGCCGTCGCCGACCTTGATCCCGATGTCGGGGCCGGCCAGCGTGGCGAAGGCGTCTTCGTCCGTCCGGTCGTCGCCGAAGAAGATGACCGCCGAGGCTCCGGAGCGGTGACGCATCGTCTCCAGGGCGCGGCCCTTGTTCGTCGCGACCACGCCGAGCTCGACAACCTTCTTGCCGTGCTTGGTGAACACGCCCTCCAGGGACGCCGGGCCGTCGAGCACGGCCTTGAGCGCGTCGGCTGCCTTGAGCGGGTCCGCGTTGCGGTAGTGGAACGCGACGCTCGCCGGCTTGGTCTCGATGAGCAGACCGTCCACGTCGGCGGCGACGGCGGTGAGCTCCGACGCGATGCGCTCGCGCAGCGCGGCGGCTTCCGGCGGCAGGTTCGTGGCGAAGTCGAGATCGAACTCGCTGCCGTGGCTGCCCACCAGGTGAACGTCCTCCGGCAGCCCGGTGAGGCGGGCCAGGTCCACCAGCGCCCGCCCGGAGATGACTGCCACGTGCGTCTGCGGCAACGCCGAGAGGCGTCGCAGCGCCACGATCGACTCCCGCTGCGGCCGGGCCCGGTCCGGGTCCGCCACGATGGGCGCGATCGTGCCGTCGTAGTCGGACGCCACCAGGAGCACGGGCACCCGGGCGATCCGCTGGAGATGGCGGTCGATGTCGTTCATGCCGCCAGCGTGTCCAGGAACCGGTTCGCCCAGTGAAAGACGTCGTTGCGACGCAGCGCCCGGCGGAGCGTCTTCATGCGATCCTGCTGCTCGCGCGGCGGCATGTGCAGCGCCGTGTACAGCGCGGCTTCGAGCCCGTCGATGTCGTGTGGATTCACCAGCAGCGCCGACTGCAGCTCCTGCGCCGAGCCGGTGAACTCGCTGAGCACGAGCACGCCGGTGTTGTCGGTGCGGGCCGCGACGTACTCCTTGGCCACGAGGTTCATCCCGTCGCGAAGCGGCGTGACCAGCATGACGTCGGCCGCCAGGTACAGCGCCACCAGCTCTTCGACGGGCAGGCTGCGGTGCAGGTAGTGGATGGGCGTGCGACCCAGCTCGCCGAACTCCCCGTTGATCTCGCCGACGAGGCGCTCGACGTGCGATCGCAGCTCACCGTATTGCTCCACCCGCTCGCGGCTGGGGACCGCGACCTGGACGAACACGCACTCATCGAGTGTGATCCGCTCGGATCGCAGCAGCCCGCGGTAGGCGTGCAGCCGGATGTCGATTCCCTTGGTGTAGTCCATGCGATCGACGCCCAGGATGATCTTGCGGTCGGTGCCGAGGCGCTGGCGGAACTCCGCGGTGCGCCGCTGGACCGCCTCGGACGCGGCCAGCGCCTCGAACCGGTCCACGTCGATGGACACCGGGTACGCGCCGGGGTGGATCGTTCGCCCGTCGAACGACAGCTCGTCGCGCGTGCCCTCGGCCCCGGCGTACCGCCGGCAGAGCCTGGAGAAGTTCTGGGCGCCGCCCCTGGTCTGGAAACCCACCACGTCCGCGCCGAGCAGGCCCGCCAGGATCGGCTGCCGCCACGGGAGCTGCGAGAAGAGTTCCTGCGGCGGAAAGGGGATGTGCAGGAAGAACCCGACCCGGACGTCGGGGCGCAGCTCTCGAATGATGGCCGGGACAAGCTGAAGGTGGTAGTCGTGGATCCACACCGTCCCGCCACGGGCGACCTGGCCGGCTGCGGCCTCGGCGAACCGGCGGTTCACCTCCACGTACGGCCGCCACCACCGCCGCCGGTACTCCGGCGTGCGCACGGCATCGTGGTACAGCGGCCACAGCGTCCGGTTGCAGAATCCCTCGTAGAAGGTCTCCAACTCGTCCCGGCTCAGGCGCACGGGGTGGTTGTGAATGCCCTCGTGCTCGAAGGGGTCCGGGGCCGCCCCGGCGGCGCCTGCCCAGCCGATCCAGCAACTGGTCCGATTCTTGAGCACCGGCGTCAGGGCCGACACCAGTCCGCCGGGGCTCGTCGCCCACTCGGACGTACCGCCGCGCCGGACGCGGTGGAACGGCAGCCTGTTGGCAACGATGACGATCTGGCTCTTCTTTGGCACGGGCTCTCTATCCGTGGGGGGGTCCCACTTTATCGGCACCACACGAGGGTTTCTCGCCCGGGTTTCCTTAAAGAGTCCTCCCCGCGAGGACCGCGTCCTCCAGCGATCCCGGCCCGGCACCGATGGAGTTGGAGTCTCGGAGGCCCTGTCATGACCAGCACCGTCTGCCCGCTGTGCCGCCGGTTCGGCAAACCTCGAGCGTTCAAGCCTCTCTACGGTGTGATGGTCTGCCGGCGTTGTCGCAACGGCTTCGCGAGCCGGCGACAGCTCGCATTCATCCTCGATTGGGCCGTGTGGTACCTGGTCTCGTCCGTCGCCGCAGTTGCCGCGATACTCCTGCTCGCCTGGTGGCGGGCGCCGCAGCCGGTCGTCACGACGGTCCTGGTCGTGGGCATCTACGTCCTGGCGCCGCTGGTGCTGTTCATGAAGGACGGCTTCGGCGGGTACTCACCCGGCAAGATGATCTGCGGCGTGCGGGTGATCGACCTGGCCACGGAACGCCCGGCCGGCTTTGTCATGTCGCTGAAGCGCAACCTGGTTCTGCTGGTGCCGCCCATGCCGCTGATCGTGGCCTTCTCGCTGGGCCGCGGGCACAGGATCGGTGACGGCTGGGCCGGCACCCGGGTCGTCCTGCGAAAGTACGCCGATCACCCGGTGTTCACGGGGATCGTTGCGCCCAACTGCACCGAGTGCCGGTACGACCTGACCGGCAACACCACGGGCGTCTGCTCCGAATGCGGCGCACCCGTCGCGCAACCCGCCATCGCGGCGTAGCCTCTAATGGTGGGTGGCACGGTCGAGCTTGCTCGACCGTGTCTTCGTACGTCGCACCACGGGCGAGGTCGCTTCGCGCCCTCGACCGTGCCACCCAGCTCGAGACAGCTCTTCAAGAACGTGGCGACTTATCCCGGCCGGCTCGTCGGCGGCTTCTTCGCGGCCCTGATTCGCTTGCGCGCGTCATCCTTACTGATCTGCCGGACCTTCTCGATCACGATGGTCTCGATGGGAACGTTAGCGCGGCCGTTCTTCATGCCGGTATCCACGGTCCTGATCTTCTCGACGACGTCCATGCCGGCGACGACCTTCCCGAAGACGGCGTAGGCGGCGCCGCCACTGGGCATGTCGAGGTTGGCGTTGTCGTTGACGTTGATGAAGAACTGCGCCGTCGCCGAGTCGGGCGCACTAGTCCGTGCCATGGCGATCGTGCCCCGGGTGTTCTTGAGGCCGTTGCGCCACTCGTTCTTGATGGGCGGATCGGTGGTCTTCTTGGTCAAGTCCGGCGTCATGCCGCCGCCCTGGATCATGAAGTTCGACATGACGCGATGGAAGATCGTGCCGTCGTAGAACCCCTTGTCCGCGTAGGACAGGAAGTTGGCGACGGTGATCGGCGCCTTCAGACCGTTGAGCTCGATGAGAATGTCGCCCATGCTGGTGGTCAACAGTGCGTAGGCGATCGGTTGCACCGGCGGGGAGGCGGGCCGGGTGGCCTGCCCGTTCGCGGCGGTCGCTGTCAGCAGCAGGCAGAGCGCCGCCGCGTGGGTCCGTGGTCGTAGAAAGAGCATGAGAAGCCTCCGTTACAAGGTCGTTGGTGCCGACGGGCCAGCATGATAGCGCGGAGGTACCGACGGGGTGCCACGGTGGATCATGCGCGCTACATTGATGAGACCGGCCTCGTTCCCCGCACGTAGGAGTCCGCCTCATGCGTCCAGAAGAGTTCCTGGCATTCCTGGAGACCCGCCGGGCGTCCGCGATCCTGCGGACCCCGATCGCGGACGCCGCCAAGCCGGCGATGGAGGCCGCCGTGCGCGGCGGCTTCGAGGTGATCGAGTTCACCCTCACCACGCCGGGGGCGTTGGAACTCATCGGCGAGTTCGCCGGGCGGCCGGGCATCGTGGTCGGGGCCGGGACGGTGCTCACGACCGAGGACGCCGATCGCGCGGTGGAGGCGGGCGCGCGGTTCCTCGTGTCACCGGTCGTGGACGAACTGGTCATCGATGCCGCGAAGTCCCTGGGTGTCGCCGTGATGCCCGGCACGCACACGCCGACGGAGATGCTCCGGGCGTACCGGGCGGGTGCCCAGCTCCAGAAGCTGTTCCCCGCCCCGGGTATCGGCGCGCCGTACGTCAAGGCGTGCATGGGGCCGATGCCGTTCCTGCGGATCGTTCCCACCAGCGGCGTGGATGACTCCAACGCCGCGGAGTACCTTGCTGCAGGGGCATTCGCCGTCGGCTTCGTCGCGCCGTTGTTCGATCCAGACGACGTCGCGGCCGGGCGCTTCGATCGAATCGAGCAACGCGCCCGGACCTTGCTGAACGCCGTCGGAAGCGTCGCGTCGCCGGTCTAAAGGGGACAGATCTATTTGTTATACGGCGGACACCCGTCGCTCTGCAACTGTGGTCGTATCCGTGTAACAAATAGATCTGTCCCCTTTACTCCCTGTCCCCTTTACTCCCCGACCGGGTATCATCGAGATGTGCTGGAGAGCCGATGGATGATCGAATGCCGGCGCGGCGAGCAGCCGTGGGAAGTCATCGTGCAGCCCGTACCAGACGAGCGTCGGCTTCCCGTGATCACGGCCTGCCCTGCTTCGTAGATGCACAA